>NZ_JAAAJC010000003.1:0-300000 GCF_009900715.1 Halococcus salsus
TGTGCCCCATCTCGATGCGCACCCCGCGGTAGTTGAGCGCCTCGTACGGGTTCGGCGCTTCACTGGCATCGGCGTCCACCTCCAGACTGGCCCCGTCGATGTAGCTGTTCTCGCTCCCCAACCGTATCTGATTGTTGTCGTTGTTCCGATAGACCCCGCCTTCGTACTGGACCACGCCGTAGGTTCGGCTGGTGTAACAGCCGTTCGAGCCGAACTCCTCGATGTGACAGTCACGAAAGGTGATCGTGCCGTAGGTTCCGATACCGACCCAGATACCGCTCCGGCCGTTACCGGCGTTGTAGGTACCCATCAACCCGTGGTTGTTCGCCCGGAGGTTCGTCACCAGTCCCGTCCCGCTCTCCGAGCGAACGATCGGGTAGAAGAAGTCGTGGACCCGCGGGTTGCCTTTGTCCGGCCCAACGCCCGGTGAGTAGCCCGGTTCCCCTTTCGGGATCGAATCCCTGTGTATCCCCGCTCCGATCAGTTCGACGTCGTGAACCCGGATGTCGTCGTCACCCGCGATGTGGAGCGCGGGCGTCGCCCCGTCGGCCCGTTGGTCGATGTCGATACCCTCGAACAGCACCCCTTCGCCCCGGTCCACCACCAGGACCTTCTCGTTGAAGTCCTCCGGAACCGTAAAGCGTGCGTCGCCGACCCCCAGAAATCCCACGTTAGTGAGACCGAGGACCGCGTTCTTCTCGGTGATCTTGTACTCGCCGGCCGGGAACTTGAGCAGGGTGTAATCGTCGGCCGCCGCGGTGATCTGGTCGTCGCAGGGTTCGTTCCCCGTCGGGTCACACCCTGCATCTTCGACCATGTTCACCGTCCGATTGAACTGGATCCCGCGACGCGTGAACGCCGCGCTCGCCGGCCCCGACAGCAGTCCCGCCGACCCCGCCGCTACCCCCGCGAGTTTCAAGTACGAACGCCGGTTCACCGATAGCTGCGCTCCCCCTCCCCGTGATTCCCCATCACTCCGTGGCATCATCAGATAAAGAAACTCGCACCGTAAAAAATGTTTTTCAAGATCAGTACCATAATGGAACCATTCGTCGATCGTCGTTGTGTCGAGTCACCTCGTTCTGAAACCATCGGCGCTCGGGTCGCGAAAGCGGGTGATAGCGGCCGATAGCGGTCGATAGTGCGTGGAACGGTCGGTGAACCGAACCGCTCATGAGGATCCGTTGGCGAACCCGAACGATGGACGGAGCACCCGGGGCGGTGGTTCGCCGTCCGGATGGTGGGGAGCGATGAACACCTGGCAGCGTCGGGCGCTCTACTCGGCGGTCTCGCTCGGCCTCCTGATCCTCGGCTACGCGGTGGTCTACGACTACGGGATGACGACGTTCGAGGGCGAACCGACGACGTTCCTCCACGCCCTGCAGGTCGTCGTGGAGACGTTCACCACGACGGGCTTCGGCTCCGATGCGGGCTGGACCAGCCCCGCGATGAACGTCATCGTGATCGTGATGGACCTCACGGGGGTCGCACTGATCTTCCTCGCGCTCCCGGCGATCGTCTTCCCGCTGCTCGAAGAGACCTTCTCGACGAGCGCACCGACCCGTGCCGACCTCGACGACCACGTCGTCGTCTGTGAGTACACCCCGCGCGGCGAGACCCTCATCGAGGAACTCGAACGGCGGGAGATCCCGTACGTGGTGGTCGAATCCGACCGCGACCGCGCCGACGACCTCCACGAGGACGGGGTGAGCGTGGTCTACGGCGACCCCGAATCCGAGACGACCCTGGAGCGGGTGAACCTGGATGCTGCACGGGCACTGGTGGCCGATTCGATCGACGAGGCAAACGCTTCGATCGCGCTCGCGGCGGGCGAGAGCGGGACCCGTATCATCGCGTTCGTCGAGGACACCGATGCCGCCGACTATCTCACCTACGCGGGCGCGGACGACGTGTTCTCGCCGCGGCGGCTCGTCGGCGAGAGCCTCGCGGACAAGGTCACGACGGCGGTCTCGCCGGAGCTTCGCGACGCGGTCGAGATCAGCGACGAGTTCGAGGTGGCCGAACTCACGATCCGACCGGGGAGCGACCTCGCGGGCGTCACGATCGCCGAGAGCCGGATCACCGAACGCACCGGGGCGCACGTCATCGGAGCCTGGCTCCGCGGGGCGTTCGTCAGCCCGCCGGGGCCCGACACCCGCCTCGACGAGCACTCCTTGCTGCTCGTGGCCGGTCAGGAGGAACAGCTCGAAGCCCTCAAGCGGATGACGACGGCCGAAACCAGACCCTACCGGCGCGGAAACGTCGTCATCGCGGGGCGCGGCGAAGTCGGGTCGACGGTCGACGCGGCGATCGCGGCCGACGGGCTGGAGTCGGTCGTGGTCGACCTCGCCGACAAACCCGGCGTGGACATCGTGGGCGACGCCACCGAGGAGGCCGTGCTGAAGACCGCGGGCCTCGACGACGCGCTCGCGGTGGTGCTCGCGCTCCCGGACGACACGCAGACCGTCTTCGCGGCGCTCGTCATCCGGGAGCTCTACCCCGACATCGAGATCCTGGCGCGGGCGAAGGAGACCGAGAGCGTCCGGAAACTCTACCGCGCCGGCGCGGACTACGTGCTCGCGCTCGCCACCGTGAGCGGCCGGATGCTGGCCTCGACGATCCTCGACGAGGACGTCATGGACTTCGACAGCCAGATCGAGGTGCTCCAAACTCGGTGTCCGAACCTCGCCGGCCGGACCCTCGCGGAGGCCGACGTCCGTGCCCGAACCGGCTGTACCGTCGTCGCGGTCGAGCGCGACGGCGACGTGTTCACGGATATTGGTGCCGACTTCGAACTCCGTCAGGACGACGAGGTGATCGTGGTCGGGACCGACGAGGACGTCAACCGCTTCACCGCGTTGGCCGAGTGAGAAGTATCGGCCACAAAACATATGCCGGCGGTCGGGCGAGGCATGCTATGCCCTCCCGCACTCGCACGGTAGCGACGGTCGTGATGCTCTGTATGGTCGTTCTCGCGGGCTGTAGCGGGTCGGGAGGTGCTGGCGGAGACCAGGCGAGCGGTGCGAGCGGTGGGGGCGGGAACGCGAACGCCGGGATGGGTGGCGGGGGTGCCAGCGCCGGCGGCGGTGGAGCGGGCGAGGCCCAGCGCGCGCGCCAAGCCCCACAGGCGGTCATCAAGACCGGCCGCGTCCAGCTCGGGGTCGAGAACTTCAGCGCGGCCCAGCGGAACCTGACGCGGGCGACTCGGGCGGCGGGTGGCTACGTCAGCGCGTCGAGCGAGAGCACCTACACCGAATCCGGCGAGAACGTCACCCGCGGCGAGCTCGTGCTCCGCGTTCCCAGTCGAACCTTCTCGACGTTGTTCTCGCAGGTCAAGGCGGTCGGCACGGTGGAGAACGCGAACAGCAACAGTACCGACGTCTCCGGAAAGCTGATCGACCTCCGAGCCCGGCTCAACAATTCGCGCGCCCAGCGCGACCGGCTCCGCGCGCTCTACGACAACGCCAGCGACACCGAGGCGACCCTCGCGGTCCAGAAGCGCCTCTCGGCTGTGCAGTCGCGGATCGAGCGTCTCGAAGGCCGACTGGCCTCGCTGAACGACCGGGTCGCCTACTCGACGATCACGGTGACGTACGCCGAATCCAGCCCGAGCGCACCCCCAGAGCAGTGGTACGACGTCGGCGTGGGCAGCGCGCTTGTCTCGTCGATGGAGGGCGTGGTCACCGCGATCCGGGCGATCGTCGTCGGGCTCGCGTACGCCGCGCCGTACCTCGTGGTCTTCGGGGTCCCCCTCGCGCTGGTCGGCTACCTCGTCCACCGCCGTCGAAGCGCACCCTGACCGGCACGGGTTTTTGGCCCGGGACGGTCAACGGCGAGTATGAACTTCGACGTCGTCCAGGGTGACATCGCGGCCCAGCAGGCCGACGCGCTCGTCAACGCCGCCAACACGGGGCTGGCGATGGGGTCGGGCGTCGCGGGCGCGCTCCGGCGCGGGGCCGGTCCGGGCATCGACGACGAGGCGGTCTCGAAGGGACCAGTTGATCTCGGCGAGGTGGCGGTCACCGACGCCTACGACCTCGACGCCGAGTGGGTGATCCACGCCGCCGCGATGCCGCAAGGCGGGCGCGCGACCGCCGAGAGCATCCGTGAGGCGACCCGGACCAGCCTCGAACGCGCCGACGAACTCGGATGTACGTCGCTCGTGCTCCCGGCGCTCGGCTGTGGGATCGCGGGGTTCGACCTCCGCGAGGGAGCACGGATCATCGGCGAGGTGATCGCCGAGTACGAATCCACGTCGCTCGCCGACGTCCGGCTGATCGGCTACGACGAGGACGAGGTCGCGACTATCCGCGAGGCCACGCGCGAGAACTGACGAACCGGATCGGTGGGCCGAGCGGAGCCGTGACCGGTCACTCGACCTCGACTGCGAGACCGTCGCGGGCGAACCTGACGTCGCCCTCGTAGTGCGCCCCGATGGACTCCAACATTTCCTCGTGGCGGCCCTCGGTGTGGGGGTAGAGATGGGTGAGGTAGACCCGCCCGACCTCGACCCCCGATCCGGCGAGCGTCTCGCCCAGCTGGTTCGGCGTGGGGTGATTCGAGACGTCGACGTCGTCGGGGAACGAGCAGTCGTGGGCCAGCACGGCCGAGCCGTCGGCGAAATTCATGAGGTTCGTGAAAGCCTCGCTGTCGGCGCTGAAGGTGAACGCCGGCCCGTCGTCGTGGGTGAAGCGGTAGGCGAGACAGTACATCGAGTGACGAGTCTCGCGGGCGTCGACGTCGAACCCCGCGAGCGAGAACGACTCCGCGACGACCTCGCGAACCCGGAGGTCGATCCGGCCGTCGAGGTACTCGTGGACGTCGAGGAGGCCGTCGATCAGCTCTTTCGTGCCCTGCGGCCCGACGATTTCGAGATGCTCCGCGCCCGCGAGCCACCGGGCCTTCACCAGCGGGAGGAGGTCCGCGACGTGGTCGAGGTGGTGGTGGGTCAGGAGGACCGTCGAGACGCCCTCGTACCCCGTCTCGGTTCGCGCGAGCGCGTTGAGCACGCCGCTGCCGCAGTCGACGAGGAGCGAATCGTCGTCGGCATCGAGGAGGAGTCCGGTCTGGGATCGCCGGCCGCTCGGCATCGCGGCTCCCGTCCCGAGGAAGGTTACGCGCATGACGAATCGGGGGACGGGGCGGGCAAAAGCGTTGCTCGCCGGCGTCGTGCTCAAGCCGAAGGCTCATGGGCCTCAGTCGTGCACAACGGGCAATGACAGCCGCCGAGGGCGAACGCCGGGGTTTCTTCGCGTACTACCGCGAGTACGCCAAATCGGGTGTTCACGCGGCGAGCGCGGCAGCGCTGACGGCACTGATCGGGATCGCGAGTTTCACGGGCATTCGGTGGTTCGTTCTGGTCGCGATCGCGGTCTACGTTCTCCCGCCGGTGTTCCTCTATTCCACCGGCGAGGGCGAGCGGGTGCCGTCGGTCGTCGGCGAAGGCGGTGAGTCCAGCGATGGACGGGGTTCGGGACGTGGTACGGGAGATGGAAGCGGCGACCCGCGTGCCGACACTGTCGAGTCCAGTGTTTCACAGCGAGAACAGAGGCTGGACGGCGACGACCACGACCGGGAAACGGAAGCGGACGTCGGCTCCAGCGACGTGGGACCGGCGGCGACGGCCGGACCGACGAACGAACGCGGATCCGAGACCACGGGAACCGACGACGAGCCGGAATCGGAGTCGGAGGACAAGGACGAACCGACCGACGAAGACGAAACGGCTCCCGACGTCGAGCCCGGCTGGAAGACGGCGAACGCACCGACCGAGGAGTCGTTGCTCGACGTGGTCGCGACCGCCGACGGCGCGTACGCGGTCGGGGAGAACGGGGTCGTCCTCACTCGGGAGGACGACGGCTGGGCGGTCGCGGTCGAGGGGGGTCCGACGGCGAACGGAAACCCGCTCCGGGGCGTCGATGCGACCGCCGACGGCGGGGCGGTCTGGTTCGCGGGCGACAGTGGCGTGCTCGGGCGCTACAGGGATGGCGAACTCACCGACCACTCCGCACCGAAGGACCGGACGAGCACCTGGACCGACGTCGCGGTCACAGGGACGGCGGGCGACGAACGGATCCACCTCGTGAACGGCTCCGGCGAACTCCTCCGGGGGCGATACGACGACGGCCGCGTCTCGTGGGGCGAGGTCGAAAAACCCGGCAGCGGGTCGAGCATCTCGGCCGTCTCGTTCGTGGACGACGACCGCGGCTACCTCTGCGATACCAGCCAGGGCGTCTACGGGACCACCGACGGCGGCGAAAGCTACGAGCGGATCGGCATCGACGACGCGAACGCCGCCTTCACCGGGGTCGACGCGGCCGGGTCGATGGTCGTCGTGTCGTGCGACGACGGTGCGGTGTTCCGGTACGACGGTTCGGTCTGGACGCGGCTGCGGGCTGCCGAGACGGAGCTCTCGGCGATCGACCTCGCTGGCGAATCGGGGCTCGCGGCGGGCGACGCCGGGACGGTCGTCGAACTCGTGGACGGAGGTTGGGAGACGGTCGAGGCTCCGGTCGATGCCGACCTGTCTGGGGTCACCATCGGGCAGAGCGGGTCGGACGGGTCGGATATCGCCGTCGGGACGGACGGGACGATCATCGAACGGTAACGAGACGGTTCGGGGTCGGACGAGGAACTGTTCGGTCGTCACGCCGGAACGCGTACACCCTCGTGGGGAACCACCGACGCGAAAACGGCGAGGTCGCACCCTCTCCTTCGTTTCGGACGGTGCGCCGGGTCAGTTCTCGTCGGCGTCGCCCGACGTGGCGGAGCTGACGAACGGCCGAAGGAGCGCGTAGACCGAGTGGAGAGCGACGAGCACGGCGACGAGCGAGACCCCCGAAGCGACGACCACGACGACGGCTTCCTGCTCTTCGGCCGTCGCGATCCCCTGTGCGGCGAGCGCGATACCACCGGATCCGAGGAGGACGAGGAGCCGTTTGGCCGCCGAGAGCGCGCTGATCCACTGGCGGAGGTCACGGACCGTCCCGAAGCGCTCGCTACGCATCCGTCTGGTCAGCTCCCCGGTACTGATCGACGAACCCGTCGGACCTCGTGGTCGCCACCATCGCCGATAAGTCAGTCACTCGTAACTCCACGCCAGCAGTGTGCTCCCCGCATTCGTCACGCGTTCCTCCGTCCCGAGGTGGTGGGAGCGAGTTGTCCACCCGTTCGAGCGAGAACACGGTCGTGTCGTCGCATGTCGAGCGTTCGTTTTCCGGCGGTCCGTTTAAAGGTGATCCCGTCGGGGAGGGTCGTACGATAGTTACGCCGAGTTGGTTGGTCGTATACCCTTGTGCGGGTCAGTCGGCCCACTCGACCATCCGGGCGTAGCGCTCGTCGGACGTGAGCGCCGCGCGGTCGCCGACGAGCACGAGCGCCTTCTTCGCGCGCGTGAGCGCGACGTTCACTCGGCGTGGGTCCTCGAAGACCGGCGAGTCCAGCGTGCCGGTCGCGACGAACGAGACGACGATGACCTCCTTCGCCGAGCCCTGAAACCGGTCGACGGTGTCCACGGTCACGTCGGGCACCTGCCGGCGGATCGCCGCGGCCTGGGCGCGGAACGGCGCGATGACGCCGATGTCGTCGGGCGCGAGCCCCGCCGCGACGAACGCGTCAACCGTCTCGCCCACCGCCTCGACTTCCGTGGGATTGGTGTTGCCCCGCGCCGTCCCGCCGGGGTCGACGAACGCCACGCGGTCGCGGAGGTGGTCGGGGAGCGCGTCGCCGTCCACACCCGGCAGGTCCGTGAGGTGCTGGGCGGCCACGTCTGGCGAGGCGGGTCTGAGCGCGCCGTCGTAGAACTCGCTCGACGGGAAGGCCTGGATCCGCTGGGCCATCCGATACTGGGTGTCGAGCAGCACCGACGCGTCGGGGTGGGCGTCGACCAGCCGCTCGAACAGCGACCGCGAGAGGTCGGCTGCGTCCGTCGTACCGCCGTCCGACCGCGCGGCGGCCGGGTCGGTCGTCGACTCGACCTCGATGCCGGTTTCGTCGGCCGCGTCCGCCGCTTGGACCACGGGGGGAAGCTGCTGGTGGTCGCCGACGAGCACGAACCGGTCGGCGAGCGTGGTCGCCGCGAGCGTCGCGGGTTCGGTGAGCTGACCCGCCTCGTCGACCAGCGCGACGTCGAACGACTCCTCGCGCATGACCCGCGAGCCACAGCTCGCGGTCGTCGCCGCCACCACGGGTGCGTCCTCCAGCTCCCGCGCTCGCGCCTCGGGGTCGCCGCGGGTTTCGAGTCTGAACCCCTGCATGTCCGCACGGACCCCGTGTTCGGTTCCCACGCGAACGAACTCCTCGAACCCCTGGTCGCGGAGCGCCTCCAGCGCGTTGTCGACCGCACGGTTCGTGAACCCCGAGAGGAGCACTCGGTCCCCGCGCTCGACCAGCGCCTGGATGGTGCGCGCGATGGTGTAGGTCTTGCCCGTGCCCGGCGGGCCGTGGACCAGCGCACAGTCCTCCGCGCCGACCGCGAGCCGGACGGCCCGGTCCTGGCTCTCGTTGTTCGGGATGAACGTCTCGTCCACTTCCCGAAACTCGGGCTCGCGCCGCCCGAAGAGCACGTCCTTTCGGTCCGGGTCGCCGGCCAGCACCGCGTTGTGGAGCGCCGTCAGCATCCCGTCGACACCCATCTCCGAGGGGTAGACGTCGAGCCGCCGGAGGTCGACCGGCTCCTCGGTGCTCACCACGACCTCGTCGTCGAGTTCGAGCACCCGACCCATCTCGGCGGTGCCGTAGACCGGGTCGCCGTCGCTCGCGAGCACCACGTCGCCCTCGCGGATCTTCGAGACCGGGTCGTCACACCGCGCTCGGAGCTCCCAGCCGTCGTCGACCTCGGTTCTTCCGAGCGGTTCGAGGTCGATGAGCGCGCGGTCGGCGTCGGCGCGCTCCTCGGGGGTTTGGGTCCAGAGCTTCGCGTACTCCCGGTGGACCGCGCGGCGCTCGGCCTCGATGGCGCGGTAAAATCGTGCGAAGTACGCGCGCTCCTCGGCGGGGAGCGCGCTCCCGATCTGCCCTGCCTTCGACTCCTGGTCGAGCCGGCCCGAGACCACCATGCAGGTGTCCTGCTCGAAGCAGTACTCACACCGCGCGTTGGCCTCGTAGCCCGTCGGCACAGTTTTTTCGAGCGCCATCGACACGAGCTGGTTGCGCTGACGGACGACGTACCCGAGTAAACCGTCGTTGAGCGAGAAGTCCTTCGCCGGCGAGAGGTCGCCGTCCTCCTCGTTCCGGTCGAGTGCGGCGTTCTTCGTGTAGATGAGGGTGCCAGTATCGGGTGACGGACCGCGTTCACCCAACAGGAGCGCATAGCAAGCGACCTGGATCTTGTCCTGAAATCGGGGCTCGCTCTTGGTGTTCTTCCCTGTCTTGAGTTCCACAGGGGAACCCCGGCGGACCGCGTCGGCCCGACCCTTCAGGCCGTACCGTTCACTGATGAGTGTCTGCTCGGAGCGCCACTCGTCCTCGTCGTCGAGCGTACCCTGGCGGAGCCAGCCGTCGATCGCACGGGCGTGGTCGGCGACGTCCGCCCGCACCTCCTCGGGATCCCGCCCGAGGAGGCCGAGGTCGAGGCCCGCCTCCTCGATCCGGTCGTCGATCGAGGCCTCGACCTCGCTTCCCCGAAGCAGGTCGGAGAAGACCTCGTGCACGATGGTCCCCTTCACTACCGGGTAATTCAGGGGGATCCCCGACATCGAGTTGAGGTACTCCAACCTGGGGCACTGGACCCACGAGCGAACGTCGGTGACGTTCACGAGGTAGTCGGGCTGGAGCACCACCCGCGAGTCGCCGGTCGTCGCGTACCCACCGTCACCGTCGTAGTCGTTCTCCTCGACGTCAACGGCCAAAACGTCCATTCCGGGTCGGGCGTAGTCGGTGGTTTCGGCCCACTTCCCCCAGCAGGTCAGCGTCACGGGGTCGGCGCGACCCCCGTCCGGTCGGAGGGTGAGTTCGGCGAGGTCGCGCTCGCCGTACCGGGTTTCGACGGTGGTCCCGTCGCCGACCTCGACCAGTACGCCCCGGAGTTCGGTCACATCGGAGACGGGGTAGGGAGGCGAAAAACGCTATCGATATCAAACATAGCGAATTTGTCAAGATGGGTTGAGATTAATGCTAATGTGTTCTCAAGAGTAGATTGGCTGCATGGATTTGACTGAACTCCTATCAAGCCCAGTGGTTGGAAATATAATCGTTCTACTGGCTGCGATCATTGGCGTAGGTGGTAGCTACCTGATCTATCGGCTGAGGATCAAGCGTCGGAAAAGCTCAGCAAGGAGAGCCATAAGGGCAGAGTTAGAATCAATGACATTCTTCCCGCAGTGGGTCGACGATGATTCTCGTCAGCCTCCAACCAATAGTATTGGTTCAACAACAGCATACGAATCTCACGCAGAGAATATTGGACTCCTACAAGATGTAGAAGTGGATTCTCTGACAAAATTTTATTCTAGTCTAGAGGGGACAGACAAAATGTTGGCTACTAATACGAATCTCATAACACAGACAGGGATGTCAAAAAGTGCCACGGATAGTGGTAGACAGGACCGAGAAAACGTTCTCAAACGCCGGATAGATCAGCTTGCTGTCTGGAGATGGCAAGCTCTACAGATACTACGGAAAAGGCTTGGTGAAGAATACAAACCGCCAGAATATTTAGATATCCCCGAATCGTCAGAAGACAAAATCCATGCTAAACATCCTGTCGTTCGGATGGACAAGAAGAAAGATTCTTCGAACAGATATTTCGAGCCAATCGATGACGATTCAAGCTTCTATCGACTAACAGAACACGGAGAACAAAATGTAGAGAAGATCTCCGATCAAAATGTTGGTTTTGATAACATGTGACGTATTCTTGATTTTTGCGTACCTTAGCCACCGTAGATCGGGAAGAGACTGAAGAGAACGTACGAGGCGGCCGCCGACAGGGAGGGGGTGAGGATCCAGAGCATCACGACCCGGCCCGTCGCCGACGGGTCGAAGAGCTCCTGGGAGGTGAAGTCCGTGGGGTCCTCGTCGCCGATCCGCGGGACGTCGGGCTCCGGGACGTCACCGCCGTCGGGGGTACCGTCGGCGTCGATCGCTTCGGGCGAGTCGGCGGCGAGCGCGCCGGTGGTGAGGGTCGCGCTCTCCTCACCGCGGTAGGCCGCCGACGCCGCGTCCGCGATGGTGGTCGTTCGGGTGGCCCGACCCCAGCCGAGGCCGACGATACACATCGTGGCGCTCACGGCCAGGCTCGCCGGGATCCCGAGCCGCGAGAGCACGGTGATGATGGTGGCGCTCACGCTCGCGACGATCAGCGAGGCCAGGAGGGGGAGGTCGGTGAGGTCGTTGCCAATGGTGTCGAGGGTCCGTCGGGCGATCGTGAACGCGCCGAGACCGATCGCGGCGGCCGCGAGCAGCACCCCTTGGTCGGCCGTGACCGAGCCACCACCGACGAGGGGGGCGACCGCGTTGGCGACGTTCGACGCGCCCGCGGAGAACGCCATGTAACAGCTGATCGCGAGCACGACGGCGCTCCAGAAGACTTCCTTCGGGGTCGTTCCCGGGGCGGGTCGCGGGACGGGAACCGGGCCGGTCCGGTCGATCGTCAGGAGGTCGCTGTCGGACTGGTCGAGCGCGAACCACGCGTCGAGGTAGGGGTAGAGGTAGCGGCCGATCACCGCACACACCCAGAAGGCGACCACGGGGGCGACGAGCCACCACGAGACTATCCCGCCCATCACGCCCCAATCGAGGGTGTGACTCGCGAGGCCGAGCCCCGCGATCGCGCCGACCGCCGTCATCGAGGTCGAGGCGGGCACGCCGAAGAGGTTCGAGATGAGGAGCGCGAGGCCGACGAAGAACAGCACCGCGACGCTCGCCCCGAGGGTGAACTGGCTCGACGGGACGATATCGCCACCCATCGTCTTCACGACCTCCCGACCGTAGGTCCAGCCACCGATCAGCGCGAAGAGAGTGAACAGCGCCGCCGCACCGTTCTTCGAGACCAGCCGGCTCCCCACCGCCGGCCCGAACGCGACGCCGGTCGAGGAGCCACCGATGTTGAAACCGACGAAGACCGCGACGCCGACCCCAACGAGAAGGAGTATCGAAAGCACACGTAACTTATACGAACGAGGTAGGTAAAAGCTATCGTTCCGCCCGACGTCGGCCGCTCGGTCGAGGTATCGGGCCGACTCGGCCCCACCGAGGGTTTTTATTCGATGAGGAGGCCAGGCTCGCCAATGTCGGAGTCCGATGGTTCGTCCGCTCGCGATCCGCCCACGAGCGCTGGCGTCGCGGCCCGTATCGCCGCCGCGGCCGGGATGGCCGATGGGCTCGCCCGCGCCGTCGATGCCCGAACGGTGACGGTGGACGACGCGCTCGACGAGGACGACTTCTTCACGACGGCCGACGGGCGGACCACGGTCGCGAACCGCTACGACCTCGAGAAGGCGGTGCCACTCGACCGGAAACCCCACTTCCGGGAGGTCACGCGCTACTGGGTCAACGAACCCTACTCGTTCGTGGTCATCTTCCACTCGACGCGCGAAAACGAGGCGAAGTACTACCTCGTCGAGCCCCACCCCACCCGGATCGAAACCGACCTGAAGGCGTTCCTGACCCGGAAGCTCAAGACCGGGATCACCTACTCGGACGACGAGGCCGTGGCCGATGGCGACGAATCCCAGCGCGCGGCCGTCATCGAGACCGAGACGAGCCGACTGCTCGAACGTTACGACCTCTACGAAGGTCCCACCGCGGACACGGGGCGTTCAGGCGTTCTCGGCAGGCTGAAAGGGATCGTTCGACGAAGATCGAGCGGGACGGCTGGAACGGGCGACGGACGGGGCGACTACGAGGGAGTCTCGGCCCGGCCCGAACCCGCGGTACTCGACGAGGACGCGGCGACGCTCTCGGCCTACCAGGTCGAGAAGCTCGGCTACTATCTCCGGCGGGACTTCATCGGCTACGAACGTATCGACGGCATCAAACACGACGTCAACGTCGAGGACGTCTCGTGTGACGGCTACGACTCCCCGGTGTTCGTCTATCACACCGACCGCGAACAGCTGATCACCAACGTCCGCCACGGCGAGAGCGACCTCGACGACTTCGTCGTGAAGCTCGCCCAGCGCTCGGGGAAGGGGATCTCGAAACGCCAGCCTCAGGTCGACGCTACCCTTCCCGACGGCTCGCGCGCCCAGCTCACCCTCGGTCGCGAGGTTTCCGACCACGGCACCAACTACACCATCCGGCAGTTCAAGGACGTCCCCTACACCCCGGTCGACCTCATCAACTGGCACACGTTCAGCATCGAGGAGATGGCCTTCGTCTGGCTCTGCATCGAGAACGGCCGGTCGATGCTGTTCGCCGGCGGGACGGCCTCGGGCAAGACGACGAGCCTCAACGCGGTCTCGTTGTTCATCCCGAGCAACGCCAAGATCGTCTCGATCGAGGACACCAGGGAGCTCGAGATCCCGCAACGAAACTGGGTCGCCTCGGTGACGCGACCCTCCTTCAGCGCCGACGACGTCGGCGACGTCGACGAGTTCGCGCTCCTCGAAGCCGCGCTCCGCCAGCGCCCCGACTACATCGTGATGGGTGAGGTTCGGGGGGAGGAGGGTCGAACGCTCTTTCAGGTGATGAGCACGGGTCACACCTCGCTCACGACCTTCCACGCCGACAACGTTGGCGAGGTGATCAAGCGGTTTACGACCGACCCGATCAACGTCTCGAAGACGCTGTTCACGGCGCTCGACCTCGTGAGCGTCCAGACCGCGACGCGGGTTCGCGGGAGGAAGGTCCGCCGAAATCGGGCGCTCACCGAGATCAACTACTACGACGCCGAGCACGACGAGATCAACGTCAAGGACGTCTACCAGTGGCAGGCCGAGACCGACGACTACCTCCGTCTCGGGAGCTCGAACACCCTCGAATCGATCCGTTTCGACCGGGGCTGGTCCGAAGACCGCCTCTCTACGGAGCTCTTCAAGCGAAAGGTCGTGTTGGCCTACCTCGTCGACCGGGGGCTCAACACCTACACCCAGGCCGCCGCCACGCTCCAGGCGTTCATCAACGACCCCGAGACGATCCTCTCGCTGATCGCGTCCGACCGGCTCGAAGCCAGCCTCGACGACTTGCGTGGGATGGAAAGCGTGCAGATCGACACCGACCCCGCGACGGAAGCGATGGTCCCCCGCCCCGACCCCTCCGACGAGCTGCGACGGCTCACCGGGTCGATACTCGAAACGGCCGAAGCCGAGCTCTTCGAGGCGTACGACGACCGGTCCGCGCCGAGCGTCGCCGCCGCGATCACCGACGGTGGCCGCGCGGACGACGGGTCGGGAGCACCGATGGGGGCGGAGGACGAGCCGTGAGTCACGGGATCGGCGGGGGCTACGTGGGTGGGAGGCGGACGTTCGGCGACCGGTTCTACGGCCTCTACCGACGGCTGTTCGACGACGACGGCGACTTCGTCGACGACATGGAACGGAAGCTGGCGGCGGCGCGGATGCCTGACACCGTCGAGATCTACCTCTCGCGTGCGATCGGCGTCGGGGTCACGGTCGGCGCGTTGCTGTGGGTGCTCGCCACGGTCGTCGGCTTCCTCCTCGTCGAGCGCTTCGTGGACGGCGTCCCGAAGCTCACCGACCTCCGGGTGCTCCACGGCGTGGTACTGGAGCTCTTCGAGGCCGCGAAGCTCCCGCTGTTGGTCGGAGCGTCGGGGCTCGTCTGTGGGTTCGTGGGGTTCACGGTCGGGTTCGGCACGCTCGTCACGATCCCCTACGTCCGGGCGAACGCCAGGAAACGCGAGATCAACGTGCTGCTCGCGGACTCGGTCTCATTCATGTACGCCCTCTCGATCGGCGGGCTGAACCAGCTCGAGATCGTCGAGGCGATGGCGGGGGCCGACGACACCTACGGCGCGGTCGCGAGGGAGTTCGAGTCAATCCACCTCGAAACCGAGTTCTTCGACACCGACTACCGGACCGCGATCCGGCGGCAGTCGATCCGAACCCCGAGCGAGGAGCTGAGCCAGTTCCTGACCGACATGCTCTCGGTCGTCGACTCCGGCGGGAGCATGACGGCGTTCCTCCGGGACAAGAAGGACAAGCACCTTCGCACCTCGAAACAGGAGCAGTCGCTGGTGCTCGAAACGCTCGAACTGTTCGGCGAGCTGTACATCACGCTCTCGGTGTTTCCCCTCCTCCTGGTCGTGGTCCTCGTCGTGATGAGCATGGTCGGCGGCCCGCAAACGTTGCTGCTCTATCTGACGGTCTACGGGCTGGTCCCCCTGATCGGTATCGGCTTCGCGGTGCTGGTCTCGACGGTGAAACAGGACGAGGTCGGCGACGGCTACCTCCGACCCGAGGGAGTTGAGGGCGCACCGACCTCGACGACGGGTCGGTCCCAGCTCGCCGACCTCGGGGTGGTCGAGGAGTACACCGGTCGACACGCGGTGTTCGAGCGTATCCGCGACCGCGAGGGGACCCATCGGACGGCGGAACTCCTCGCGAACCCACACCGCTTCTTCCGGGACCGACCGCTCGCCGTGCTCGCGCTCACGGTACCCGCCTCGGTGGTGCTGTTGGCCCTCGCGGTGCGCTCGGGACGCGCCCCCACGTCGCTCGACGGGTTCGTCGATCGCTCGGTGGTCGGCACCTTCCTCTGGGTCTACGTGCCGTTGTACGTCAACGGGCTGCCGCTCGCGGTGTTCTACGGGTGGAACGTCCGGTCGCGCCGTCGGATAACGGGCAAGCTCTCGGAGACGCTCCGGAAGCTATCGAGCGCCAACAGTACGGGGCTGACCCTCCTCGAATCGCTCCGGGTCGTCGCCGAGACCTCCTCGGGACGGCTCGCGAGCGAGCTTCGGACGGTCGCCGCGAAGGTCGACTACGGGACGAACCTGACGAGGGCGCTCGTCGAGTTCAACAACGAGTACCACGTCCCGCGACTCGCACGGACGGTGAACGTCATCAGCGAGGCACAGGAGGCCTCCTCGGAGATAACGGAGGTGCTGTCGACGGCGGCGCGCGCGAGCGAGAACCAGGACGCGGTCGAGCGTGAACAGCGCTCCCAGGCCAGAATGCAGGTCGTGATCGTCGTGATGACCTTCCTCACCCTGCTCGCGGTGATGGCGGTCCTGAAGGTGAACTTCCTCGATACGGTGGCCGGGCTCGACACCGGAACGAGCGGGGCGGCCGCGGCGGGGCTCGGCGCGAGCATCGACGTCGACCTGATGGGGATGCTGTTCTTCCACGCCGTGACGATCCAGGCGGTCACGTCGGGGTTCATCGCGGGCTACATCCGGAGCGGCACCCTCCTCACCGGGACGAAGTTCGCAGTGGTCCTCCCGACCGTCGCGCTCGCGGTCTTCGCGGTGATCTAAGCCATGAGGCGACGCACACGACGGTCCGACGACGACCGCGCAGTCTCGCCCGTGGTGGGGTTCGTCCTGATCTTCGCGTTGGTGATGATCGTCTTCACGATCTACCAATCGAGCGTCGTCCCCGCCCAGAACAGGGCGGTGGAGTTCGAACACAGCCGGACGGTCGAGAGCCAACTGGAGCAATTGAGTGCGGCGGTGATGAACACCGCGACCGCCCCGGCGGGAGCCAGCACGACTCGACGGACGACCGTGGAGTTGGGGGTTCGGTATCCAACTCGCCCGTTCGCGGTCGACCCCGGTACCCCGGTCGGGTCGCTCGAATCGACGGCACCACGGCCGGTCGTCATCTCGGGTCTCGACACCGAGCGGGGTGACGGGACGCAGCGATTCAACACCACGTTCGTCACCTACCGTCCGACCTACAACCAGCTCGGCGAGCGACGGGAGATCTCGCTCGAATACAGCATGTTGCTCGAACGGTACTCGGGGACCGACACCGTGCTGGCCGACACTACGGACGGCACGTTCGGCGACGACGCGGTTCGGCTGGTCCTCCTGAGCGGCGACCTCGACGAGCGGGCGGTCTCGACCACGGTCACGACCGAACGGACGGGGCACTGGAACACGACCGTGCCGTCCGGCGGCGCGACCGTCAGCCTCCCGACCAGGCTCCCACGCTCACAGTGGCAGGATCTCCTCGACGAGCGCGGCTACGCCCGGCTTCTCGACTACGACGACTCGCCGGGGACGAGCAGGGTCAGGGTCCACATCGACGGCGGGACTCGGCTTGCGGCGGCGAAGGTGTCCATCGGCGAGGGGACCGACGACGGGTTCGACCTCGAACCGTACCTCACGAACGTCACCTCGCACGCCCCGGCGGTGGACCCCGATGGCGAGCGGACCGTCGTCGTTCGGGCGGTCGACGAGTTCGGCGGGCCGCTCCGGGATGTCGATCTCGAAGCGACCACCAACGGCTCCGGAACGCTGGAACCGGCCAGCACCGAATCCGGTGACGACGGGAAGGCGTCGTTCGTCTACACGCCGGGAGGCGACGACGGCGGACGGACGGTCGGCGTGACGGTCGCGCTCGCGGACGAGCGAAACCGATCGGAGGCGTTCGGCCTGAACTACCCCGCGGACGGTGGTAATTCGACCAACGAGACGTCCGCGAACCGTGCGCCGCTCGATGCGAACCTGACGAGCACGGGCACGGTGAACCGGCTCGCGTTCGAGGTACGACCCCCCTCACTCGCCGTCGCCGGGTTCTCGGTCGTCACGAAGGACGACGCCGCCGCGCTGAACGGAACGAGCGGGCCGAATCGGTTTCGGATCGCCGACTCGACGGCCATCGAGGACGTCTCCGGCGACGGTCCGCTCCGGTACGCATCGCGGGAACCGATCCGGTTCGACGGGCAGGCGTACGTCTTCGAGAACGGCCCCCGACGGGTCGACTCCTCGACCGTCTCCCTCTCGGCGTGGTCGACCGCGAACGGCATCGAGGTGTCCGGAGTCGTCGATTCCTACGACGAGGCCGATATCGTCGTCTACCTCGTGCTCGCGGACGGCAGTAGACGGCCGGTGTACATCGATGCGACGGCACCCGAGAGGGCGACGGTCACGACCGAACCCCTCACTCCGGCACGTACCGCCAGACGGCCGTCCCGGGTCCGGGTGCCGAGACGCCCGGCAGCTCGCGAAGCAGTGGCGAGACCAGCGCCTCGTACCACTCGGTCGGCCCGAGTCCGGCGTCGCGTCGCGGGTGGACGTTCGCCACGAGGCCGAGCCGCGAGGCGGTCCGATGGGTGATGAGGTGTTTGTAGGCCGCGAGGAGGGCGTCGTCGCGGGTGGGTGTGCGGTCGAGCGGGCTCGACTCGTAGGAGAGGGCTTCGACGACCGCCCGGGTGTTCGGCGTCCCGGCGGCGGAGGTGGACATAGTATCACGTATCGAGAGCCACAAGAAAAGGGTTCGTCAGACGGTCGTCCGACGGGTCTCAGCAGCGTTGCTCACAGATCCGGTCGATGATCCGACCGGTCGAGAGGAGTTCGTCGTCGTAGGAGGGGGTTCGACCCGCCGCACGTGCGACCGAACAGTCGATGCCACGCTCGTCCAGCGCCCCCTCGATCGCGTGCTCGTCGTGGTGTTGGTCGTGGCCGAGCACGATCACGTCGGGGTCGATCCGCTCGATGGGTACGAAGATGTCCTCGCGGTCGCCGAGCACCGCGCTGTCGACGGGGTCGAGCGCGTCGACCATGTCGCGGCGTTGGCGGTCGGCGAGCACGGGCGTTCGTTTGTGGGAGACGTTCTCGCGACGCGCGATGATGACGTGGAGTTCGTCACCCATCGCCGCCGCCTCTTCCAGATACTGGAGGTGGCCCGGGTGGAGGATGTCGAAGGTCCCCTGGGCGACGACCGTCGTCATCGAAGCTCCTCGTCGATGTCGGCCTGGGTGAAGTCGAAGAACGCCTCGTCGTCGGGCAGCGAGACGTCGAGCACTTCTAGACTACGTGGTTCACCCTCGTTGTCGAACGCGCGCCAGTCGTCGGGTCCGTAGGGCGCGCCCAGGATGACGTGAGCCTGTCCGCGACCGAAGGTGGCGCGGTCGGCGGCGCTCGGGCGGAGCACGCCGTTCGGGTGGGAGTGTATCGAGCCCGCGGCGCGCATGTCGTTGGGGACGAGGCTGGTTTTCACGGTGGCGCTCACGGGGTTCGATTTCGTGCCGGGGATGACGAGTACGTCGGTGATCACGATGCCGGACTCGTCGAGACCGAGCTCGCTCGCGTCCTGACTTCTGAGGAGGCCCATGTACTCGTCAGGGTGGGTCTCGGCGGCCGCCGACCGCGCGAAATCCAGCGTCTCGGCGGCGATCCCGAGGAGAGTCGGTGAACCGAACAGCCCCATGCGTGGGATCCGGCTGGCGTCCATCTAAGGGTTCCGAACGCCGGAGCACCGAAAACCCGTTTGCCAAGCGTTAAAGTCGGCCGCGGCAAACGCCGCACAAGAATGTCTTCACCATCCGAATCTGCGGCCCCCGGTGATGCGGTCTACGACCTCGCGCCCGAGTGTACGACCGAGGACGTCGAGGTTGGCAAGCGCTACGTCGCCACCGTCAACGGTGTCGTGGAGTACGGCGTGTTCGTCGACCTCTCGGCCACCGTCTCCGGGCTGGTTCACGAATCGAACCTCGACGACGACTACGAAGTGGACGACGAGATCACCGTGCGTCTCATCGAGGTCCGCGAAAACGGCGACCTCGGATTCGAGGCAGCCGACGGGAGCGGTGAAACGCTCCGGGTCGAGTACGAACCCGACATCACGGCGGCCGACGACCTCCGGAACCACGTTGGCGAGGAGGTCACGGTCGACGGCGAGGTCGTCCAGATCAACCAGACCGGCGGCCCGACCGTGTTCACCCTCCGTGCCCCGACCGGGCTCGTGGCGTGTGCGGCCTTCGAGGCCGCGGGGGTCCGAGCCTACCCCGCGGTCGAGGTCGGCGATGCGGTGCGAGTCGCTGGCGTCGTCGAGGAACGCGACGGTTCGCTCCAAGTCGAAGTCGAGTCGCTCGACGCCCACGACGACCCTGAAGAACTCCACGAGGCGGTCGAGAACGGATTGGCGGAGCAGGCGACCGCCAACGAGATCGACCCGATGGTCGAGTGGCCGGCGCTCGCCGACCTCGTGCCCGACCTCGAAGGTGTCGCCACCCGCCTCCGGCGTGCGGTGCTCGAAAACCGCCCGATCCGCATCCGCCACCACGCCGACGGCGACGGGATGTGTGCGTCGATCCCCGTCGCGCTCGCGCTCGAACGGTTCGCCCAGGAAGTCCACGACGACCCCGACGCGGGTCGCCACCTCGTGAAACGCCTCCCGAGCAAGGCACCCTACTACGAGATGGAGGACGTGACCCGTGATCTGAACTTCGCGCTCGGCGACCGCGAGCGCCACGGCCAGAAGCTCCCGCTCGTGGTGATGCTCGACAACGGCAGTACGGAGGAGGACGTGCCGGCCTACGAGGCGCTCGCCGAGTACGACATCCCCGTTCTCGTCGTCGACCACCACCACCCGGACCCCGAGGCGGTCGGGGACCTCCTCGCCGCCCACGTCAACCCCTACCTCCACGGCGAGGACTACCGGATCACGACCGGGATGCTCTGTGTCGAGCTCGCCCGGATGATCGACCCGTCGCTCACCGACGAGCTCGCCCACGTCCCCGCGGTCGCGGGTCTCACCGACCGCTCGGAGGCCGACGCGATGAACGACTACCTCGCGCTCGCCCGGGAGAAGGGCTACGACGAGGCGGACCTCCAGGCGGTCGGCGACGCGCTGGATTACGCCGCCCACTGGCTCCGCTACAGCGCGGGCGAGTCGCTGCTCGCGGACGTCCTCGACGTCGGCACGGGCGACGACTCACCGCACGCGGAGCTGGTCGAGTTCCTCGCCGACCGCGCCGAGCACGAGACCGAAAAGCAGCTCGACGCCGCCATGCCCCACGTCGAGGAGCGCGAGCTCGACAACGGAGCCCACCTCTACCGACTCGACGTCGAGCGTCACGCCCACCGCTTCACCTACCCCGCACCGGGCAAGACGACGGGCGCGATCCACGACGCGAAGGTCGAAGAAACCGGCGACCCCGTCATCACTGTGGGCTACGGCCCGGACTTCGCCGTCCTCCGAAGCGACGGCGTCCGGCTCGACATCCCGCGGATGGTCGAGGAACTCGAAACGGAGGTCGACGGCGGCGGTGTGAGCGGCGGCGGCCACCTCGTCGTCGGCTCGATCAAGTTCGTGAAGGGGATGCGCGAGGCGGTCCTCGACGCGCTCGAGACCAAGATGGGCGAGGCCGAGATCGACGAGGAGCTCGGCAGCGCCAGCGTCGCTGGCTTCGAGGACTGAGAGCGGGCGTTCGGGGTTTACTCGAACTCGATACGGCGCGCGACGACGATCCCGAGAATGAGTACTCCGACGACGGCGACGAGAACCCCGATCGGTAGCGGCGAATCGAACCCGAGGTCGATCCCCGACCCGCCGTCTTCCGTCCAGTCGGCCTCGAACACCCGACCGTAGTACGCACCCGCCGCCTCGCCGTCCAGCACCACCGTAACCTCCCGGTTCTCGTTGGCGGAGTTGTTATTCCAGTTCATGCTCCCAACGACCGCGGTGTCGTCGTCGATCACGACGCCCTTGGCGTGGATGTCCTCGAACGTCGACTCCGGGTCGACCACTTTGGCTTCGAGCGGCAGGTCCTCCGTCTCCCCCCGCGCGTTTATCCACTCGGCCATCGCCTCGTTCTCGTCCTCGGAGTACCACGCGTTGCTGAGGAGGACCCGGACCCGCACGCCGCGCCTCGCCGCGCGTATCGCCGCTTCGAGAAACGACTGGTGTCGGCTCCCGATGGCGGGCTGGATCACGTCGACGGATCGGGTGGCGTTGTCCATCCGGGCGATCAGCGCGCGCTCGGCGTTGTCGGGGGCGACGAGCACCTGCACCCCGTCGACGTCGACCGTCTTCGGATCGAAGTTCGAGGGATAGGTCTCGTTCGCCACGTCGTCGGGTTCGAACGTGTGGTTCGCCCGGTAGGAGCGCCACGGGACGGTATCGCGCCAGCCGTCGTCGGCGCGGAAGACCGCGGCGAGCGCCTCGGCGGCCTCGCTCCCGACCACCGCACCCCAGCCCCGATTCGAGTGGCCACCGACCCCGGACGGCTTCCAGTTCTCGGTCATGACGAGGGCGCGGTGGTCGACGACGGCGTACTTCGCGTGGTGGTAGTCGTACCGTGCCCAGTCCCCGCCGATGACGTCGACCGGGATCCCGGCCACGACGAGTTCGTTCAGCGCCGCAGCCTGACGTTCGCTCATCCCGCCGACCGGCGCGTCGTCGACGAGCACGCGAACTCGAACCCCTCGCTGCTTCGCCCGCTTCAGCGCCCGTGCGACCCGTTCCGAGCTGAAGGTGTAGCCCGCGAGCAGGACCCGCTGGTCGGCGGCCTCGATGGTCTCGACCGCCACCTCCGGGTCGTCGGGGAGCACGAACACCCGCGCGCTCGTGGCGTCGGTCCGTACCACCGCGAAGTCCGTCGCGCCGAGGTGTTCCCACCCCCAGCCGTCGGCGCTCCGGTTCCACACCTCGGCGTCGGGGGCGTCCTCGTAGGTCGTGATGTCGACCTCGTGGCCGTCGTGAACCAGCGCCACCGCGTCGCCGGAGTTGGCGAGGCTCACCGAATCATCGAGCGCGAGCAACGGGGCGTCGGTCGCGTTGCGCGCCGCCTCCGGCTCCGCGGTGACCGCGACCCGCCCCGAGACGGTGTCGTTCGAGAGCGAGACGTCACTCTCGCCGTCGGTCAGCGTCCAGGTCGAGAGGTTCGTCGGGCGGGGAAAGTCGAGGACCACGTACTCGCCGGCGTCCTCGTCGGCGAGCGGGTTGGGGTACACCGACTCGATGTGGGGACCGGCACTTGCCGACCCGTTCGTCGTCGACGTATCGCTCCCCGGTCCGGCCGCCGCCACCGGTCCCGCGACCAGTGCGACCGCGAGAACGGCGACGACCCAGACGAGACGAACGGACACGCCCGTCGGTGGTTTCCCGTCGGTATGTAAACCCTCGCCCGCTCAGGCCGGCGTTTCGGCTCTGTCCTCGTCGGTCATCGCGCCCTCGGCCTTCTCGGCCTCGGTCTGGACGAGGAACGAGCGGTCGTCGGCGTGCTCGCGGGCGGCATCGAGCGCCTCCGCCGTCCCGATCTGGTTCAGCGCCCACGCCGCACTCGCCCGCACGGGGTTGGAGTCGTCGTCGGCGAGCACGTCGGCGAGGGGGTCGATGGCGCGGGTGTCGCCGATCAGCCCGAGCGCACGCGCGGCGTTCGAGCGCACGGTGTCGTTCTCGGCGACCAACCTGTCCGCGACCGCCTGGGTCGAGTCGGTCGAACCGATCTCGCCGATCGCCTTGATCGTGACCGTCTGGAGTGCGGGGTCGCTGTCGCCCTCGATGTAGTCGTGGAGGGTGTCGAGCGCGCGCTCGTCGCCGATCTTCCCGAGCACCTCGATGGGTGGCTTGTTGCGCTTCTGGGCGCGCTGCTCCATCGCGTCGTAGGCCTCGGGCGAGCCCATTCGTTTCAACGATTCGATACAGTGGCCCTGCATGTACTCGGAGCCGAACATCTCCAGACCGTGGAGGATCGACTCGGGGTCGTTCTGTTTCTCGTAGACCTTGATCGCGTTCCACTCCGGCGGGAAGTCCTTCCGGTTCTCGGGGGTGAGCACGTCGTAGAACCCCTCGGCATCGAGTTTCTCACGAACCGAGAGGTCGTCCCACTCCTCGGCGTCGGCGAGGTCGGCTTCGAGCTCGTCGGCCACCTCGCACAGGTCGGCGACCGTCTCGGCGTCGTCGTCGGGGTCGAGGTCGCGCGCCTCGACCGTCTCGATCACGTCGTCGAGCGCCGCCGTGAGGTCCGCCATCGTCTCGCCGTCCGTCGAAAAGGACTCGTCGAGCACCTCGCCGACCGAGTCGAGGAACGACTCGACCGCCGCGACGACCTCGGGCTCGCCGTCCTCGGTCCAGCGGGTGTCCTCGATGGTCGCCTTCGCGCTCTCGATCGTCTCGACCGCGTCCTCGGCGTACGGCCCGCGCTCGGTCTCGATGGCGTCGCGGAGCCCCGTCACGGTGGTTTCGAGTTCGTCGCGCGGGTCCGCCACGTCCTCCTCGTCCTCTTCGTCCTCGTCGGGTTCGGGGAGGTCCGCGGCCTCGATGTCCGCCTCGACCTCGTCGAGTTTCGCCTCCGCCTCGTCGAGGTCGGCCTCGGTCTCGGCCTCGTCGACCATCCCCTCGACCTCGTCGAGCCGCGAGTCCAGCGATTCGGGTGTCGTGTCCGGGAGGGACTCCGACTCGTCGTCCGTGTCGCCGTCCTCGTCCGTCTCACCGTCCTCGTCGGCGGTGTCGGCCTCCGACTCTTGGTCCGCATCCGCTTCCGCTTCTTCCTCCGCGTCCCCTTCGTCGTCCGAATCCGCCTCGTCTCCGGCCGCTTCCGCGTCAGCCGCATCCGCTTCCGGGTCTCCCTCGTCTTCCGTCCCCTCGCCGTCGTCTTCGGCTGCTTCGCCCTCCGAGTCGCCCTCTGCATCCGCTTCGTCCGCCCCGTCTTCCGTATCGTCACCGCCACCCGCTTCGTCTTCGTCAGTCTCGTCGCTGTCGTCGGGTTCCTCGCTCTCCACTGCGTCCTCCGGCTCCGGCTCCGTCTCCGTCGTTTCGTCCACGTCGCTCTCCTCGGTCGCTTCGTCCGCCGTTTCGGCCGACGTCTCCTCGTCGACCGGCTCGCCGTCGGTGCCCTCGGCGGGCGCGTCGGCGTCGTCGTCGGCCGGAGGCTCGTCACCGTCGCTCATGAATCCGATTTCGGGTGAATCGCCTAAGTGCGTTTCCCTTCCACGAGCAAGGGATAGTATCGCGGCCCGAGCACGAGGTACGCGAGCGCGAACCCACAGAGCAGGCGCGGGAAGACCCGGAAGAACGATCCAGGCAGGAGGATCGCGCCAGCCTGGACCGCTCCCATGACGAGTGCGTCGCGCACCCGGAGGTCCGGATAGCCAACCGGCGCGACCATCAGCGCGACGAACGCCGCCAGGCCGAGGAGCACGACGACGGGGTCGCGAACCCCGGCGAGGAACGCCGCCGCGAGCACCGTCGCCGCGAGGGTGGTCGGGACCCCCTCGGTGGTTCCGCGGTCGATGTCGTAGGCGGTGTAGAGCCCGAGTCGAACCACCCCGACGACGACGAACGCGGCGGGAACGACGAGCGCGAGCGCGAGCGCCGGTGTCGGGACGGCGAAGGAGAGCTCCCACTCAGCACGCACGATACCGAAGACGAGCAGCGCGGGCGCGACGGTGAAGGAGGCGACGTCGGCGAGCGAGTCGAGGACCTCCCCGAGCGGGGTGCCGCCGGTGTGTGCCGCGAGCACGCCGTCGAGGCCGTCGGCGACCGCCGCCAGAAGGATCAATCGCGCGGCGAGCGCGGGGGCGAACGGGGCGGCGGCCGCCGCGAGGAACCCGAGCCCGGCGTTCGTCGCCGTCACCGCGTCGGCGAGCCCGAGCCGAGCGACGAACCGAGGACGGGGCGGCATATGCCGGGGTTGCCGGCGGGCGATTTAGGTGTTCATACTCGTCGGCGGGGCCAGAAGTTCGGCGCGTACCGCGGCGGCTATACCGCTCCGGACGGTACGTCGAACTATGGACCGTCGTGCGTTTCTGGCTGCGAGCACGGGCGTCGCCGTCGGCCTCGCGGGCTGCCTCGGGGCCGCGGAGGGGGGATCCGACTACGACATCGGGATGGCCGCGAGCGCGTTCCTCCCGGAGGACGACTTCGAGCCGCGCGTCGGCGAGCCCGTGGTCTGGCGTAACACCGGCGCACGCGCGCACACCGTGACCGCCTACGGGTCGGGGATCCCCGACGGGGCGGATTTCTTCGCCTCCGGCGGGTTCGAGACCACGGCTGCGGCCCGCGAGGCGTGGAACCAGAACGGCGGTGGGGCTATCCACGGCGGCGAGGTGTACGAACACACCTTCGAGGTTCCAGGTACCTACAACTACTTCTGCATTCCACACGAGCCAGGGGGAATGGTCGGCTCGTTCGACGTCGTCGAGTAAAAGTAGTCTCTCGTGGGTGAGATTAAACCTCGACGTCGGATTCGTCGACGTCGACCGCGGTCTCTTCCTCTTCGGCGATCTCCTCGGGGTGGGCATCGAGGGCGAGCTTCGCGATCTCGACCCGGCGGAGCGGGTAGATGGTGCGTGCCTCGCCGTAGATCGCGCTCGACAGCCGGCCCTGGGTCACGCTGTCGACGAGCTCCTGGAAGCTCCGGTCGCGCGCGGCCTCACGGACGAGTTCGACCATTCGGGCGCGGATGGCCTTCTCCTGGCTGTCGTTGGCCTTCTGGGTGGTGAACGCCACCGGCTGGATGCGAACCCGGTAGTTGTCGTTGGTTCGCACCGTGAGGTAGGCGTCGACCTTCGAGGCCCCGCGCCGCACGAGGCTGTTGAGGTAGTCCCGCGTGAGTTCGTGTTTCTCGAACTGGGTGTAGGCCGTGTCGCTCCCGACGTCGTTGATCCGGAAGGTGAGTTTGACGTTGTTGGCCCCGGCGTCGTCCGTGAGGTCGCCGAGGGTCGCTTCGATGGTGCGTTCGAGCACCGCGTTCGGTTCGTTCGCGGGGGTCGTACCGAGTTCGGCCCGGTCGAATGACTCGGGCGCGACCACGGTGTACCACCGCTTCTGTCGCTGCTGTCGTGAAACTGATCGTTCGCTCATGAGTGTGTCTGGTTCGTGTCGTTCGTTCCGTCCTGTGCTGCCTGCACGACCCGTTCGGCGACCGAGAGGTTCACCGCGTAGTCGTCGAGCGTCGCGCGAAGCCCGCCGACCGTCTCGCGTTCGAGGGTCGTCACCACGTCGTCGCCATCGACCCCGGTGTGCATCTCCGGGGTGTTGTCCGGGACGAGCGCCGCCGCGACGGTCTCGGGCGCGACCGACCGCGTCCGGACGCGGGCGCGCTTCACGCGACCGCCTCCCGGAACGCGGTGACGAAGCCGTCCGCGTCCGAAAACCGCGCCCAGCCGCGACGGTCGTCGCCCGCACCGTCGCCGCCCGCCGCGGTGGCCGCCTCGGCCATCCGATCGCCGAGGTCCGCGTCGTCGTGGGCCACCCCCGCCGCGCGTCCGTCGTCGACGACCACCGCGATCGACTCCGGCGACCGGAAGTCACACAGGAGTCGGGCGGCGGTCGGGAGCGACGCGCCGGCGTCGGTTCGGGCGACGAAGACGTTGCGGTGGCGTTCGGTCGTCGCCTCCCGCAGCGCGCGGTGGGCGCGGTCGGCGTGGCTCCGCCACGCGTCGAGCGCCGTCTCGCGGACGTCGTGGCCGAGCGCGAGCGCGAGCGCGATACCGGGGCGCTCGTGGGCGACCGCACAGAGGACGTCCGCGAGGCCCCCGACCGTCTCGAACCGTCCGCTCACCGTGGTCGCCTCCCGTCCGCGCTCGGTGACCACGTAGGGGTTGAGCGCACAGCCGAGGGCCGACGCACCGCGCGGCGTCGCGTCGGCACACGTCGACAGCGCGACCATCGAAGCCGTCCGTCGACCATCGTCGTCGCAGCCGGCGAGCGCCGTCGCCGTCGCGTCGGGGTCGCCCGAGAAGTCGGTGTGGACGAGCGTGCTGTGTGCGAGCCCGTCGTCGAGGTCGGCCACCGGAACCGCGACGCCGGGTCGTCGTTCGACCAGGTCGCGCTCGGTGGCCGTCTCGAAGGCATCGCTCCCGTCGAGGTCGCCCGTCTCGTCGCCGACCACGAACCGCCCCGCGAGCGCGAGCAGCGGGTCGGGGTCGGCCTCGAGCGCGCGTGCCGCCGCGAAGGCGGTCTCGCTCGCCGGTCGCTCGCTCGCGTCGAGCGAGCAGTCGGCGGATCCCTCGATACCGATCCGGATCGTCGTCGTGTCGTCGGCCGTCTCCACCCCGGGGCGCTCGGCGTGGACGCTCGCCTGGAACGGCACGCCACGCTGGGCGAGCGCGTTCGCGAGCAGTCCGGCGGCCGCGAGCGCGTCCGCGTCGGCGGCCACGAGGAGTCGGGCGAACCCGGCCTCGCGGAGCGTCGACGCGACGCCCTCGGCCCCGGTGGAACGACCGGCGACGGCCATCTCAGACGAGGTCCCGTGCGTTCTGGTAGGTGTACTTGAAGTTCTCGTCGAGCGCGTCGCCGCGGTAGTAGTCGACGAGCCGGCGCACCTTCGCCTCGGTGTTCTGGAGGGCGCGTTTGTTCTGGGCGTCGTTCGGGTTCGCGGCCATGTGCTCGCGAAGCCGGACGGCCCGCTCCATCAGGTTCCGGAGGTCCTCCGGCAGCGTCGGTTCGGCGTCGTTGTCGGCGAGGATCTCGGTGATCTTCTTGTCGGTCGCGAGTTGGACGTTCGGGATCGCGGTGCCCTGGACGCCCTCGTCGCGGAGCTTGAGCCCGATCTCGCTCGGGCTGTGGCCCTGTTCTGCCAGTTCGACGACGCGGCTCTCGACCGCGTCCGCGTCGACGTCGCTCCACTCCGGTGGTTCGTCTGCCACGGGCTTGTCGGAATCCGACGAGCCGCGGCGTCGTGTATGCATCCGTGCCATTGTTGAGGATAGGAATCACACGAATCGCTACCGAACACTACCACGATCTCGGAGTCCACCGCCGGACGAGTCGGATTCGTGGCCGTGCTGTTCCCATCGATGGGAGCCGTGCGCGGGGTTAAACCGTTTCGACTTCGGGAGGGTTCGATGGGTTTAACCGGGGGAGCGAACAAGTCGGGAGTGCGGGCTCATAGATCAGTGGTAGATCGTTCCCTTGGCAGGGGAAAGGCCCCGGGTTCAAATCCCGGTGAGTCCACTCCTGTTGCGCTCGGAGAATAATCGGGAGAAAGCGGGGGCTCTTCGCAACGCCGTTCGCCGAGAAACGAGCGAGTTGACTCTATTTTGCGACATCGCTTTTCGCCGCTGATTTGTGGTGATGGCGAAATCACAGTTTCATTGCTCTGTAATATGCCGGTATACGGATCCATATGACTAAGATTGATGTAGTATCGGTAAGTCGAAACAGGGTAGAATGAATCGAGAGGCGGTTCGTGACTATATCCAGCAGTCCGAGTCTATCTTTGAGGCCTCTCCGCAAATGGATGAGGCAAACACGAAAGCAGCGGTGCTCCGTGATTTTCTCGATTTGCTTGACTGGCAGATACCAACGAATACACAACTAGAGTATCCAGTTGAGGCGTTCGGACAAACCTACAAAGTGGACTATGCACTTCTTCTGGAGGGAACGCCATTCGCATTCGTCGAGGCCAAAGGCGCAGATACCGCTCTCACTACGAAACATGCAGAACAGCTCAAGTCATACATGACAAATAAAAATGTTAACTATGGCATTCTCACGAACGGGAAACAGTACCGTCTCTTTCAACGGCGTTTAGATTCGGACAATGTGAGCGTGGAGATGATCGGCGATGTAGCGCTGCAGGATCTCGAAAAGAGGTTTGCGTCTTTGAACGCGTACACGGAAAGTGCGATAGAATCCGGACAATCAAAGAAGATCCTCAACCGAATAAACGAGCTACGTGAAGCCAAAACGATTCTTCAGAGAGAGAAGGACGAGATCTCGACCGAGTTAACGAATCTCCTAACGGAACGAACTGCGGATACGATCTCTTCACTCGCGGAACCACAGTTCAAGCAGACGATCGATAAGCTAGTTGATGAGATAGAAAGCGAAATCAATTCGGATAGCACGAAGACGGAATCTCGGCTTCAAGATGACGAAGAGACAACTATTGAGCCACAGAAGAACCACGTCGCAGGGGCCATTGCACGAGCGGAAATTGACGGGAACGGCGATGCGAGGGTCGCCGTGTTCCCAACTCAGAAGTCCGGTCTGGTGTTTCTAGTAGAAAACAACGCTTGGGGATTCGTCAAAATCGGGAGTGAATTCGACTATGTGGCAATGTATGTTACCAGTGGCGAGAGCGAAGTGCGATATTTCGCCAGAGTTAGGGATAT
Source organism: Halococcus salsus (assembly GCF_009900715.1). Lineage (NCBI taxonomy): Archaea > Methanobacteriati > Methanobacteriota > Halobacteria > Halobacteriales > Halococcaceae > Halococcus > Halococcus salsus. Next base: position 29,912 of record NZ_JAAAJC010000003.1, read on the forward strand.
AGTCGCACCGGACGAGGCCGATTTAGTACGTCCGGCAGAGGAGTATGTCGACAGAGCGAAGATAGGTGAAGGAAAGAAGGTGGTGAGATTCGAGCCGGGTAGTCTCTACGAACTAGAGGACCCGGTTCCATACAAGACGAAATATCCGCAGTCACTGCAGTACACGACACTTAATGCTCTTCGGAATGCGGACACGACGGACGACATGCTGTAGGTTCGCTCTAATGACCTACCGCTGTAACAACTAAAAGAGCAATTCTACGTCTAACTTGTTTCGGCCGCAGGGAAAATGCCGCCTCCCGGATTTGAACCGGGGACAGCTCGATCTTCAGTCGAGTGCTCTCCCAGTCTGAGCTAAGGCGGCCCGCTCGGACCGAGGCCGACCGACGGAAAAAGGATTTCGAAAGCCCGCGCCGCCGGGTCGGGTCGTCGTCGAGGCTCCAGCGGGACGACGGGGCCGGGAAATCCACGTTTCCGGCTGGGTAACGCGGGTTTTTCCGCTTCGGACCCCCAGAAGCCCACATGACGACCGAGCAGCTCATTGGGATCCTCGCACTGATCGCGCTCCTCGTCTTCACCCTGACGTTCGTCGTCATCGCCCTCGCGAGCTAACGCGCTCGTCGGGTTCCGGTTCGCGGGCGGGACCACGACTGCCGTTCGACCCGTCGGCAGCGGGGACGGTATCGGCGGTCGGGGTTACTGACGAGCGGTGGTCGGGAGGTCGTCTATCAGGACCACGGCTTCGCCGGCGATGATCACCTCGTCGTCCTCGTTGTGGAGCGTCGTCTCGACCCGGTAGCGGTCGCCCCCGAGGGCCTCGATGACCTCGCAGTTCCCGGTGACGGTCTCGCCGATCCGAACCGGGTGGCGGAACTCGAGCTCTTGGGAGAGATAGATCGTCAACCCGGGCAGGCGCGCGAGCGCGGCGCTGATGAGGCCCGAGAGAAGCGTTCCGTGGGCGATCCGGCCCTCGAAACGGGTGTCCTCGGCGAACCCCTCGTCGAGGTGGAGCCGGTTCGTATCGCCGCTGATCCGGGCGAACGCCCGGACCTCCTCGTCCGCGATCCGCTTCGTGAACCGAACCCAGTCGCCGACCGCGAGGTCGGCGGCCGAGTCGACCGACCGCTCGACCTCCCAGTCGGGTTCCCGATAGGCCACTTCGGGGACCGCCGGGTCGAGCCGTGGCGCGGTCGCCGTGCTCCGCTCGAACGCGCCGATGGCCGCACGGTTGGCTTCGAGCGTGGAGGTGAACAGGTCGGACCAGAGGCGAAACCACGCGTCGCTGACGGCGGGGAAGTTGGTACCCGATGCGGAGCCCATGATACACGAGGTAGGGTCGGTGAGGAGATAGCCCTTGCCACGAATCCGGGTGCAGCGGCGTCGTGACGACTCAGACCGGGTCTTCGTCGGTGTCCCAGTCGTGGACCGTCGGTCCGTCCTCGTCGGCGAGTTCGTCGAGGCAGTCGTGGATCGTGTGCGTCAGTACGTCGTTCGACCACGGGGCGACACACCGGAGCTCGCCGTCCTCGCGGGTTGCGAGACACATGAGCGGGAATCCGATCACCCGCTGGCAGTCGTCGTCGGCGATCGATCTGCACTCGCGCTCTTCGAACGCCGACGGAAACCGGAGGTCGTTCGCCGACGCCCAGCGCGTGAACTCCTCGACCGTTTCGAGGATGGTTCGGCCGGGTTCGGTGCCGGCGAACGCCGACCCTGGGGCGATACCCCCGCCCCAGACGGTGACGGTCGAGGCGGCGATGCGTCCCGCTCGCTGGAGTCCCTCGATCCGGTCGACCACTCCCTCTTGCTCCGGTCGAGCGCCCGCCGGTGCCAACGAACGGACGAACAGCTCGACGGTGTAGTCCCGCCGGTGTTCGTCGGTCGGTGCCTCGGCCGGTGTTCGTGTCACTGCCATCGTGTGTCACCTCGTGTCCTCGCTCGACACGTCCCTCCGTAGGCGGCTGACGGGATTGTAGTTATCGGCCGTTCGGCCGTGTCGGTGAACGGACAGCGAGGAGCCGGAACGACGACCGGGGTCAGCGGACGGCGGAGGCATCGTCACGGGCGGTATCGTTATGCGGGTCGCCCCGCGCGTTTCGAACGATGACCACGACCGCTCCCGACCGGTTCGGCGGCGCGCTGTGTCCGACTATCACCCCGTTCGCCGAGGGCGAGGTGAGCACCGCCGGCCTCGAAACCCTCATCGAGCACGTGATTGAGGGCGGCATCGACGGGCTGGTTCCGTGCGGGACGACCGGCGAGTTCGCCAGCCTCTCCGCGGCGGAGTACCGGACCGTGATCGAGACGACGGTCGACGTCGCCGACGGACGGGTTCCCGTGATGGCGGGGACGGCGGGGACGAGCGTCGCCGGGACGGTCGAGAACGTCGCGTTCGCCGCGGAGGCGGGGGCGGACGCGGCGCTGATCACGCTGCCGTACTTCCACACCGCGAACGACGAGGCGGGCAACGAGGCCTTCCTCACCGCCGTCGCCGACGAAGCCGCTCTCCCCTGTTACCTCTACAACATCCCGTCGTGTACGGGCGCGCCGATCGCCCCCGAGACCGTCTCAACGGTCGCGGACCACGATTCGATAGTGGGACTGAAGGATTCGGGCGGCGACTTCACCTACTTCCAGGACGTCGTCGAGCGGACGCCGGGGGATTTCCAGGTCTATCCGGGCTCCGACAGCCTCCTCGCGTGGGGGCTGCTCGCGGGCGCTGCCGGCGGGGTCTGTGCGCTCTCGAACGTCGTCCCCGAGGCGTTCGCGGCGCTCGTCGCCGCCGTCGAGCGCGGCGACGTCGAGACGGCGACCGACCTCCAGACGGGGATCACCTCGTTGTTTCAGGCCTGTGTCGCCCACGGGTTCGCCCCAACGGCGAAGGCCGGTCTCGTCGTTCGAGGGGTGCTCCCCGAGGCGACCCTCCGACCGCCGCTCGTCGAACTCGACGCGGACGCACGCGAGGCCGTCGAGACCGCGGTCGACGACGTTCTCGCGACCGTCGAAGCGAGCACCTGAGCGAGTTTCCGAGCGTTCCCGCAGTCACGATCGTACTTCGAATTCCGTGTCGGACGGTCCTGTGTGACCGAATCCCAACGCTTCGGGGACGCGTATCGACCCACAGTCACGTCTCGAACCGTTCGGCGCGGGTAGTCCGTCGAACGGACGGGCCAACCGACCCGAACGGCCCGTAGCTGCAAGCAGTCCCCTTTCCCCCATCGGGGGCGGAGGGAGTGAGACGATGACCGGTGTCACACCCGAGACGAAGGCGCTCGCGGTCGACGAAGCCGTGGGACTGAAGCCGGTCGGTCGGGGAGCGATGTCGTCGCCATGAGTGATACCGGCCCCGCGACCACCATGCGCGAGCGAACCGGCGACAGTCGCGTTCGCCTCTGGGTGTTGCTCACCGCGAACCGAGCCCTCGTCGCGGGGTTGTTGACGGTCGGGCTCTTCGTCGTGCTGGTCGCCGTCGGCGTCGTCAACGTCTATCCGATACGAACCACGGTCCGCAACGGGACCCACATCGAGCGCCTCTTTCAGGCGTTCATCATGTCGATCATCACCGGGATCACGCTCGTGGTCACGCTCAATCAGCTCGTGCTCTCGCGCGAGCTGGGGCCGCTCGGCGAGAAACGCGACGAGATGGCCGACGCGACGGAGTTCCGCCAACACATCGAGGAGATCACCGGGTCGGTCGCCCCGCCCGAACCCGCTTCGTTCATGCGGACGTTCATGCAGCTGAGCACGGACCGGGCGGACGACCTCAAGGAGGCGGTGGCGGACGATGGCGACGCGGAGCTCCGCGATAGCGTGAACGCGCTCGGCGAACGGATCCGAACGCAGGCGGACGACATCGGGGGGCAGCTCTCCGAGGCGGAGTTCGGCGAGTTCGAGGTCATTCCGGCGGTCCTGAACTACGACTACTCCTGGAAGATATACACCGCCCGGCGGCTCCGATCCGAACACAGCGAGTCGCTCTCCGAGGACGAACGAACCGCGTTCGACGAGCTGATCCAGGCACTGAGCCTCTTCGCGCCCGCTCGCGAGCACTTCAAGACGCTCTACTTCCGGCGGGAGCTGGTCGATTTCTCCCGGAAGATGCTCTACGCCGGCGTCCCGGCGCTCGCGATATCGATCCTCGGGCTGGTCTATCTCGACCCCAACTCGTTCGTGGGGTCGACCCTGGGGATGGCGAACCTCGTCTTCGCCATCAGCGCGGCGGTAGCCATCGCGTCGATGCCGTTCTTCGTGCTCGTGTCGTACATCCTCCGTCTCGGAACGATCGCCCAGCGAACGCTCGCGGTCGGCCCGTTCATCCTCCGGGACTCACAGCGCTCCGACGACATCGGGACGGGGGAGGACCAGTGACCCACCCACCCGAGACCGAGTCGCGCCGATTCAGTCGACGGCAGGTCCTCGCCCTCCTCGGTGCGAGCGGGTCGGTCGGGCTCGCCGGCTGTGGAACCGGGAGCGGGGACGTCCGATACGGCGACGAGCGGGACGTCGACCTCCCGACGACCGCCGACACGAACGCATCGAACGCGAGCGCGGCGAGCGCCGCGGCGGCGCGCGCCCAACTGGAGGGCGACACCTACGCCGTGCAGCTCGACGCGCTGGCCCTCCGGGATCACGGAATGGTCGTCCGGGACGACTACCGGGGCGCGGTAGTCCGGGGGAGCATCGAGAACACCGGTCGCCAACGGATCGAGTTGGTCGAAGTCCGGGCACGGGTCTACAACAGCGATGGCGAGCAACTGGGCCGGTACCTCGACAGCACCTACGACCTCGCCGCGGGGTCGACGTGGAGCTTCGAGGCCATCGTTCTCGAAGACCCGGCGGACATCGCCTCGTACGACGTGGCGGTGCTCGGCTCGTTGGGATGACTTTCGAGGATGCTGTCGAACGCGGGAACGACGAAGGTGAAGTCGAAAGCGGGCGAGCCCGCTGTCGGCTGGAAATCGACTAAAGAGGTGGATGGGCCCTGTCGGATTCGAACGAAAGCGGCGGAATAACTTGAAAAAGTAAAGCCGCTTTCACAGGACCCGTATCTCGCCCCGATGCCCTCCCTGTCTTCTACGGAGACTCGATAATGGTAGAACTCGAACCAATAACTCCGTCAGAAGCAAAGGACCTGTACCTCGCACAGAGGGAAGGAGAAGTATCGGAAGAAACGTTACAATCCCATCATTACAGGCTGAAGTCGTTCGTGTCATGGCTTGATGACATGGACGTTCGGAACATGAACAGTCTCACCTCTCGTCACATCCACAAGTTCCGGCTCTTTCGGAAGGAGGAGAAGGATATCAACAAAGTGACGGTGAGAACCCAACTCTCGACAATTCGAGTGTTCGTCAAATTCCTCGAATCGATCGATGCCGTGGAGCAGGGATTATCCGAGAAGATCCTCGTTCCGAAAATGGAGGGAAACGAGAATGTCCGTGATAGGCTCCTCTCCTCCGAGCAGGCCGACAACCTCCTCGAATATCTCCGCCGGTACGAATATGCGAGCAGGACTCATGCTATGCTCGAAGTATTGTGGTCCACTGGTTGCAGGATGGGCGGGCTACACTCCTTAGACCTCGGTGACTTTAACCGAGAGGAACGCTCGCTCGCCTTCCGTCATAGACCCAGCAAGGGCACTCGCTTGAAGAATAAGCATGCTGGCGAGAGGCTGGTCGCTCTCCCGAACGATGTGGCGGATGTGCTGTCAGACTACATCGAAGTCAATCGGAACGAGGTCGAAGACGATCATGGGCGGAGTCCTTTGTTCACGACCTCTGGAAACAGAATGGGTAAGTCTCAGATTAGGTCGCTGATCTACTCTGCTACAAGGCCCTGTCAGTACGGCGAGGAATGTCCTCATAGCAGGGACCCTGATGAGTGCGAGGCGAACTCGTACAAGGATGCCAGCAAATGTCCGTCGAGTGTATCGCCACACGATATTAGGCGAGGTGGACTGACCCACCTCTTGAAAGAGGGAATGCCCAAAGAGGTCGTTTCAGACAGGGCGAACGTCGAGGAAGGAGTACTCGACAAACACTACAATAAGATGACAGAACAAGAGAAGATGGAACAGAGGAGAGATCATCTAGACAACCTGTAATTTGTCCGAGAACGTCTCATTTTTGCCGAGGCGCGCTGCTAGCATCTTACAAGTAATTGCCATCGTATTGAATCAGAACAGATCCTGAGCTAATCTGAGCGATTCTGAGACGATTGCTCAATCCAGACAGGGCTAGTTCCGTGAGTCGTCTTGAGGTACACACTACTTAAATAGTCTGTCGTGGCCTCATCCGAGGTATCACTATTCAGGGGAGGGGCCACGCTTCTAGCATAGGCAAGCGCCCGCTCACTTTTCCAATTCAGTGGCCCGATCTCCATCGAGGGGCCGAACGTCACCGGATGGATGCAGGTAGCGGGATACTCTTGTTCGATCTCGGAATAGCGAGCGGCCAGATATTGAATCACTGCATCCTCCCCTACATCGAGGCCGAACACACCTTCGCCAATGAGGTAGGCTCGCGCTAATTCGAGCCCCGTCTCTCCGTCGATTTGTAGCTCACTCATCTTCCCGGTCGGCGCGACCTTTCTTCTTTGAAGCGTCGGCGAAGGCGTCTCTGTTCCGAGTTGACGGCTCCACTAAGCTCCTCCGAGGAGTTGGAATCCCCACCCTCATCCAAGAGGTAGGCCGACGCTATATGCCGAATCACCTCATCCTCGCTAGAGCGGTGGGAGAGGGTGTTATCTCCTTGAATACACTCTCGGACAAGCTCATCCGTCTCGGATGAAAGCTCGAATTGACTCAATCTAGGATCTCCTTTTTCAATCGCCGTTGCTCCTTCTCCACAGGCGATAGATTCTCGTCCGATAATTCGGCCTCGTCCGAGGGTCCATCGAGGTCTAGCTGTTCACGTAATTCCGCCCGCTTCGCCTGAGCCTCGGACATTCCCTCGGTATCAGGGCTGGATTCCTCCTTGGCCGAGGGCAGTCCCATCGACTCGCGCAAGTCGTGCTGGTAGCTCTCTACTTCCGAGAGTTCTTCGCTGCCGCCCTCTTTGGATTCTTGGGCCTCAAGATACTCTGCGGCGAGGAAACGGACGATTCTCTCCTCCGATGATCGACTCGACAGATGGTTCTTGTATCGGGGCACCTCATTCAGCGCCTCGACAACAGGCGGGGAAAGCTCGAAGAATTTACTCATCTTCAAACGCCTCCTCTAGCAGAGGGCGAATTATCCCATGACGCATAGCCTTGCTCGTATGGCTCGTATTGTAATCAGTCTCCATCGATGCTAGCTCTGACTCGGAGATTGATGCATCGACAATACTCCGCTCCTTGGGCGGAACCGTGACTCTCATACGATGAATACGGCGAGCGCCATCCGGTGTCCTGAGGCTCACAGCAGGCTCTGTCGGCTCAATCGTGGAAGCGTCAAGGTTCCCCTGAATCGCTAATCGGAGCAGCTGGTGTAGGCCGTCGTTATGCCCCAATGCTTTGTCCGTCAGGCGAGGTTTCTGGTGAGTATCTACTCCGAACCCCTCCACGACTTGTAGGAGTTGCTCGTACTCCTCTGTCGGAAGCTCGAAGCCGATTCCCTCAGTGGTGCGATGGTCAATTACCCCTACATTCAGGGCTTCCGTGATCGCCTCATTCATCGGCGAGACTCCTCGGCCAATAGCCGCGCCATGGCCCCAATCGTAATTCTCCGCCCCTCACCGAAGCGTCGTTCTCGCGCTTCTTCGAGCGCCTGATGCTCGTCTTCAGTCAGCTTCACTTGCTTCATAGTTGACATTCCTAGTCCTCCGTGAACAGGAGGGGGCTGGATTCGAACCAGCCTCCCTTGCCGGATTTGCACCGACTTCATGAACGAATGTTACATCGAATCGACGGAACACGCTCGAAGAAGCTGTGACACTTCCATCATTGGAGATAGTAGAGTGACTATCTCCGGTGTACCTAGGAGCCGCAGCTACTTAAAACTTTTGGTTGTTAGTTATGAAATAATATACGAAAAAGAGGTGCGTTCATTTCATTCGAGTCGGTTTGCCGGAGGGAGAGGCCTGCTATCGTCCGAATCTACACCCCCCAAGCCCCCCTGTTCCGATAGACGGGCTAAGACTCGATTCTATGGGTGGCTCATGGAGGTGCAAGGGATGATGTATATTTGAAGCAAATGAGCCTAATTCGAAGGCGAACGGCCAGTATATCGCCTCTCTCGGAGGATTAGCTTTTCGAGCCTCACCCAATACCTACAACAATTGCCGGTAGTTTGGGAATCCGACTTCCTCAAGTGGTGTTTTCGATGCTCTCACGCGGTTCTAATTGTCAAATTCGCAGGAATTGGGGTAGGCTGTTACAAGTGTTACAGATGTAACCAATTAGTCCTGTGACTCAGGCGATATATTTTCGCTCGCGGGTTGGCCTGTATATATAGCGAGGCTGACACTCATTTATATAAAAAAGTTTGACAATTTCCCCACTTGCGCGATTTGTTATTTCTTTGGGAAGATTCGCGCCGTTCTCGCCCGAAAACATCGAATAAAATTCATAATGATTTTGCCTGAGACGGGAGCAAGACATACCACAAATCAGATACATCTATTAAAGGAATTTGATACATATGTATTATGATAGGATGAAACGGCGAAATTCGAGCGATTGAGCGGGCCAATTCTGAACCTGCAAGGATGGAACCCCCACTAAGCAAAGATAAGGATGCTTATTCTCACAGAACCCCCAATTTCACCTGCAAGAATTCTGCCGAACGCTGCTTTCAGGCTCGCTCGACACTACTAAGCGGAAAGTAGCTATTACGGTATATTTGCCCTATTCGTCCAAATAGAGGCTCGACCTGCTTCTCGGCGCTTTAGTGTAGGGTTGCGACCCTCGAACCATGCTCCACGGCCTTACTCGAAGGCCGAAACCGCTCTCGGCAGTGTTTGCGCCTCTCTCGAAGACTGAGCCTACGATATTCGCTAAGGCAACGAGATTCGCACAATATGGCGGCCCTCGCGCCAATATCGGGGTTCTCGAAAAAGGCTCTCAATGACTCAAATCAGGATAGCTCAGAGGAGTAAACAACTCCCGAAAGGTTTAAGTAGCTGCAACCCTTACGTTAGGTTATGCTGAGGTCTGGCTTGCCCTCGGCAAAGTTCGTACCAACTTCGTTCAAGCTTACGGAAGGGTGCTAGGCACGCCCTGAACACATCGTTTTCATACCCACAGATTAACCGGCAATCTTTACGATCATCGAAACCTTTAAGTATCTATAGCACCTACTAGTAAACAGATACTTCGGTTCGCTGGAGCTTGCCCCTCCCCGAAGTTGGTACGGACTAAGGAACCTCTCAGGGCGATAGTCTGGTATACGGCAAAGCAAGCCTCTCCGTTGGAAAAGGGTTGTATCCACTGGGTGCAATCACACTGAACCCCGCATAGGTCGTTGGATGCGTGTGGAGTAAGTTACTGTATCGGAGAAGTTCGAGGAACTGACCTCACTAATGGACGTTTTTGCAGTTGCGGTAATAGTCCTTTAGTGAGAGTTGTTTTCCTGTTGTAGTTCTCTACACATGTGCCGAATGGCTAAAGATTCGGTACGGAACGTTAACATCAGGAACGCTAGTCTGAGTTTTTACAGACTCAGGATAGTTGTTCTCCTCGAAGGATTGACCGTCGCGGTCTATCTATCGAGAGATAGGCTGGCGGCCCCTCCTCCGAGAAGATAGACAGGCTGTTCATCGTTCGAGGGCTGATCCACTCCCTTAGACGAGTCAACCCCTCAGACTAGCGTCCCATGATGTGAACGTCCCGTACCTGAGGCTATGGCCCTCGGCAGGAGGAGCAGCCCGACGTTCTCGAATGGATCTGTATACAGAGGGTATACTTCCCCATCGATGCAAGATCGAGAGGTCCGCCGTCTATCGGGAGAGTCTGTAGAACGACCACTCTTGATCCACATCTCCGTCAAGAGCATCAGCGAATTGGTCATATTCTTCCTCATTAACGGAGATCTGTTCGGCAAAGTCAACATCAAACTCTCGCTTATCGACTTGACCCTCATCGACAAGCATCTCTGTAAGGATCTCGATTTTAGCAGTCGTTAGGATGACTCCTTCCTTCTCCTCTTGCGCCCCTGCTGCATTCAGATCCGAAGGCATGGACACATCAGGGAATAGCGTTGATCGGAGGTCGGATATAGCTACGATTCTATCAGGGTTGGCTCTGAAAATTCCAAGAATGTCTTGTTTCAATGATTGTTGCGGCTCCCCTTCTTCCCAGTCTAGCCCTTGTGACCAAGACATGATAGATTATTCTATACGAACGCATTTCAACTTGATGGACTATATCGCGGTCAGACTCTATCGATACCTCTCCGCTCGTGAGAGGGCGAGAGACTTTCCTGAAAGCAGGAAATAGGGATCGTTCGATTATGATAACACAACCCAAGTCCTGCCCTTACTTGGCTTGATGGCTACCAGTGTGGCTGAAGTTCATCGGAAACAAAGGCTGCCAAGTCATCGGATCCAGCTGCAGGTTCCATAATTCGAACGAATCCACTCGCCGAGACCTCCATTTTCGTCTGGCGGCCATTGTGCTGAAACTCCAGACCAAGCTGGTTCTTGTTGGATTGCTGGAGAACGGTCCCCATATTGGGGTCATTTGGAAGATCAGTCCCATAGACAACCCCCTTGTCAGCATTCCCACCGAGGTTGCTGAAACCATACTTCCATGGTAGCGCATTCGGTCGAGTTTGCGCATATGCATCGAGGTCTATAGTTGGTCGAGTTACGCTGATGCTATTCGTACTACCAAGTATGTCAAAGAAGAACTTACCTGAAGTGTCACCGATTATGATGAACTCATTCGGACACAGTATGAAATCAGTTACACTCGCTATTTTTTCCCATGTGTTTGTCGATTGGATGCTACCGTTCTGAACCGTAGGTTTCGAGACATTATTAGCAACTTCTGCGAGTGCTCTACCAGTTTGGACCGTGATTTGGTTTCCATTCGGTGTGGTTACGGATGATGCGGGCCCAACCTCAACGCACTCATTGAGAGTCATTCCATGATTTTGGTGGCTAGATGTGTATGACTGCATACTAGGAAAGTTGCCATTACCAGTCCCAATGATACCTCGCTTCATTAGTAACCAATACGACCTGTATGAGTATAAAGGTAACGTTAAAACACAATTGTAAGTATAGATATCATTCCTTGATGCAGTGTTTCCGGATAGATGCTCTATCAATCATCACGAACAGTTTCGTAAGTAGTCAGTCAAACATACGTTGACAGCCATTCTCCAGTCTTGTTTGACCGAAAGAACTAGGTTCCCCCGCAGCATCTCGACTATCGTAGAAGGCACGAGGGCGCGGGGTGCGTCAAGGTGCTTAGTCGAACTCGGCACGATGTAGGCGAAATCGCAAGAAGTGAAGGCTACTGTCGGCTGGGAATCGACTAAAGAGGTGGATGGGCCCTGTCGGATTCGAACCAACGACCACTCGGTTATGAGCCGAGCGCTCTCACCACTGAGCTAAGGGCCCGTTCACGAACCACTCGTCAGTGAATCCATAAAATCGCTTCTGTTGTGGCGCGCCGCGCTCCGCTCGCCGTCGTGTTCGCTGGAGAAAGCGCCGCCGCCAGGGCTCGAACCTGGGACAACCTGGGTAACAACCAGGTGCTCTACCAGCTGAGCTACGGCGGCCCTGTTTGTGGGAAGCGGGAGTTCGTTCATAGCCGTTTCGCTTTCGACCGACACGTTTTCGCCCGCGGGTGGGGTAGCCGGGCCATGAGCGACGCCCTCGACGCCGTGCTCGCGCGGGTTCGCGACCGCGTCACGCCCGACGACGACGAGCGCGCGCGTCTCGACGGGGCCGTCGCCCGGCTCACCGAACGCACCGCTGCGGCGCTCGACGGCCTCCCCGTCGCGGCCGACCCCCTCCACGTGGGTTCCACGGCCCGGGGGACCTGGCTCCCCGGCGACCGCGACATCGACCTGTTCGTTCGGTTCTCGCCCGACCTCCCGCGGACGGACCTCGAACGCTACGGGCTCGCGGTGGGTCACGACGTCCTCCCCGACGCCCACGAGGAGTACGCCGAGCATCCCTACGTCGTCGGCGAGTTCGACGGGTTCGCGGTCGACCTCGTGCCCTGCTACCGCGTCGAACGCGCGAGCGAGATCCGATCCGCGGTCGACCGCACGCCGTTTCACACCCGCTACCTCGACGCCCGGCTCGACGAGGGCTTGGCCACCGAAGTCAGGCTCGCGAAGCGCTTCCTCGACGCCATCGGCGTCTACGGCAGCGACCTCCGCACGCGGGGGTTCTCGGGCTACCTCACGGAGCTCCTCGTCGTCGAGCACGGCGACTTCCGCTCGCTGGTGACCGCCGCGGCCGACTGGCACCCGCCCCTCGAGTTCGACCCCGAATCCCACGGGAGCCGTTCGTTCGCCGACCCGTTGACGATGGTCGACCCCACCGACCCCGGGCGCAACGTCGCGGCGGTGCTCTCGGCCACGAACCTCGCACGTTTCCAACACTACGCCCGCGACCTCCTGGCCGACCCGCGCGAGGCGCTCTTCACGGCCGAATCACCAGTTCCGCTCTCGGCCGACGGCGTGCAGCGGGCGGTCGAGCGCCGCGGCACCACCCCGCTCGCGCTCCGGTTCGACGCCCCCGACATCGTCGACGACCAGCTCTACCCCCAGCTCGAAAAGTCGGTGTCGGGCATCGTGACCGCGCTGGAAGGACGGGGGTTCGACGTGCTCCGGAGGGCCGCGTTCGCCGACGACACGGCGGTGCTGTTCCTCGAACTCGCCGTCGCTCGCCGACCCGCGATCGAACGCCACGAGGGCCCGCCGGTGGCCGCACGCGAGCACGCCACGCGGTTCTACGAGACCTACGCCGACCGGGACTGCGACGGCCCGTTCGTCGACGGCGAGCGGTACGTCGTCGAGCGCGAGCGCGAGTACCGCACCGCCCGCGCGTTCCTCGACGCCGGGGTGTTCGAGGACGTCGCGCTCGGGGCGGACATCGAGACCGCGCTCGGGGCGGACATCGAGACCGCGCTCGGCGACGAGTACGAAGTTCTGGAGGGTGACGAGGTCGGCGCGCTCGCCGAGGAGTTCGGGACGGAGCTCGCGGCCTACTTCTCGCCGAGCCCGTGAGCCGCGCGGGCGTCGTCGATCACGCTCTGGGCCTCCTCGTCGACCTCGTCGTCGGGCTCGACCGGTTCGTAGCCGTCGAAGACCTCGTTGGTCATCTCGACACCGTCGGCGATCGTTTCGAGGCCGTAGCCGCCTTCGAGCACGAACCCGAGCGCCGCGTCGAGCCGGTCGGCGAGCGAGCGGGCGCGCGCCGCCAGCACGCCGTAGCCCTCCGTCGAAACCGACATCCGCGAGATCGGGTCGTTCACGTGGGCGTCGAAGCCCGCGCTGATGAGGAGCAGGTCGGGGTCGAAGCCAGCGAGCACCGGCGCGAACGCGGTTTCGATCGCTTCAACGTAGGCCGCGTCGCCGCTACCCGCCCGGAAGGGGATGTTGACCGTCGTGCCCGTTCCCTCGCCGGTCCCGGTCTCGTCGACGGTGCCGGTGCCGGGGTAGAGGCCGTGTTCGTGGATCGAACAGTAGCAGACGTCGTCGCGGTCGTAAAAGATGTCCTGGGTGCCGTTGCCGTGGTGGACGTCCCAGTCGATCACCGCGACCCGGTCGAGGCCGTCGTCGAGGGTGGCCTGGGCGGCGACCGCGGCGTTGTTGAAGAAGCAAAACCCCATCGCGTCGTCGGCGACGGCGTGGTGGCCCGGCGGGCGACCGAGCGAGAACGGCGTGTCACGTCCCGTCGCGCCCGCTACGGCTTCCTCGGCGGCCCACACCGCGAGGCCAGCGCTCTTGCACGCCGCCTCCCAGGTCGCCTCGACCGCGACGGTGTCGGGGTCCCACTGGCCACCGCCCGAGTCGCAGAACTCCCTGAACTCCTGGACGTAGTCGTCGTCGTGGACTCGACGGGCGGTCTCGGAGGTGATCGGGTCGGCGTCGATATACTCGACGCCGTGGCGGTGCGCGAGGCCGCGCCGGATCGCCCGGAGCCGGTCTGGGCTCTCGGGGTGGCGCGGACCCGGGTCGTGTCGGAGGCAGTCGGTGGAGTAGCCGAATCTCATCCGGTGTGGTGGGGGGTGTAGTACGGTTCGAGTTCGAAGTAGGTCTCGACGTCGGCGAGCGTGATGGTGCGGCGACCGGCGTGGCGCGCGAGCACCGCCGCCGCGGCCGCGACCCGCTCGGCGTACCGTTCGAGGAGCGCCGCGAGGACGACCCGGGCGTCCATCGAGACGCGATAGCGGTCGTCGATGTCGAGACGGGCGATGCGGTCGACCGGTGCGACCGGGAGTTCGGGGTCGTCCTCGGGCGGTTCGGCGTCGAAGTCGTCGGTTCGTAGCGTCTTGCGCCCGTCCGCGGTCGCCCGGTCGGCGGCCTCGCGGGCGAGCCCCGCACCGTGGCGCTGGATCCGGCGGGCGAGGGCTTCGGTGGCCTCGCTGCTGACCCGAAGCGAGCCCGCCCGTCGCCGGATCACGGCATCGACGGGCGCGAACGGGAGCTCGACGCTCATAGCAGTACGGGCGACTGTTTCACTCATAAGCGTTCCGTGACGCTACACGATGTCGTCGGCATCGAGCCGACCGTCCGACGCCGGCCCGCGGGCGGTGACCTCCTCGCCGAGGTGGACGTCGACGCTGGTCTCGACCCGCATCGTCTCCGTGCCGTTGTCGAGTACCACGGGGTCGCCGGCCTGGACGACGGTCCCCGTGAACTCGATCGGTTCGCCCGGTGCGGCGTCGTCGGCGGACTGGTCGTCGGTGGCCGCCGGTGCGGCGTCGTCGGCGGACTGGTCGTCGGTGGCCGCCGGTTCGTCGCCTTCGGACGAGGGGTCCCCGTCCCCCGAGAACGCGTCGAGACCTGTGCTCCCCGACTCCTCTGCCCCGTCGGTCTCGGCCGTACGGGTCGTCGACTCGGAGCCGAGCGCGATGATGCTCGCCTGCCAGCCCGCGGAGGCTTCGAGGTCGTCCTGCCAGCCGTCCTGGATCTCGACGTCGGTGAACTGGACCTCGTCGCCGGGGCCGAGGTCCCGGTCGGCCTTCTCGCCCCAGAGCGCGACCCGGATGTCGCCGGAGTCGTCCTGTATCCGGAGGTTTCTGACCTGCCCCTCGGAGCCGTCGTCCCGGTCGAAGGTCCGCTTCGGGTCCGCCGAGCGAACCACGCCGCCGATGTCGGCGGTGGTGTCGATCTCCAGCGCCCCGATCGGGGTCGTCTCGGCGACGTACTCGACGTCGGCCTCGACCTCGTCGAGCGAACTCCGGTCGTTCAGGTGGAGTTCGAGGTCGCCGTTTCGTTCCCTGACGTAGGCATCGACGAGCTCCACGGTGGTACCGGGCGAGAGCTCCTCGACCAGTTCCGTCTGGTCGTCCCAGAGCGTGACCCGGACGCGCCCGGTCTCGTCGCCGAGGGTGAGGTTCGAGACCCGGCCCTCCGAGCCGTCGTCCCGGTCGAACGTGCGGACGGAGTCGGTGTCGAGCACGATGCCGGTGAGCGAGACGTCCGATTGGCCGAGCGAGAGCCCGCCGATGGAGTCGGCCTCGTCGAGGTCGACGTCGATATCGATGTCGGCGGGTTGGGCGTCCGACGCGCTGACCTCGAGCCCGTTGTAGCCCTCGCGGGGCTGGCCCGCGATCTTGAGGACGTCGCCGGCTTCGAGCTCCTCGACGGCGGCCTCGGCGTGGTCGTCCCAGAACGCCACCCGGATGTGGCCCGTCTCGTCGGCGACGTCGAGATTGACCACCCGACCCTCCCGGTCCTCGTCGTCGCGCTCGAACGTACGGAGTTCGCCGATCCGGAGGACCTTCGCCGCGAAGGCCGCCTCCTCCATGCCGGGTTCGATGTCGGCGACGCCCTCGATCTCGTCGTCCGAGAGCTCGTGAGCGATCAACATCGCGGCGGTCTCCTCGTCGGCGAGGCCCCCCATCTCCTCGACCTTCCGCTCGACGGCCTCCCGGAACTCGGGTTCGGGCACGTCGGCATCGAGATCCGCGTAGATATCCTCTATCGCACCCATTGGCGAATCCAGAGCCGGTGTGCGCTTAAGCGTTGTCGTCACCGCCGAGACCGCCTCCCTCCGGCGGTTTCGTGGTGTCGACGGATCCCCGTCCAGGGCGGGTTTCGGGGCCCGAACAGATATCAGTTCGTGCGGTCGGTCGTCGCGACGGTCCGGGGGTCGCCAGCGCCGTCGTGGACCACCCGCACCGAGTCGGGCGGGTCGTCGGGAGTGACGACGAAGCGGTACTCGACGGGCGTGAGCGCCTGGGTGCACATCACGTCCGTGCCGGCATCGCGCTCGGTGCCCACCGAGACCACGAGGGTCCCGCCGTCCGACTGGGCCGAGTCGAGCACCGCCCGCCGGCAGCCGTCCTGAGCCACGATCGTCCCGGTGACGACGACCCGCGAGCCACCGTTCTCGAAGGTGACGGTCGCCCCCTTTCCCGACTGGGTCGATTGTGGGTCGGGAGGCGGTGTCGCCGTCCCATCGCTTCCGGTCGTCACGGTCGCCGACGCGTCGGTGATCGCGGATGTAGTCGTCGCGGGTTCGGTCGTTGGCTCGCCGTCGGTTGTGACTCGGCCGGCCCCCGTCGATTCGCGGGCCGAGGTTTCACCCCCGCTCGTCGTCCCGGTCGTGGGTCGGGCGCTCGTGCCGTCCGGTCGGCCGGTTTCGGTCGAGCCAGCCGTCGCTTCGGAGCCGTTCGCATCCGCCCCGTCGTCGCCGCTACAGCCGCCGAGGATCCCGAGGAAGACGACGCCCGCGCTCGCGAGCACGCGTCGACGGTTCATGCCCTCGGGTTGGGTGGTGGGGGCATGGCTCTTGTGGCGGGTGGATCGTAACGCGTTTAACCGGAACTCCTGTAGTGAGGGTGAGTCCTGGTTGGGTAGTGGACTATCCTACTGGCCTGCGGAGCCGGTGACCGGAGTTCAAATCTCCGCCAGGACGTTCACTCACTTCGTTCGTTCACGACCTGGCGTGCCCTGCGCTCGCTTCGCTCGCGCAGGACTCCGCCAGGACGTTTTCGCGACGCAAACTGATGAGCGAAGCCGCTGGATCTGGATTGCACTTTTGTTCATCGGCCGTGAGTATTCGACATGGTCCTCTCTGACGAGCGTCAAATAACGCGTGTTTGGGACGCATTTGCTGACACTGGTTTCGTATACGTGAGTGAAAGTGGAGATCGGCATAACCTTAGCGAGGGTCGTAAAGAGCGTGAAGAACGCCTCCCAATACGGCAAAAGTTACTTCAAGCATTTCTCGATGGCGAGACAGACATCATGGAATTCAAAAGGAAGATGGCAAGTGAAGTTGGGAGGCACAAATTGTGGGGGTTCAGCGGATTCAGCGGTCAAATGTTCTTCAATACGCTTGTTTCGTCCGCAGATCTCGACGACGCAGACCTCGATGAATTGCTTAGAGAGGTATTCACTGCGCCCAACGACAAGGCATCAGCAGCCAGTAAAATCCGCAAACTGGAACGCTATGTGAAGAGACTCAGATCACAGATAGATGATCTGAACTCTGCACCAAGTGCTGGATTCATCCCGTACTTTGTCTCGTACTTTTGGCAATTACAGGACCCAAACAAATACCAGATATATTATAAATCAATTCGCCGTGCTTTCTCTGACCTTGCCATTTGGGACCCTAGTGATAACCTCGCCGAGGATTATGTGGAATTTTGGGATCTGAACGAGGAAATCCGAGAGTTAATCGAGTCGTACAGCAATGAGGAAGTTCATCTTTGGACTATCGAACGGATGTGTCTTTTTTGGCTCAATAGAGATGAAGTCAGCGATGGCGCAACTGATGAAGATGGTGGGAACTCCTCGTCAGGTGCCACAGAGATAGTAGAAGCGAATTCATTTCCAGACAGCTATATCCCTCCAATCGTATCAATTCTCCCGGATCTCGCACAGAATACTGAGGAAATGAAGAATATTGGCAGCGAGACCGGACGAGCTGTTGAAACGCTATTTGAAGACCGACTCGCGAAGTGTCTTCGAATGCTTGGATACACGGTGGAGGAACGTGGACAGGGAAGTGGGCGCAATCCGGACGGTATTGCGAGAGCTCGTCGGCACAACTATGCGATCATTTACGATGCAAAGGTACGTCAAGACGGATATCGATTCGCAACTAATGATGAGCGGCAGTTTCGAGATTATATCGATGCGGAAGTTGGGCGTCTCCAGAGCCAAGGCTTTCGGAATGTCTATTTTACCGTCTTTTCTAGCTTCTACGATGCAGATCGTCCAGATGCAGTCCGGAGGCTGAAAATTGAAACAGAGATTCAGGAAGTGCGTTTGATAGAAACCAATGCGCTTCTGGACATCTTAGAGACACGACTAAGGGAGCCGATGTTCACACTTGGACCAACTAATGCTGATGGGCCTGGAATACAGGATCTTTTCGCGGAAAGTGGCGTTCTAACAGCAGTAGAAGTCCAAGAGCAATACGGCCGGTAAACCTGAAAAGCGATGTTTTGGTCTTTAGCTGACGGCCAGCAAATACTCAGTCCTTGACTTCCGCACCGAGCGCGTTGGTCTTGAGTGCCGTGAGGAGCTCCTCGGCGGTCTCGCGCGAGTCGTAGCCCGAGGGGCTGACGGCGAGGGTGCGGCCGTCGTCGTGCATCAGCCGCCAGCGCCAGTTACCGCCGCCGTCCTCGTAGAGTTCGAACGTCGCCGCGGTCTCGGTCAGCGAGACGTCGATCGACCGCCCGCCGGGGCCGGGCACCTCGATGGTCTCGGGTGGCTCGACCGAGTCGGTGGGGACCTCGACGTCCGCCGACCCGCGGAGGGTCTCGACGCGGTTGCGGAGTCGCTGGCCGTAGCCCTTCGCGGCGTCGACACCCCGGCGGACCCGGTCGTCGTCGAAGCCACGGTCGAACGCGCGCTCGATGGCGCGCGAGGCCTCGCCGTTGTCGCCGAGCAGGGTGTGGCCGTCGCGAGCCAGCGCGATCTCGTAGCCGTGCCAGTCGACCCCGCTGGCCGCGTCGTCGTGGTCCAGACCGTCGCGGCCGTACTCGAAGGCGAGCACCAGTCGTTCGAGCCCCTCGCGGTCGGCGTTGTACGCAACTCGGAGGTGGGCGTTCGGCCGCACGGTGAGGGTGTACTCGTGGTCGCTCATATCACCTATTCGCTCGCCGTATGCTTATGAATGTTCATCACGCGCTCGCAACCACCCGGCGGTCGATGCCCCCGTGCGGGCATGGGCCGGATATGCAGCGCAGAACCGCGGCCGGTCTCGCCGTCGTGGCGCTCGGCCTCGCAGTCGTGGTCGGCGTGGCCGTGCTCGGACCGACGGCGACGTGTCACTCGACGAGCGGCGAGATCGCTGGTGTCAGCCCCATCGAGTACCGAGGGGTCGCCGACGGCGAACTCCAGTACAGCCGCGACGGTGGCGCGAGCGTCCGTTCGATCCCGCTCACGGTGCTCGGGGTTCCGGCAGGGCTTCTCACCACCGAGCTCGGGCTGTTCGTCCTCGGGTCGTAGCTCAGGCCGCGTCGCGCCGTTCGTAGAGCGAGAGGCCGACCATCGATAGCACCACCTCGTCGTCCTGATTCAGCGTCGTGGTTCGACTCCGGACGAGCCCGAGGCTGTCGTTCCAGTCTTCGGTCGCCTCGACCTCGGTGTGGACCGAGAGGGTGTCGCCGGGTCTGACGGGGTTCGGCCACCGGAGTTCGTCGATACCGACCGCGCCGGTCGCCGCCGAGTCCTCGAAGACGTTCTCGACCAACATTCGCATCGTCATCGAGGCGGTGTGCCAACCGCTCGCGATCAGCCCGCCGAACAGCGACTCGCTCGCCGCCGCCTCGTCGGTGTGGAACGACTGCGGGTCGTAACGCTCGGCGAACTCGAGTATCTCCTCGCGGGTCACGTCGCGGCTCCCGAACGACTGCTCGTCGCCCACCTCGATGTCCTCGAAGCACTCTCGCATGTCCCCCCGTGGTTCCCGGCCGGGTATAGCCCTTCGCGTGCCCCGACCGACCGGTCGACAACGCGTTCGGTCGGCAGGTGCTGGCGGTGCATCTATCCGTTTGGGAGGACAGGGAAGCGTATGGCTGACGACCTCGACCTCGACGACCTCGACCGTGCCGAGCGCGCCGCGCTCAAACGCACGCGTGCCGCCG
The DNA here is from genome assembly GCF_009900715.1 of Halococcus salsus. Classification (NCBI taxonomy): domain Archaea; kingdom Methanobacteriati; phylum Methanobacteriota; class Halobacteria; order Halobacteriales; family Halococcaceae; genus Halococcus; species Halococcus salsus. The sequence continues at coordinate 50,129 of NZ_JAAAJC010000003.1, forward strand.
CGACCTTCCTCGACGAGGCGTTTCGCGTCCCCGGAACCAACTACCGGGTCGGTGCCGACCCGATCCTCAGTATCGTGCCGGTCTCGGGCGACGTCGCGGGGGCGATACTCTCGATGTACATCGTCGGCGAGGCCGCCCGGATCGGGGTTCCGGGGAAGACGCTGGCCCAGATGGTCGTGAACATCTCGATCGACACGGCGAGCGGCTCGATACCCGTCCTCGGGACCGTCGCCGACGCCGCGTTCAAGGCCAACCGGCGAAACGTCGAGCTGATCGAAGAACACCTCGCCAGCGGGTGAGCCCGTGACCCGCCCCGCGAGCACCGACGACCCCGCTGCCGACCCGGTCGTCCCCGCGCTCCGGGCCGGGATCGCCGTCTACAACTCGGGCCGATACCACGCCGCCCACGACGCATGGGAGGAGTGCTGGCTCGACCGAACGGGCGACGACGAGCGGCTGCTCCACGGCCTCATCCAACTCACCGCGGCGGTCCACCACGCGACCCAGGGGAACCGGGCGGGCGCGACGGGGCTCGCAGAGAGCGCTCACGAGTACCTCGAAGCACTCCCCGAGGCCTACCGCGACGTCAACGTCGACGATGTTCGGGGGTTCCTCGTGCGGTTCGCTGCCGACCCGGACCTCGACCACACCCCGCCGGTCGAGCTGACCCATCGGGGGACCACACTCCACGTCACGGCTCTCGACTTCGAGGCGAGCGCAGTCGTCGCCAGGGCGCTCGCCGAGGCCGACGGGTTCGACGTCGAGCAACTCGACCGCGCCATCGACTACGCCGAAACGGACCTGGACGACGGTCGGGAGACCAGCCCCTTCGTGACCCTCGTCTACGACCTCGCGCGCGAGGAGAACCGGGGGATAATCTACCAGCGCCTCGCGGAACACACCCGTCGACGACGTGCGCGCGACGAGAGCGTCGACGGCCTGTTCGAGCTGCGGTAGTCCTCGCTATCATATGGACCGTCGGCATGAGAAGCGACGGTAGCGAATCACCGACTGGCGACTTTCGAACCGAACGCTACGGACGGCAGCATTCGTCCGGCCGGCGGATCGAAGCGGTCACTCGTCATAAGATACATTACGTCTTGCTATTCAATCTTACAAGAATAATCCATGAATAATATATTAATTATTTGTGCTTTCATTTCGGTTTAACATTATGGATCGGACACCGCTCGTGGTCCTGCTCGTTGCAGCCCTCCTCCTCGGTGGCTGTGGTGCCAGCACCGGATCGAACAACACCAGTGAAGCGAACGGATCGGGGACGAGTGAACTCACGGAAGAATCCACGGAGACCGCCATCGAGACGGAAACAAGCGAAACGACTCAACTATCCACCGCCACGCGGACGGCGGCCGCGACGGCCACGATAACCCCGACGACGACGGCCACATCGACACGAGCCGCCACAGCGACACCTACACCAACCCCGACCCCGACAGCAACTCCGACTCCAACCCCAACGGCGACACCTACTCCAACGCCTACCGCAACTCCGACGCCAACAGAAACACCAACGGACACACCAACACCGACACCGACAGAGACGCCAACGCCGACCTCAACGGAGACACCGACTCCATCGTCGGCGGGTGAGAGTTCGGACTACCCGACACCGAGCAACGACGGGAACCTCCCCGACCCGTACGACTGCGACGACTTCGAGAGTTCCGAGCAGGCCCAAGCGTACTTCGAGAGCCACGACCCCGATGACGACCCATCGGGTCTCGATGCCGACAACGATGGCGAGGCCTGCGAGGACTGACGCCGTTCGTTTGGAGTGAGCAACTGAGACGCGCTATCGAGAGCGAAGTGTAGGGGTATGTTCGCCGTGTTCGGCGGTCAGTCGTCGATGTGCTCGGCGGAGTTGTCCTGCGGGTCGTAGCCCAGCACCTCGCGGGCGCGGTCGATCGAGTAGTACTTCCGGTCGTTGTCGGAGATCCCGTAGACGATCTCGAAGCCGTACTCGGCGTCGAGACATCGCTCGAAGAGGTGGGCGCAGTCGCGGTAGGAGAGCCACATCGCCTGGCCGCGTTCGTAGTCCTCCGGCGGGTGGGATTCGGTGAGGTTGCCGATCCGAACGCAGACGACCCCCATCTCGGATTCGTCGTGGTAGTACCGACAGAGGGTCTCGCCAGCGACCTTGCTCACGCCGTAGAGGTTGCCGGGTCGCGGGAGTTCGGTGCCGTCGAGCCGGAACTCGTCGGGTGGACGGTAGAGTTCGGGCACTCGGTCCTCGGTTTCGTAGCCCCCGACGGCGTGGTTGGAGGAGGCGAAGACGAACCGCTCGACCCCGGCCTCGACGGCGGCTTCGAGGACGGTCCTGGTCCCGTCGATGTTGTTGGCGAGCACGCTGTCCCACGGCGCTTCGGGGCGCGGGTCGCCCGCGAGGTGGACCACCGCGTCGATGCCGACCATCGCCTCGGCCATCGCCTCCTCGTCGGTGATATCCGCCACCACGAACTCGTGGTCGAACTCGCGGGTCGGCCGGTCCCGGTCGAGACATCGCCAGTCGTAGGCGTCGCCGAGCTGGCCGAGGATCGCGCGGCCGACCCGTCCGGACGCGCCGGTAAGCAGTACGCTCGACTCCCGTACCCTCTCCCCCATTCGAGTGGGCTTCGGATAGGGGACGATAAGAAACGTGCGGTTCGGGTTCCGTCTCAGGCGAGCCGCGCGAACGCCAGCGTCCCGCTGATGTTCTCGATGTAGATCTCGACCACGTCGCCCTCCTGTGCACCGGGGACGAAGATGGTGTACTCGCCGCGTTCGGCCACGCCGTCGCCCTTCCGGCCCGTGCCGGTGATCTCGACCTCGTAGGTTCGACCCTCCTCGACGTCGGGGCGCTGGCGGGTCTGCTGGGAGCCGGTGTTCTTCTCGACGGGGCGGAAGGCCCCACAGGCCTCACACCGGAGCATCTGGGTTCGGCCCTCGGTTTCGAGGTGGGTGTCGGGCAGCCCGCACTCCGAGCAGATCACGAACTCCTCGGTGTAGCTCCGGATGGCCTCGTCGAAGTCGTCGCTCGAAAAGGTGCCGTTGAACCGCGAGCGACCGGCGTCGAACTGGCCGTTGGTCCCGAGTTCGCGCTGGATCACGCTGTGGATGTGTTCGGGGTCGCGCGAGAGCGCGTCGGCGATACGGCCGAGGTTGGTGAGGCGGGTGAAGGCACCGTCCTTCTGGGCCTCGGCGCTTGGGACATCGAGGCGCGAGTCGCCGGTGTCGAGGTCGGGGACCGAATCCATCGCGCGGTCGAGACTTGCTTCGTAATCCATGCCCGAACTGACGGCTCACGACCTAAAGGAATTCCGTGAGAGACCGGAACAGGGTTCCTCGCCCCGTCTCACCGGATATTCCGTGAGAGACGACGGACCGAGATCGTAGCTCGTGTGTCGAACGTCGAGCCGTGACCGGTCGCGGTGGCGCGCGCTCGCGGTCGTGCGTGAGCGAAGCGAACGTCGACCGCGGACCGGCGTGCGAGGGATGAGCACGGAGTGAGCGGGAGGTGGTGTGAACGAAGTGAACACCACAGAACCCGCGAACGAGGAGCGCAGTCGGCTGGGGAGGTACGTGGCCGTCGCGGGGCGGTTTGCGGTTCTCACTTGGATCGGGATTTGAGATCGTCGAACCGGCAACTGATGCAAAGTGGGTCGCGAAACGAAGCTCCAAACGAAACCCATTGAACAGTCTATTTGCCCGCCCGACACGAAACCGAACCCATGAGCGACGACACGGCCACCGAATCCGACACCACCGACTCCACGAATACCGCGGTCCCCTCGGCCGCCGAACGCGCCTGCTTCGAGACCGGCATCAAGTTCGGCTCGCTCTACCACCAGTTCGCCGGCACGCCGGTGAGCCCCGAGAGCGCCACGAGCCTCGCGCGCGCCATCGAGGAGTCCATCGAGAACCAGCCCCACTGCGAGTCCGTCGCGGTCGCGATCCTCGACGACGAACTCGCCGCCGCCACCGACCACGGCTACACCGAGTTGAGTGGGAAGTTCATGGAGGTCGAGGTCGTCGTCGAGTGCGACGGTCAGCGCGTCACGGCGGGGATGGCGATGGAGGACGGTTACCCGCTGATGGCGGTCGAGTCGGTCGAAGAAATCGAGTGAGTCACTTCCCGGACGACGCGTTCCCCGTCTCGTCGAGTCGGGCTTCGTACTTCGCGAGCGCCTCGTCGAGGGCGTCGCCGGCGTCGACGTCGAGCGAATCCGCGAGCGCGAGCACCGAGAACAGCACGTCGCCGATCTCGCCCGATTTCACCGAGAAGTTCTCCGGGTCGGCTCCGTAGGCCGACGATGCCGTCGCGTCGGCTGCGATCTCGCCGACCTCGGCGGCGAGGTCGAGGATCCGGTACTCGGGCGGGGCGTCGAGGTCGTGGTCGGCGACGAACGCCGCGACTCGTCGTTGTGGCTCCATGACGAGGTGGGAAAAGCGAGGCGGGGTTTCACTTTCGCTTTCGGGCGCGCTTTTAAACCCTGCGCCAGCGAAGCCCACGCATGAGCCAGTCGACGTTCGAGGACGACGACCTCTTCGACGAGGCGGCCGACGACATCCGAAGCGACGTCGAGGAGCGCCTCGACGCGGTGGCGAACGCGCTCCCGGACGGCGACGCGATCTGGTCCGTCGAGGCCGACAACACCCTCGGGGTACTCAACTCGTTGCGCTCGGCGCTCGACGTCGACGACGCCGCCGAGGACCTCCGGGAGGCGAAGAAGTGGTACGCGATGGGCAAACGCGCCGAGGTCTTCGAGGACAGCGACGACCTCGAAGCCCGGATCGAGACCCTCGACGGCGTCCTCACGGACGTCGAGGAGGCCCACGAACAGGCGTCGGGCCTCGCGAGCACGGTACCCGAACTCCGCGGCGCGCTCGACGAGGCGAGCGACGCCAGTGAGACGGGCGACTCGGGGGAAAGCGAGTCGGACGAGGAGTCAGACGAAGCCGACGCGGACGAGGGCGAGGCCGAAGCCGTCGAGTAACCCTAATCTCGCTCCTCACCCGTCCGTCGAGCCGTCCACGTCGCGTTCGGCGATGGCGTCGAGCAGGTCCACGAGCGACGCGGTCGCGCGTTCGAGGAGGTCCTCGCCACGGTCGATGGTTCCCTCCGACGGATCGCCGACGACGCCGTTCTCGGTGAACTCGGCCGAATCGACTGCAAGATTGGTTCCCGAAACCCACTCGCCCCAGCGCTCGCTCGCGTCCTCGCGGGCCGTCTCGATCCGGTCGTCGCGAACGAGGTCCGGGTGGGTGGCCCGCAGGAGGGCGGTCTCGGCCGGGCCACCGTGGCCCATCCCCTCCGCGCCGATCGCGTCGAACCAGGTGAACGGCACGGCGTACGCCGCGTCGTGGCGGGTGATGGCCGCCGAAACCTCTCGGAGCGCGTCGACGTTGCCGCCGTGACCGTTCACGAGCACCACCCGATCGAACCCATGAAAAGCGAGGCTCGCGACGACCTCGCGGACGTAGCGCCGGAAGGTGTCGGGCGTGACCCAGAGCGTGCCCGGAAAGCCACGGTGCTCCTCGGCGATCCCGACGGGAACCGTCGGCGCGAGGGCGACCGCTTGGTCGTTCGTCTCCTCGTAAACCGTCACCGCGCCTTCGGCGACCGCGCGCGCGGTGAGGCGGTCGGTTCCGAGGGGTGCGTGCGGGCCGTGTTGTTCGGTGCTTCCGACGGGCACGACCGCGAGGTCGGTCTCGACGTCCGCGACGTCGGTCCAGGTCGCCGTGGTGAGGTCCATACGGGGGGCGAACGGGGCCAGCGGCTTAAGCAGGCACAACCCATTTGAGTACGCCCGTCGTCGGGCGACTCGATGAGTGATACCGACGAAACCCGACAGCAGGGCATCGAGTTCGGTGAGTTCGAGGAGACGATGGAGTCGCTCGACTACCCGGTCGAGCACTCGGATCTCGTCGCCGACCACGGCGACGCCGAACTCGAACTCCCGAACGGCGACGCGACGCTCGAAGAGGTGCTCGAACCCCTCCAGGACGAAGAACAGACCTACCAGGACAAAGAAGAACTCGAAACCATGATCATGAACATGGTCGGCGACGACGCGATCGGTCGGGAGAACTACTCCGACCGTGACTCGGCGGGTATCGGCGAGGAACCCGACGAGGGTGAGGACGGGGACGACGAAGAACAGTCGCTCTGATCAGTCGTCGCCGCTTTCGGCGGTCTGGGCCTGGCGCTGGGTCGCGCGCTCGATGAACTCCTCGGGGAGCTCGTCGATCTCGCCGGCCTGGACCGCCCAGAGGTTGGCGTACAACCCGTTTTCGTCGATGAGTTCCTCGTGGGTCCCGTGTTCGCGGACCCGACCGTTCTCCAGCACCACGATCTGGTCGGCGTCCTTGATCGTCGAGAGCCGGTGGGCGATCGAGAAGGTGGTTCGCTCCTCGGTGAGGCGGTCGAGCGAGCGCTGGATCAGCATCTCGGTCTCGGTATCCACATCGGAAGTCGCCTCGTCGAGGATCATGATCTCGGGGTCGCTCAGGATGGCCCGCGCGATCGTGATGCGCTGGCGCTGGCCGCCCGAGAGTTTGACTCCGCGCTCGCCCGCCATCGTCTCGTAGCCCTCCGGGAGGTTGGTGATGAACTCGTGGGCCTCGGCGGCTTTGGCGGCCTCGACTATCTCCTCGTCGCTCGCCTCGAAGGTCCCGTAGGCGATGTTCTCCTTGATCGTCCCGTAGAAGAGGTACGACTCCTGGGAGACGTAGCCGATCGCGCGCCGGAGGCTCGACAGCGTGACCTCGTCGATGTCGGTGCCGTCGACCCGTATCTCGCCCTCGTCGACGTCGTACATCCTGAGCAGGAGCTTCAATACTGTTGATTTCCCCGCGCCGGTGGGACCGACGAGCGCGATCGTCTCGCCGCCCCGGACGTCGAAGGAGACGTCCTCGACGGTGGGGCCGCCGTCGCCGCGCTCCGCCTCGTAGCCGAAGGTCACGTCGTCGTACTCGACGCGGCCCTCCGTCACCGTGAGGTCCGTCGCGTCGGGGTCCTGGGCGAGTCGGCTCGGCTCGTTCATCAGCCCGAAGATCCGCTCGGCGGAGGCGCGGGCGCGCTGGTACATGTTGATGATCTCGCCGAACTGCGCCATCGGCCAGATGAACCGCTGGGTGTAGAGGATGAACGTCGTGAACGTCCCGACGGTGAGAGTTCCGGTGAACGGACCGGGTGCGACGCCGGTGAGTACCCAGTAGCCGCCGACGAGGAAGGTGAGCACGAAGCCGATCCCGGAGATGACCTGGAGCATCGGGAAGAACTTGATCCGGATTCGGATGGCACCCCAGTTGGCGTCGTAGTAGGCCTGCGAGACATCGTCGACCCGGTCGGACTCGTAATCCTCGGTGCTCGTGGACTTGATGACTTGGATCCCACCGAGATTGTTTTCGAGCCGGGAGTTGACCTGGCCAACCGAGGAGCGAACCTCCGCGTACTTGGGCTGGATACGCTGGATGAAGTAGTACGTAAAGGCCGCTACCAGCGGGACCGGAATCAGCGACACCAGCGCGAGCTGCCAGTTGAGTTTGAGCATGATCGCAGCGATCCCCACGACCATCGCCGAGAGTCTGAACAGCGAGTTCAGCCCGCCGTTGAGGAACTGTTCGAGCCGGTTGACGTCGTTCGAGAGGATCGACATCATTTCCCCGGTTTGCTTGTCGGCGAAGAAGTCCATGTTGAGTCGCTGCATCTTGTCGTAGGTGTCGGTCCGTACCGAGTGCTGGATGTTCTGCGAGAAGGCGTTCCAGCCCCAGTTCCGACCGTAGTGGAAGATCGCGCCACCGAAGAAGGAGACACAGATCAGCCCGACGAGCAGCCAGAACTGGCCCGTTCGCGTCGTCGGAAGCGACGACTGGGCGATCGGTATCGGGTCGAGGGTGAACGCCCGGTTACCGCGAAAGACCGCGTCGATGCCGATACCGAGGAGCAGCGGCGGCAGGAGGTCGAGCATCCGGGCGACGAGACTCGTAAGCGTCCCTACGGCAAAGGAAAACCAGTTCTCGCGACCGTAGACCGCGAAGAGCTGGCGCATCGCGTTCTCCGTTCCCTCCCGTTGTTCTTCAAAAGGGTCGTCCTCATCGAAAGAAAAACTCATTGGACGATCGAAACGGGTACTCGCTTAAAACACTTCTCAACGGACAGAACCGCTCTCCGGCGAAAATCCCCGGGTTTCGGTGTCCACGGGGACGAACTCCTCACCCGGAGTTCTCGATCGTGACTCGGTGGCCGGCGTGGATCCCGTGGCTCCGCATCCACCCGCGCGGGACTTCGAGGATGTACTTCCCCTCCCCAGTCCGTTCGATCGACTCGCCGTTCTCGTTCGGTCCGGGTGCCGGCGCTTCCCGGATCGCGTTGATCCGGCCGTCGGCCCCGATGAAGACTATGTCGAGCGGGTAGTCCATCTCACGCATCACGTAGGTGTGCTCGGAGCTCTGCTCGTAGGTGAACAGCATCCCGGAACCGTTCGCGAGCGAGGGGGTGTCGGAGAGCCCGGTGTACTTCTTCTGGTAGGTGTCGGCGATCCGGACGTCGACCGTCCCGAGGGTCCGAGAGCAGTTGTTCGTGATCGTCACCTCGGCACGGTCGTACTCCTGGGGGGTGCCCATCAGCGACATCGGCGAGGGAACCACGCCGGCGACCACCGCCGAGGTCACCACCAGCGCGACCACCGAAAGCCCGAAGACGATGTTCACGATGCGCTGGAGCGACATATCCGAGGCTGGTCGCGTGGAGCCTAAACCGTTCCGACGACCGACGGAAAGGGTTATTTTCCGTGCCCCGGTTCGCCCATACGGGGCTCGTGGTCTAGTTGGTTATGACGCGGCCTTTACAAGGCCGAGATCGGTGGTTCGAATCCGCCTGAGCCCACTGATTTTGCCGCGAACGAACGTGAGTGGCAAGCAGTGACGCGAGGGCGATTCGAATGGGAGAACGGGCGAGCCGTGAGCAGCGAGCGACGTTCGCGTAGTTCGAATCCGCCCGAGCCCATGAATTCCTGCGAACGATCGTGGTTCGATTCCGTCCGAGTCCACTCGATCGAATCGGTGATTCCCACAACCGTCGGTCGACGATTCGGTGCGTACGATGGATGAACGGCCCGTGAAGGATGGCACGGACCGTTCCGAAAGCAAGTCTTGCAGGCGATGGCAGCCCTTGGTAGCTGACTGCGGTCGTGTCGAGACGAGGATGGGGATTGAAACTACGGTCCGTACTCTCGGGAGGGGAAGGTTTCACACAGCAACGAGCTGCCGCCGTCTGTCGGTCCGAAAGGCATAACGAGGCACTGCGCGACGCTATCGACGGACGCTCACCGCGGATCATGGCACCGACCGACGCGTCGTTTCGTGGTAAGTGAGGGCATAGGCCGGCTTGCGACCGATGTGAATGATTTCATATAGCGGCCGGTCATGAGGGGCCGCATGGCGACCGAGGGTAAAGCCCGACCCGGTCCCCGGGACGACTACCCCTTCGCGCCGGACGAGGTTCCAGTGGTGGAGTGGAGCGGCGAGGTCGAGCACGACGACGGGTCGGAGGAGGCGTTGTTCGCGGCGACCGAGCGGCGGCTAGTCTGCGTGACGCGAACGGGCGAGGAGATCGTGGACTACACCCGGATCGCCGGGGTCGAAACGCGGTCCGAGAGCGGCGAGTCGGCTGGGGGGAGCTACCGCGACCTCACGGCCGGCGGGGTGGTGTTCACCGCCGCCGGGCTCGGAACGCTGGTGATCGCCGACCGGATCATCGGGATGTCGGTCGGTGTCGTGGTCGTCCTCATCGGTGTGCTGTTGCTCCTCGACGTGCTCCGGAACCTCCGGAGCGGGAGCGGGATGATGACGATCGAGGCGACGGTCGAACGTATTCGACTCGACCGGGTCGATGCCGCACCGCTCCAGATCACCGCCACGGAGCGGGTCGCGACGAGGCTCTGCGACCTCATCGCCGACGCACGCGACGAGCAATGAGTTACTGAACGGCTGAAAAACGTCTCGGTTCGACGGGTTCAGCGCCGACGCACGAGGAACGCGACCCCGAGCAACGCGATCACAGCTACGACGGGTCCGAAGCCGGGCCCGCTCCCGCCGCTGCCGCCGCTCTCGTTCCCGGCGCTCCCGTTCGCCTCGCCGCTCGTTCCGGCCCCGCCGTCGCTCGCGGCGGTCGTTTCGGCACCGCCCGAGTCGGCCTGGGTGGCGGCGCTCGTCGCGTCGCCCTCACCGCTGGTGGCGGTGCCGGAGCTGTCCTGGACCGTGACGTCCGCGATGTCGACGACCCGGCGGTCGGAGTCGCCCTGATAGACCGGCTCGTCGGCGTCGGCGTCGAACGCACCGTTGCCGTTGGAGTCAGCGTAGAGCACCGCGGTCAGGGACTCCGAACCGTTCAGCGGGCGGTTGAGCTCGATACGGATGTTATCGGCGACCCCGCCGTTGAGGAGGTACGACGACCCGATGACCCGCTCCTCCCCGCCGCTGGTACCGTTGATGACGATGAAGCCGTTGGTGGGGAGCGTCGCCGAGTCGACGAGGATCGTCTCACCGCTCGACTCCTGGTCGTTGAACGTGATGCTCGGCCCGTCCGACGCGCCGGCGGTGCCCGTGCTCCCGTCGGCGGTCGCCGCCTCGGTGGCCGAGTCACTCGCCGTGGTCGTGCTCTCCGCCGTCGTGGTGTTCCCGGTATCGGTCGTCGACTGCTGCGGATGGAGGGGGCCCGTGGCCGCGAGCGCGCCGCCAGCGCCGGCACCCACTATCAACAGGGCCGACACGAGGGCGACAACGAGGGTATTCGTTCGCATGTTGGATACCGGTAGAAAGCCATGAACCATAAAAGTAGACATCCGCGCTCGCACCGGCGGCCCGAACACGGGGACGACGGCCGTATCGATCGCATGACTGTCCATGGTCGGCGCGGTCGAACCGAGCCCCAGTGACCACCGAAGCGGGAGTCACCCGCGGGCTTATTCCGCCGGGCGCGTAGGTTCGGTATGAGCGGTCTCAGTCTCGACGGCACCCAGCTCGACCGGTACTCGCGTCACATCATCATGGACGGCGTGGGACCCGCGGGCCAGTCGGCGCTGCTCGATTCGCGCGTGCTCGTCGTCGGTGCCGGCGGGCTCGGTTCGCCCGTCATCGAGTATCTCGCGGCCGCGGGCGTCGGAACCCTCGGGATCGCCGACGACGACGTCGTCGAACGGAGCAACCTCCAGCGCCAGGTGATCCACGGCGACGGTGACGTGGGTCGAAAGAAGGTCGAGAGCGCGGCCGCGTTCGTCGCGGACCTGAACCCCGACGTCGCGGTCGAACCCCACGACGTCCGCGTCGGACCCGACACCGTCGCCGACCTCGTCGCCGACTACGACTTCGTGGTCGACGGGGCCGACAATTTCCGGACGCGGTACCTCGTCAACGACGCGTGTACGCTCGCGGGGATCCCCTTCTCCCACGGCGCGATCTACCGCTTCGAGGGCCAGATCACGACCTTCACCCAGGGTTCGCCGTGCTATCGGTGTCTGTTCGCCGAAGCCCCGCCCGCCGGCACGGTCCCCGACTGCGCGACCACGGGCGTGCTCGGCGTGCTACCGGGGGTCGTGGGCTCGATACAGGCCACCGAGACCGTCAAACACCTCGTCGGGATCGGCGAGAGCCTCGACGGCCGACTGCTCCACTACGACGCGCTCGGGATGAACTTCGAGGAACTCCCGATCAAATCGGATCCGGACTGTCCGGTCTGTGGCGAGAACGGTATCGAGTCGGTCGACGAGGTCGAGTACGTCGGGTCGTGTGCGGTCGCGGAGTAAGTGAACAGACCTGGTCAGTCGGCAGGACCATCGGTTGAGTCCGTGAGTACGGTCACGGCCGTGCCGAGGTCATTCACCACGAATAGATCGGCCGACTCGTCGACGAGGTCGATCCGGAGTCGGTTCCTGAGGCCGCCACCGAACAACGTATCGAGGAAGCCACCGGTCAAACGTGGTTCCGTATCGACAGTTTCGATGTCTTCGAGCGAGACGCTCCATCGTCTTCCGGCGAGAGCGTGATCGAGGTGGTGTGGATTGAACAGGAGCCGTGCGTTCGTCAAGAATAGCTTTCCGCCTACTTGGCGGCGACCTTGAAGGTGGTTGGCAGCACGACTCCATTCGATCCGCTCGTCGGCATCCGCGTCGTGGCTCGTGACCCACCAGTCTCCGATCCGATTTCGAGTGGGTGGTCGGGATCCAGTCATGGTTCGATCGGTGTCGCCTGCAAAGACCGGGCGACGTCCGACGGCGGCGCGTCGAACAGTTCGGGCTGGACCAGCCCCGCGAGGTGTTCGAGCGAATCGACGAGCCGCGGCCCGGGGCGGTTCATGAACCGGTGGCCATCGAGCGCGTAGGCGCGGCCCTCCCGGACGGCGGTGAGGTCGTGCCAGCCCTCGCGCTCGGTGAGGTCCGCGAGGTTCTCGGCGGTCTGGTCGAGGTCGAAGCCGCAGGGGGCGACCACGAGCACCTCGGGGTCGTACTCGCGGATCGCGTCCCACTCGCGCGGGCGCGAGGCACCGCCGGGTTCGGTGAAGCCCTCGGACCCACCCGCGAGCTCGACCATCTCGGGGACCCAGTGACCGGCGGTCATCACGGGATCGGTCCAGTCGAGCACCGTCACGCGCGGGCGGCGCTCGACGGATCCCGTCGCCGCCTCGACCGCCGCGACGCGGGCTTCGAGGGCCGCAACGAGTTCCTCCGCACGCTCCTCTCGTCCCACGGCCCGTCCTACGCGTCGGATGTCGCCGAGCACGTCGTCGATGGAGTGCGGGTCGGTCGTGAGCACCTCACAGTCGAGGTCCAACCGGTCGATGGCCTCCCGCACGAGCACCGAATCCACGGCACAGACGTCACAGATCCCCTGGGAGACCACGAGGTCGGGGTCGAGCCGGTCGAGGGTCGCGAGGTCGATGTCGTAGACCCCCTCGCCCTCCTCGGCTTCGAGGACCTGGCTATCGATCTCGGCGCTCGACGCCTCGGCATCCACTCGCGAGCGGTTGACGGCGGGTTTCTCGGTCACCGCCGGTGGGTAGTCGCACTCGTGGGAGACCCCGACGGGTTCGACCCCGAGCGCGGAGACGATCTCGGTCGCCGACGGGAGCAGCGAGACGACGCGCATGGGTCGAGATGGGGCGGCGAAGCCAAAGCCTTCGTGGTCGAACGGGTTTTCACCGCGACGGCGCAAGACCGACCATGCAGACGACCGCCGGGACCTATCGCGTCCTCCGGAGCCCACGCGACCCCGACGAACTCCTCCTGCTCGACGTCGAGAGCCAGGATCCGACGTACGTCCCCTCGACCGGCTACGAGGGCGACCTCGCGGAGCGGGTGGCGGAACTCGAAGCCGGCAACCGGATCGCGGCCGAGATCGTCTGGGCGGACGGCCCGCGGTTCGCGGCCGTCGAGACCGAGACCGAAACCACCGTCGAGTTCGTCGACGGCGCGACGGGGATCTTCGAGGCCGCACGCGAGACGTGGAACGAGGCCGAGCGCGAGGGACGGGCGATGAACTCCCGGGTGACCAGGGACACCGACGGCGAACCGAACGGGGTGGTCTACACCTTCGCGAAGCAGTCGGGCGAACGCGACCTCTTCACCGAGTTCCGGGACGGCGTCACCCCGCTCGAACCGCTGATCGACCGGCTCGCGGAGGGCGCGGAGCCGCCGTTCGCGGGCTTCGTCATCCGACCGGCGGACGAACCGTTCGTCCTCGTCGCGCTCGCGATCGACCGGACGGGACCGCTCGCCGAGACCATCCGCGAGACCTACGCTGGGGCCGCCCGAACGACGCACGGTTTATAGGACGGGCCGGTGAAAGGCGCGGTATGCTCGACGAGGCAGACCGCACGGACCTGGAGAACGTTCGGCTGCGGCTCCGCGTGCTGAGCGGGATGCACAAGCTCGACGCGATCGAACACGCCGACGACCTCACCGACCGCGAGGCGGCCGAGCGGGAGGGGAAAAGCGTCGCCTACGGCAAGGCCGCCGACCACATCGCGGCGGTGCTCGACGGCGAGTACGAGCAGACCGGGATCAACGACCTCGTCTCCGAACTCCCCGCCGACTGGAGCCTCAACCTCCTCCGGTACGCCGCCTACAGCGAACGCACGGACGAGTGAGAGCAGGGCGGACCGCGGTCGGAAAATTCGTGACGGAAATGGACGAATTTATTTGAGGTTTGGGTGTGGAAATTTCTATGGGCGCGATCTCCGCGGTTTCGAGCGCCGGTGCGGCACTGCGTCGGAATCCGATCATCTTCGCGGCGATGGTCGTCGTCGTGGCGGTCAGTCTGCTCTCGACCGTCGTCCAGTTCCTCCCCATGCCGAACGACCCCCTCGTTTCCGGCCTGCTCGGCACGGCAATCTCGCTCGTCGTCACGGTCTTCGTCTACCCGTTCATCGAGGGCGGGATCATCGGGATGGCGCACGAAGGCGTGGTCGGTCACACGGGCTTCGGGACGTTCCTCAGCGAAGGCCGGGAGAACTACGTCGGGCTCCTGCTCGCGAACGTCCTCATGTTCGTGATATTCATCGCGGCCATCATCGTCTATCTCATCGTCTCGCTCCTGGTCGCGCTCGTCACTGGGTTCGCGATAGGTGGCATGGGTGGCGGCGGTGGGCTCGCGGGCGGGATGGGACTCGGTGCGGGACTCGTCTTCACCGGCATCTCGGCGCTCCTCATCGTCGGACTCCTGCTGGTGCCGTTCTTCCTCCAGTTCTACCGGGCGGCGATCGTCGTCGACGACGCCGGCGTCACGGACTCGTTCCGACGGAGCGCGGGGCTGGTTCGGGAGAACTTCGCGAAGACCCTCGGCTACAACGTCATCGCTCTGCTCGTCAACCTCGTTTCCGTCATCCCGATCGTCTACTACGTCGTTACCCACGTCGCCGTCTCGGACGCCCCGGCGACCGCCGCCACGAACGGGTTTCTCGGGACGTCGCCCTCCGGTGGCCTCGTGTTCTTCATCGCCTCGGGGGTACTGTCGCTCCTGATCGGTGCGTTCCTGCGAACCTACTACGTGGCCTACTACACCGACAGAACCGAGGGACGACCCGAACCCACCGCCTGAGTCACGAGCACTCCGGTCGGAAGAGCGTCGAGACGAACCGAATGGCGAGTCGTCGACGTGGGGGTCACGAGAAACGGACCGTTGGACTGACTCGATTCGAGTACCGTCGGTACCGCGGTTCGCTAAAGAATTCGAAGTTCGGTTAGGCGATCAGTCGTCGGCGGGGGCCGCGCCCGAGCTCCCTTCCTGCTGGGCCTTGGTGTGGGGCAGCTTGCCGCCGTCGGCGAGGATCTCGCGCTCGCGGTCGGAGGCCTTGAGGGTGCCCGTGGCTTCCCAGTCGTCGTTCACGCGGATCGTGAACTCGGTCTCGCCGGAGCGGACGGCCTCGTCGACGTCGTCGACGATCTCGATGTCGTCGCCCTGGTCGATTTTCTCATACGTGTCCTCGTCGATCTCCAGCGGCAGGAGGCCGAAGTTGAAGAGGTTCGCCTTGTGGATCCGCGCGAAGCTCTGGGCGAGCACCCCTTCGACGCCGAGGTACATCGGGCAGAGCGCCGCGTGCTCACGCGAACTCCCCTGACCGTAGTTCTCGCCGGCCACGAGGAAACCACCGTCGGAGTCGAGCGCGCGCTGGGCGAACTCCTCGTCGACTCGCGAGAGGGTGAACTCCGAGAGCTTCGGGATGTTCGACCGGTACATCAGGATGTCCTGGGTCGCGGGGATGATGTGGTCGGTCGTGATGTTGTCCTGCATCTTCAGCAGTGCCGGCCCGCCGAGGTCGGATTCGAGCGGGTCCTTCAGGGGCACGTCGCCGATGTTCGGGCCCTTCACGAGCCCGTCGTCGACCGCGTTGTCCGGCGAGATGAGGTCGGCGGTCGAGCCGTCGTAGACGTCGGCCATCTCGAAGCCGGGGTCCTCGATGTCGTCGAGGTCGCGCGGGTCGGTGATCTCGCCGGTGATCGCCGCGGCGGTGGCGACCTCGGGCGAGCAGAGGTAGACCGAGTCGTCCTCGATACCCGAGCGGCCCTCGAAGTTGCGGTTGAAGGTCCGGAGCGAAACGGAGTCCGAAGCCGGCACGTGGCCGATGCCGATGCAGGCCCCACACGTCGCCTCGGAGAAGTTGACGCCGGCGGCCATCAGCTCGGCCGTCCAGCCCTCGCGGGCGAGGAGCTCGGAGGACTGCTTCGAGCCGGGCGCGATGATCATGTCCGTGCGCTTGTCGACCTGCTGGCCTTCGAGCATCTTCGCGGCCGGGAGGATGTCCTCGTAGGCACCGTTGGTACAGGAGCCGATCATGACCTGGTCGACGTCCGTCCCGGCGACCTCGCTCACGGGGACGACGTTGTCGGGCATCGACGGCGTGGCGATCAGGGGTTCGAGCTCGTCGAGGTTCACCACGATCTCGTCGGCGTACTCGGCGTCGTCGTCGGCGCTCAGGTCGACGTACTCGTCCTCGCGTTCGAGCCGCGAGAGGAACTCCTTGGTGTTGTCGTCGGTCGGGAAGATCGAGGTGGTCGCGCCGAGCTCGGTCCCCATGTTGGTGATGGTGGTCCGCTCGGGCACGGAGAGGCTCTCGATGCCGGGGCCGGTGTATTCGAGCACCTTGCCGACGCCGCCCTTCACCGAGAGCTCGCCGAGGAGGTGGAGGATGACGTCCTTGGCGGTGGCCCACTCGGGGAGTTCGCCTTCGAGACGGACGCTGACGACTTCCGGCATCTCGATGTAGTACGGCCCGCCGCCCATCGCGACGGCGACGTCGAGACCGCCCGAACCGATGGCGAGTTCGCCCATCCCACCAGGAGTCGGGGTGTGGCTGTCCGAGCCGAGCATCGTCTTGCCCGGTGCGGCGAAGCGCTCCTTGTGGACCTGGTGGCAGATACCGTTGCCCGGGCGCGAGAAGTGCGCGCCGAACGTGCCCGCCGCCGACCGGAGGAAGCGGTGGTCGTCGGAGTTCTTGAAGTCGAACTGGTAGGTCTGATGGTCGCAGTACTGCGCAGCGAGCTCGGTCTGGACCTCGTCGAGGCCGAGCGCCTCGAACTGGAGCCAGACGAGCGTCCCCGTCGTGTCCTGAGTCAGGACCTGGTCGATCTCGATCCCGATCTCCTCGCCGGTTTCGAGTTCACCTTCGACGAGGTGGTCGGAGAGGATCTTCTCCGTTAGCGTTTTTCCCATAGCACGTACCTATCCGCTACCCATCGGTATAAATCCCGTGCGTTTCGCACGAAAGACCGCCATACATCGCAAGTCTTGCCGCTCCGCTCGATTCCGGGGACTCCGGTACGGCTTTGTATGCCGATAGGGACGGTGTGGTATGTACAAAAGCGGTGCGTTCGTCGCCGAGCACGTCACGCCCGTCACCGACGAACAGGTCCAGCCCAACGGGGTGGACCTCACGCTCGAAGCCGTCTTCGAACAGCGCGAACCCGGCCGGATCGGTATCGAGAGCAAGGAAGTCGGCGTGCGCCACCGTCGCCGCGAACACGTCGTCGAGGGGTTCGGCGAGAGCGACACCACCGACCCCTACTACCTCCCGCCGGGGGGCTACGTCGCCCGCTACACCGAGATCGTCCGGATCCCCGAGGGTCACGTGGGGTTCGTCTATCCGCGCTCGTCGCTGCTGCGCAACTCGTGTATGCTGAACACCGCGGTCTGGGACGCGGGCTACGAGGGCCGCGGCGAGGGGCTGCTCCAGGTCCACCACGACATCGAGATCGAACGCGGTGCGCGGGTCGCACAGCTCGTCCTCTGTGAGGCCGACCACGACGATGTCTACGACGGGAGCTATCAGGGCGAGAACGTCGAGTGAACGGTCAGGAAAACGAGCGTCGTGGTCGTGTGCGGACGCGGAGCAGCATTTGATCGGGGAGACGGATCATCGGACGAGACCACGTCACGGCCCTGGTCGACTGTTTCGCGAGTACTGTCACCGACTCCCGCGACAGCGAACCACGATTGGTCTGCATCGAGGCGGATCGTTCGTGCGTCTCGCGTGCATCGACAGCGAGCCGTGTTTTAGGCATACCTAAAATTATAGGCGTGGGGGACGAACTGCCGAAGGCAGATGAGACACAGCAACCGACCGGCCCCCGACGTGGCGGCGGTCGACCGTCAATACCGCGGTCGACGGGGACCACGGAGCGTTCGTGAAGCGTCCGAGCAGCGTGACCGAACCGATGTCGAAACCGAAGCGCGGTCGGCGCGTGACACACGGAGTGACCGATGACGGGGACCCAACGGATGGCGGAGATCGCCGACTTCACTGGACTCGGCGCTGAATCGTTCGTCCCGCTCTTCGAGAACGGGGAGCCGCGGGTAAATCACCTCCATCTCGACGCTGGCGAGCGCATCGAGCCGCATCGCCACGCCGCGCGAACGGTGCTCTTCGTGGTTCTCGACGGCGAGTTCGAACTACACGTTGGGTCGGAGACGTACGAGCTGCCCGCCGGGCGTGTCGCGCGATTCGACGGGGAGCGAGAGTTCTCGCCCGTGGCGGTCGAGGCGAGCACCGCGCTAGTGATCCTGACGTCGGTATCGGGGGGAGCCTGATGGCCCGGAAATCGCTCGAAAACCACCCGCCCACTGGGTCCTCGCCGAGATGGGCAAACGCGTGCTCCGGCCGGGCGGTCGGGAGCTGACGCTTGAACTCGTCGACGCACTCGACATCACTCCCGGCGACGACGTGGTCGAGTTCGCCCCAGGAACGGGGTTCACCGCGCGGCTCGCGCTCGACCACGAACCAGGGTCGTACACGGGCGTCGAACTCGACCGGGAGGCGGCGAACGCACTGGCGACCGAACTCGACCGTCCCGACTGCGAGATCGTCGTCGGAAACGCGGGTGCCACGACGCTCGACTCGGCGTGCGCGGACGTGGTCTACGGCGAGGCACTGCTGACGATGCAGCCCGAGAGGGGGAAAGCGAGCATCGTCAACGAGGCCGAACGTCTCCTCCGACCGGGTGGCACGTACGGCATCCACGAACTCGGACTGATACCCGACGACATCGACGACGAGTCGAAATCCCGAATTCGGGAGGACCTCTCGCATGTCCTGAAGGTCAACGCGCGGCCGCTAACCGAGTCGGAGTGGGTTGATCACCTCGAAACGGCGGGGTTCGAGGTCGTCTGGCAGGGCCGTGCCCCGATGGCGCTGCTCGACCCGCGGCGGATGATCGACGACGAGGGGCTCCGCCGAACGATGCGGTTCGGGTTCAATCTGCTCGCGAAGCCCTCGGGGCGGAGACGGGTCAGAAAGATGCGGTCGGTGTTCGACCAGTACGAACAGCATATGAACGCGGTCGCCGTCGTCGCGAAGAAGCGCTAAGCACGGGCGTCCCCCACCCAGTCGAGCGCCCGTCGTTCGCGGCCTAGTTCGAGTCCTCGTTCTGGAGCTCTTCGAGTTCGGCTTCGACCTCGGGGTCGGCGGGTTCGTCGCTGCCCGCACTCGAACCGCCGTCGTCCGTGTCGGTCGTCTCGGCGGTCTCCGTTTCGGTTTCCGTGGACGTACTCGACGACCCACCGCCACCCATCTCGCCCCGGAGGGTTTCGAGTTCGGCCTCGACCTCGCTGTCGGTGCCGAGCGATTCGAGCTCGCGGTCGATGCTGTCCTTGTCCGAGAGCGCGTCCTCGAAGGCCCCCGACTCCTCGAGTTCGTCCATCGCCTCGGCGCGGGCCTCCATGTCCTCGGTGCGTTCGTTTGCGCGTTCGATCGAACGGCCGACGTCCTCCATCTCGTCGCCCGCCCCGGTCATCGCTTCGGAGACACGCGTGCTCGCCTCGGCGGCCTCGTAGCGCGCCTTCATGGTCTCCTTCTGGGTCCGGAACTCCTCGATCCGACCCTGGAGGGTGTTCTTCTTCTCGACCAGCTGGTCCTGGGTGTTCTGGAGGTCGGCGATCTGGCTCTCCAGATCCTCGATCTGAGTCATCTTCTGTTTCTTCTTTTCGAGGGCCTGCCGCGCGAGGTCGTCGCGGTCCTGGCGCACCGCCTCGCGGGCCTGCTCGTTGTGCTTGTCGACGTTCTCCTCCAGCCGTCGTTTCTGGATCTCGAGGCGTTTCTTCTGGGTGGTGAGGTCCGCGATCCCGCCTTTCACGTCCTGTAGCTGGTCGCGGAGCTGTTCGTAGGAGTAATCCAGTGCCTCGCTCGGGTCCTCGGCGTTGTTGAGGATCGCGTTGAGCCGCGACCGAACCACGTACGACGCGCGTGAAAGGATGCCCATACCGGCCCCTAGCGTCCCGCCATCTTAAAACACCGCCCGTTCGCAGACGAGGCCGATGACCGTGGTTATTCCCGGCGGGCGCGACGTCCGCGGAACGCTCGACACCCCCGAGGACGTGAACAAGAACGACCGCTTCGAGCGACTCGTCGTGGCGTGTCCACCCCACCCGCAGGACGGCGGCACCCGCTCGGACCAGCGGCTCACCGCCGTGAGCGACGCGCTCTGCGAGGCGGGGATCGCCTGCCTCCGGTTCGACTACGGAGCGTGGGACGAGGGCCGCGGCGAGCAGGAAGACGCCAAAAGCGCCGTCGAGTGGGCGCGCGAGCGCGCGGATCAGGTTGGACTCTTCGGGTTCAGCTTCGGCGCGACGATGGCGCTGTGCGCCGCGAGCGATATCGAGGGCCTCTGGGGCGTGTGTGCGCTCGCGCCCGACCGTGGCGAGGGCGAAAGCGACGCGGTGGCCGCGCTCGACGGGATCGACGATCGAGTGAAAGTTCTCTACGCCGAACGCGATACGACCGCCGACTGGGAGCCCGTGGTCGAGCGCGCCCGCGACCTCGATATCGCCGTCGAGGGGCTCTCGGCCGACCACTTCTTCCTCGGGCAGGCGGAGAAGGTCGCGGTGCGGGTCGTGGCGTTCTTCGAGGGGAACTGAGCCCGTTTCCCGCCTCAGTCCGTCAGCCCGTAGCCGCGTTTGAACAGCAGGACGTCGACCCCGACCATCACCGCCGCCGCGACGGCGAGGACGACGAGCGAGACCGTCGGGTCGATGTCGGCGGTCCCGAGGAAGCCGTAGCGGAGGCCGTCGACCATGTAGACCATCGGGTTGAGGAGCGAGACGGTCTGCCAGATGGGGGGCAGCGCCGAGAGCGGATAGAAGACCGCCCCGAAGAACACCAGCGGCCGGATGATGAACTGGTTCATCACCGTGAGGTAGTCGAAGTCCTCGGCCCAGAGCCCGCCCAGGACCCCGAAGGCCGCGAAGAGCACCGTGATCACGAGCACGAAGCCCACGGTGTAGACCGGGTGGGCCGTGCCCACCGGCGGCACGCCGGGGTCGAGGTTCGTGAAGACCACGCCGACGAGCGTGACGAGCGCCGCGATCACGATCCCGCGGAGCGCGCTCGCCGAGATGTACGAGCCGACCATCTCGACGTACGAGAGCGGCGCGGTCTGGACCTCGTGGATGTAGGCGTTCCAGCGACCGTGGAAGATGGTGAAGGAGGCGTTCTGGAAGGCGTCGCTGGTCGCGCCGAGCACGACGAGCCCCGGGAGGATGAACAGGATGTAGGGCGTCCCGCCGGTCGCGTTGATCCGCCCGCCGAGGATCACCCCGAAAACCACGAAGTAGAGCGCGTTGGTGATGACAGGAGGGAGAAACGTGTTCCACGGCCGCCGGACGTACCGGAGCACCTCGCGGCGGAGCAGGGTTCGCGCGCCCGTCGAGACCACGCTCACTG
The DNA here is from genome assembly GCF_009900715.1 of Halococcus salsus. Lineage (NCBI taxonomy): Archaea > Methanobacteriati > Methanobacteriota > Halobacteria > Halobacteriales > Halococcaceae > Halococcus > Halococcus salsus. Next base: position 71,835 of record NZ_JAAAJC010000003.1, read on the forward strand.
CGAGGCCCCCGGTGGGGCGGCGGCCTCGGCGTCACGTTCGGGATCGTCGAGGTCGCCGGTCGCCGGTTCCTCGTCGTGGCTCGTCAGCGAGATGAACACCTCTTCGAGCGACGTCCGCGAGATGTCGACGTCGACCACGGTGTGGCCCTGGCGGTCGAGGTCACGGACGAGCGCCGGGGTGACTTCGCCACCCGAAGCGGCCGAGACGGTGAGGAGGTCGCCGTCGAGGTCGACGTCGGTGACGCGGTCGTCCGTGACGGCCGGGGTCGAGGTCGGCGGGTCGCGGAGCCGGAGGCGGACGGTGTCGTCGCCTTTCGCCATCAGGTCGGCCGGGCTCGCGACCGTGACCTTTTGGCCCTGGTCCATGATGGCGACCTCGTCGCAGAGCTGTTCGGCCTCCTCGATGTAGTGGGTCGTCAGGAGCACCGTCAATCCGTCCTCGTTGAGGTCGGTGATGATCTCCCAGAGGTCGTGGCGGAGTTCGACGTCGACGCCCGCGGTGGGTTCGTCGAGGATCAGGAGGTCCGGGTCCGAGACCAGCGCGCGGGCGAGCATGAACCGGCGCTTCATCCCGCCGGAGAGCCAGTCGAATCTGGAGTTTCGCTTCTCGTAGATACCGACCGTTTTGAGCGCCTCGTCCGCCCGGCGGCGGGCTTCTTCCCCATCGACGCCGTGATAGCCCGCCTGGTGGAGCAGGACCTCGCGAACCGGGAAGAACCGGTCGACGTTGAACTCCTGGGGGGCGAGGCCGATCCGCGAGCGGACCTCGCGGTAGTCGGCCTCGACGTCGTTGCCGAACACCAGCGCCTCGCCGCCGGACTTCGAGACCAGCCCGACGAGGATGTTGATGAAGGTTGTCTTGCCCGCGCCGTTCGGGCCGAGCAGCCCGAAGAACTCGCCCTGCTCGATGTCGAGCGAGAGGCCGTCGAGCGCCTGCACGTCGCCGTAGTTCTTCGTGAGGTCGGTCGTCGAGATGGCGAGTGACACTACGCGAACGGAGGCGTGGGAGGCGATTAAGGGTGTTGACCTCGGCGAATCGAGCCGGGCGCAGGTCGGGGCGGACGCAAAGCGAAACGTGCTTTTCGGGGCTTCGACAACGGGGCGCAGTGTCCACCGCAACCGACCGTCGAAGCCAGTTTTTCGCGCTCTATCTCGTTCGGTTCGCGGGGCGCTTCGGCTACTCGACGCTCATCGTGCTCCTCCCCTACTACGTCAACCGGCTCCACGCCTCGGGGCTGACGACCGGGCTGTTCTACTCGGGCTTCACCGCCGCCCAGTTCCTCGCGGTCGTGCCGCTGGCGTGGGCCGGCGACCGCTACGACAAACGCGTCGTGCTCGGCGGCTGTCTCGCCGTCGGGGCCGTGGTCTACGCGCTGTTCACACAGGTCGTCTCGCCGGCGACCCTCGTCGGCATCCGCGCGCTCCAGGGTATCGTGGTGGTCGGGATCGGTCTCCTGACGTTGGCATTCGTCGGCGAACTCGCCAGCAAGGAGACCCGCGCGAACGTCATCGGGAAGTCGAACGCCGCACGCTTCGCCGCCGCCATCGCGGGGAGCCTCACCGCCGGCGTAGTCTACCAACACTCCGGCTTCGCGCTCGTCTTCTGGCCCCTCGTCGCGCTCTACGTCGTCACCTTCCTCGCGGTCGTCCTCGTGCTCGAACCCGACGAGACCACGATTCGTGGGATCCCCTTCACCGGCCTCGCGTTCAACCGCCGCATCCGCACCCTCAGCGTCTTCCGGGCGCAGTACTCGGTCGCCGTCACCCTCGTCCGGACGTGGGTGCCGCTCTTTGCAGGCGTGGTGGCCGCCCGGGGCGGCCTCGAGATGGTCCCGATCGCCGTCACGCTCGTGATCACCGCCGAGAAGCTCGCGAACCTCGTGCTCCAGCCCACGATAGGATCGCTCTCGGACCGCTACGGCCGCGCGCTGTTCGTCTTCGTCGGCGGCGGGACGTACGGGATCGTCGCGCTCGCCGTGCCCTTCACCCCCGCCGTCGGGACGGCGCTCGGCCTCCCCGATGCGATCCCTGCGGTCGGCTACGTCTCCGCCGCGTTCGTACCGCTGCTCGTACTCAACGCCCTGCTCGGCGTCACCGAGGCCTTCCGCGAACCTGCGAGCATGGCGCTGTTCGCCGACGAGGGGAGCGACGACGACGAAAGTGGCGTGGCCGCGAGCTTCGGGATCCGCGACCTCGTCTGGCGACCCGGCAGCCTGCTCGCCCCCGTCGTCGGCGGCTGGCTGATGAGTTCGGTCGGGATGGCGTGGGTGTTCTACCTCGGCGGGCTGGTCGCCGTCAGCGGCTCCCTCAGCTTCCTGTACGCTCTCGTGCGTGCCCACGGCCGCGGCGCGCTCACCGAGTGGTAGCCACCCCGATAGCCCGTTGGACCTGGTTCGGTGAGCGAAGCTCAGAGCAGCAGCTGCACGGTCCAGAGCACGACCATCCCGATACCGATGGTCGCGAACATGTTCTTCGTTCGCCACGCAACCACCACGGCGACCCCGGCCGCGAGGAGCTTCGCCGGTTCGTAGACGAGGTGTGGCGTCGGTGCGGCCGAAAGCGAGAGTATCGAGGGGACGGCGAGCGCGGCGAACACCGTCACCGGGATGAACCGGAGGGTGCCCGTGAGCCGCGGCGGTACCCGCTCCAGCCGACCGATCAACGGGAGGAAGGAGAGCCGGAACAGGTACGTCGCACCCCCGACGACGGCGATGACCAGCCAGACCGCCGTCGTGGTGTATTCGGCCGTCATCCCGACCCCTCGTTCGTCGTGTCCGCCCCGCCGTCCGACCGCGGTTCCCGGTCGACCGTCGGGAAGGTCCCCCGGTGGACTTCGACCGCCACGCCGGCGGCGATCCCGACGAGCGCCGCCGCGACGAGGCTCAGGTTGAACGGCAGGACGGCGGCGACGAGGCTCACGCCGGCCGCGACGAGCGCGGCGACCACGGTCGAGCGGTCGTCGAGCGTCGTGAACAGCAGCGCCAGGTAGGTGAGCGGGATGGCGAACTCCAGGGAGAGCCCCGCGGGGAGGTTCGCTCCGAGGACTATCCCGAGCGCGGTGCTCACGACCCAGGTCGTCAGCATCGCGACCCCGGAGCCGAGGTAGAACCGCTTGTGATGCTGGACGTCGGGCCCCGAGTTCCGGAACTCGGTGATGGCGACCGCGTAGGTCTCGTCGTTGAGGAAGTACGCGCTGACCCACTTGGCGGGGCCGCTGAGCCGCCGGAAGTACGGCGCGATCGACGCGCTGTACATGGTGTGCCGGACGTTCATGACGACGGCCGTCATGACCACCACCGCGACGGGCGCGCCCTGCCCCATGAGGTCGATGGCCGCGAGCTGGGCCGCGCCCGCGAAGACGAGAACCGACATCCCGACCATCTCGACGGGCGAGAGGCCGACGTTCGAGGCGGTCACCCCGACGATCAGCCCGAACGGGAGGACCCCGAGGAGGAGCGGGGCGGTGGCCTTCGCGCCGGCGACGAGATCGTGTCGGGCGCTCATCCCGTCCAGCACCCGTGCGTGAGACGTGTCATGGATGGACTGGACCTCCGAAACCATTTTGTCCTCCGGTTGCAGACCGTTGCTATGCCGACAAACTCCGCGAGTCCCGACGGGGGACCCAAATTCGTTTTCGTCACCGGGGGCGTGATGAGCGGCCTCGGGAAGGGAATCACCGCGGCGAGCACGGGCCGCCTCCTCGAGAACGCCGGTTTCGACGTCACGGCCGTCAAGATCGACCCCTATCTCAACGTCGACGCGGGCACGATGAACCCCTACCAGCACGGCGAGGTATACGTCCTCAACGACGGCGGCGAGGTCGACCTGGATCTCGGGAACTACGAACGGTTCCTCGACGAGGACATGAGCTTCGACCAGAATATTACGACTGGCAAGCTCTACAAGAACGTCATCGAGAAGGAGCGCGCCGGCGACTACCTCGGGAAAACAGTACAGATAATCCCCCACATCACCGACGACATCAAGCGCCGCATCAGGGAGGCCGCCGCGGGCCACGACGTCTGTCTCATCGAGGTCGGCGGAACGGTTGGAGATATCGAGGGCGGCCCCTACTACGAGGCGATCCGACAGTTCACCCACGAGGAGAACGAGGAGGACGTCCTGCTGGCGCACGTCACCCTCGTTCCCTTCTCGAAGAACGGCGAGCAGAAGACCAAACCCACCCAGCACAGCGTGAAGGAGCTCCGCTCGATCGGGCTCCAGCCCGACATCGTGGTCGGGCGGTGTGAGGAGAAACTCGACCCCGACACCAAGGAGAAGATCGCGCTGTTCTGTGACGTCCCGAGGGAGGCCGTCTTCTCGAACCCCGACGTCGAGGACATCTACCACGTCCCCCTCGTCGTCGAGGAGGAAGGGCTCGACGAGCACGTCATGGAGCGCCTGGATATCGAGGACGCGGCACAGCCGGCCGCCGAACGCGCGGGCTGGTGGCGCGACGTCGTGACCCGCGAGAAGTCCGGGACGGTGAAGGTGGCGCTCGTCGGGAAGTACGCGCTCGAAGACGCCTACCTCTCGATCCACGAGGCGCTGAAGCACGCGGGTCTCGAGCACGGCGTCGAGGTCGAGGTGCTCTGGGTCGACGCCGAGGAGATGGCGAACACCCACCAGCGCCGGGTTCGGGAGGCCGACGCCATCGTGGTCCCCGGCGGGTTCGGCACGCGCGGCACGCGCGAGAAGATCGACGCCGCGCGATACGCCCGCGAGAACGAGGTGCCCTACCTCGGGCTCTGTCTCGGCTTCCAGATGGCCGTGATCGAGTACGCCAGAAACGTCCTCGGGCTGGAAGGAGCCCACTCGACCGAGATGGTCCCCGAGACCCCCCATCCCGTCATCGGGTTGCTGCCCGAACAGTACGACGTCGAGGACCTCGGAGGCACCATGCGCCTCGGGGCTCACGCGACCGAGATCCAGCCGGGAACGCTCGCGGCCGAGTTATATGGGGAATCGTGTACCGAACGCCACCGCCACCGCTACGAGGTCAACCCCGAGTACATCGACGACCTGGAGGCGGAGGGACTCCGCTTCTCGGGCCGGGCGAACAACCGGATGGAGGTCCTCGAACTCGACGACCACCCGTTCTTCTTCGGTACCCAGTTCCACCCCGAGTTCCGGTCGCGACCGGGTCGGGCGAGCCCGCCGTTCGTCGGGTTGCTCGACGCCGCCATCGAGAAGGAACCGACCGAGACCACCGAGGTCGAGGTCTGATGGTCGACCCCGAAGAGTTCATCGACGAGGCGGTCGCGGGGATCGAGGCCGACGTCGGCGACGCGAGCGCGGTGATCGCGCTCTCCGGCGGTGTGGACTCGTCCGTGGCGGCGGCGCTGGCCTACGAGGCGCTCGGCGACCGACTGACCCCCGTCTACGTCGACACCGGCCTGATGCGAAAGGGCGAGACCGAACAGGTCGAGGAGACCTTCTCCTACATGGAGAGTCTCCAGGTCGTCCACGCCCAGGAACGGTTCCTCGACGCGCTCGCGGGCGTGACGGACCCGGAGGAGAAACGGCACGTCGTCGGCGAGCGATTCATCCGCGAACTCGAAACCGAGGCGCGCGAGACGGACGCCGACTACCTCGTCCAGGGCACCATCTACCCCGACCGGATCGAGTCGGAGGGCAACATCAAGTCCCACCACAACGTCGGCGGGCTCCCCGACAGAGTCGACTTCGAGGGGATCGTCGAACCCGTTCGCGACCTCTACAAGGACGAGGTCCGCGAGGTCGCCCGCGAACTCGGCCTCGACGACCTCGTGGCCGAGCGGATGCCGTTCCCGGGTCCCGGTCTCGCGGTGCGGGTGCTCGGCGAGGTCACCGAAGAAAAGCTCCACGTCGCGCGCGAGGCGACCCAGGCCGTCGAGGAGGAGTTGGAAAACGCCGACTACGAGCCCTGGCAGGCGCTCGCGGCGGTCATCGGGAAGGCCACGGGCGTGAAGGGGGACAACCGGGTCCACGGCTGGGTAGTCTCCGTGCGGGCGGTCGAGAGTCGGGACGGCATGACCGCGCGCGCCCTCGAAGTCGACTGGGACACCCTCCAGCGCCTCCAGAGCCGGATCACGGGATCGCTCGACAACGTCTCGCGTGTCGTCTACGACGTGACCCATAAACCGCCCGCGACCATCGAGTATGAGTGATGTGGGTGTTTCGCGTCGCTCATCAGTGACCAAACTTCCCGCCGAGTTCTGTCCTCGATGCGGCAGTCCGCTGAAGTCGACGCGATTCGAGGGGCGCGACCGGCGCTACTGCGAGGCCTGTGACCGGATCGTCTTCCAGCAACCGGGCGTGGCAGCCAACGTCGCGGTCGTCGACGGGGAAGACGTGTTGTTGGTCCAGCGAGGGCGACCACCTCACGAAGGCTCGTGGGCGTTGCCCGGCGGTGCAGTGGAGCACGACGAACCCCTCGCGGTGGCTGCGGCACGCGAACTCCGGGAGGAAACGAACGTCGAGGCGTCCCCGGTGGACCTCGTCCCGTTCGACACGTGGCAGTCCGACTTCTCGGATGGTGTCTACGCCGTCGCGGTCGGATTCGTCGTTTCGCGGGCCGATACAGCCGGCGAGCCGGCGGCGGGGTCCGACGCAGCGGACGCGCGATTTCGACCACTCGACAGTGGCCTATACGAAGACCTACGACCAGGAGCGAAAGCGAGAACTCGACGGGCGATCGAGGCAGTAGAATGACCGACCAGAAAGCGGTCGTCGCGGGTCCGGACCTCGACGGCCTCGGCGACGCACTCGAAGCCGAGGGTGTCGAAGTCTCGTGGGTCGAGGGCATCGCCAACCGGCCGGCGCTCGAAGACGCCGGTATCAGCGAGGCCGACGTCTTCGTCCTCACCGACGTCGAACAGGCCACCTCGATCCCGGTAGTCGTGGACCTGGTGGGACGGATCAGGATCGTCGTCTACTCGCGCGATTCGCTGCCGGAGTTCGCGAAGGGGCAGGCGGATCTCCTCGTCGACCCCGCGCTGCTCGACGCGCGAACGGTGGCCGAAGAACTCGCTGCGGACAATTAGAACGACGAGATCAGGCCGTCGACGCTCTCGTCGCCCTCGACGTGGCGCTCGTTGTAGGTCTCCATGAACTCGCGAGCGGTGCCGATGGCGGTGTCGCGACCCTCGATCTCCTCGCGGAGGACGTCCGGCCCATCACCTGTCTCGCGGATCGCGTTCACCTGCCAGACGTCTTGGTCGGTGTCGGCGGCGTTCGTCGCGGGCTGGAGGTGGAGCTCGATGGAGTCGCGCTCGTACTGGATCGGCTGCTGTGGGTTGTACTGGCCGCCCTGTTGGTCGGTGTCCTCGATTCGGCTCCAGCCGTTCGGCAGGTCGTCGGTACTCATCGTCCCATCCCTCGTCGTCCGGCACCAAAGCGTCCCGGTTCTTCAGCGGTCGGCGGCGAGGTCCGCGAGGCGCGCGTCGCCGTCGCGGACGAACGGCACTCCATGACCCATCCCGAGCACCGAGAAGGCGGGGACCCGCTCGTCGACCGACCGGATGCTCTCGGCGACGGTGTCGGTGTCGTGGCTCATCGCCCACCCGGAGGGCGTGAGTCGGCCGGACCCCTCGAAGACGAGGTCGCCGAAGAACCCCGCCGAGAGGGTCTCACTCACGAACGCGGTGTGGCCGGGGGTGTGACCCGGCGTGTGGTAGGCCGTGAAGGAGCCCACAGTATCACCGTCGGCGACGATTTCGACCGGGAGGTCGGGGGTGTCGACAAACGGGCCCGCAACGCGCTGGAACGCACCCTTTCGGTTGCCGAGTCGGGGCTTCTCGTCGCCGGTGAGGACCGCCGCGTCCGCCCGCCCGGCGTAGACCGTGGCGTCGAGGTCGTCGAGTTTCGCAAGTGCACCGACGTGGTCGAAGTCGTAGTGAGTGAGCAGCACGCGCTCGATCTCGCTCACTCGGTGCCCCGCCCCCTCGACCTCGGCCTCGATCGTCGCGGCGTCGAACGGCGTGCCGGCGTCGACGAGGGTGAGCACGTCGTCCTCGACGAGGTAGGCGTTCACGCCCGAGAGCTCGAACCACCAGATACCGTCCGCGAGCTGGGTCGCCATGCCGTCCCTTCGACCGGCGAGCGGAAAGCTCTCGGGGTCAGAACGGGAGTCGCGCCCGGACGAAGCTCGACGCGGTCCGGGAGGCCGATGGCCGTCGGATCGCCCGCATCTCCTCGTCGGTGAGTTCGAAGTCGAAGACTGCGAGGTTGGCCTCGATGTGTTCCGGCGAGGTGGACTTCGGGATCGTCGAGACGTTCTCCTGTTGGATCAGCCACCGGAAGGCGACCTGGGCGGGCGTCTTGTCGTAGCGTGCGCCGATCTCGCTCAGCAGGGGATCGGAGACCGCACCGCCGTGGGCCAGCGGGCTGTAGGCCGTCAGCATGATGTCGTGGATCTGGCAGTAATCTAGGACTGTGGACTGGTCCCAGAATGGGTGATACATCACCTGGTTCGTGAGGATCGGCGCGTCGGCGATTTCACAGGCGGAATGGAGGCGTTCGACGCCGAAGTTCGAGACCCCGATGTGGTCGACCAGGCCGTCGTCGACGAGTTCGTCCATCGCGCCGAGGGTCTCTTCGAGCGCTACCCCACGATTCGGCTGGTGGATCAGGAGGAGGTCGACCGAGTCGGTCTGGAGCTTCCGGAGGCTGGTCTCCGTGGACTCGATCACCGAGTCGTGGTCGCGGTTCGACATCGCGAGCTTCGTGGTGAGGAAGACCTCGTCGCGGTCGACGGCCGCACCGGAGATCGCCGCGCCGACCTGGCGCTCGTTGCCGTACATCTGGGCGGTGTCGATGTGGCGGTAGCCACAGTCGAGCGCGGTCGCGACCGCACGCCGGCAGGTCGGGCCCTTCATGCGCCACGTGCCGAGACCGAGCGCCGGGATCTCGGTGTCCTGAACGGTAACGTACTCCATGTCCGGACGACGGCCGGCCGGCGTATATACTGTGGCCCGGCGGAGAGTTTCGCGGATCGGCGAAAGCACTACCCGGTCCGCGCTCCGCGCTCTGGGTGTGCTCGATACCTACCCGGACCTCGACCCCGACGAGGGCGAGGTGCTGACCGAGGAACTCCTCGTGACCGACGACGTGCTCGTGAAGGCGTTCGTGCTGGGCCCCGGCGCGGCCGTCGAGCCACACGCCCACGAGAACGCCACCAACGTCTTCCACGTCCTCGACGGGACGGTGGTCGTGACCCGCGACAACGAAGAAGAACTGATTTCGGCACCGGGCGTGGTCCCGAACGAACGCGGCGCGGTCCACGGCGCGCGCAACGAAACCGACGCGGTGGCGGTGCTGACCGCGAGCCTGTGTCCGCTGCCGTCCTGACTCAGCTCTCGTCGGAACCGGAATCCGTATCGCCGTCGTCCGTTTCTTCGTCGTCCACGTTCTCGTCCTCGACGTCCTCGTCGCGTTTCGCGAGCCCCGCGAGGTGGCCCGCCTCGGCGGTGACGATCTCGGCCCCGAGGCTCGCCGCGTTCTCGCTCCCGGGGAGACAGAACGCCGGGACGCCCTCGATGACCCCGGCCGTGGCGCGGGTGGCGACCACGCGGGTACCCACCTCCTCGCGCGAGCGCGCCCGGAAGAGTTCACCGAAGCCGGGGAGTCGTTTGTCGAAGAGGGGATCGACCGCCTCGACGGTGACGTCGTCGGGCGTCACGCCCGTGCCGCCGGTGGTGACGACCACGTCCACGTCGTCACGATTGACGAGGGAGTTCACTCGACCCTGGATCCCGTCGTAGTCGTCGTCGACGAGTTCGCGGGTCGCGACCGAGCCACCGTCGTCCTCGACCGCGGCCACGATGGCGTCGCCTGCCGGGTCGTCATCGAGGCTTCGAGAGGTGGAGACCGTGATCAGCGCGAAGGCGACCGGGCCGAAGTCGTGGTGGGCGTGGTCGGGTTCGTCGCCGTGGTCGTGGCTGTGGTGGTCGTCGTGGTCGTGGGAATCCGCCATGCGCTCGGATCGGTCGTCGCGAATAAAACGTCCCGCATCGCTTTTGTTCGACCCGCTCGTCGAGTCGGTATGAACCGGGGCCGACGCCGGAGTCGGATGGGGTGTGGCCGGGCGCGATGAGCGACGAATCCGTTCGCGACCCCGTGGCCGACCGTCCCCGAACCGAGTACGACGAGGTCGCCGCCGGCGCGGCCGACCGCGAGTTCGACTGGCGGGGCTGGACGCTGGTGGGGATGGTGATCCTCACGTTTATCGTCGCGCCGGTAGGGGTCTACTGGCTGGCCATCTCGGGCGAAAGCCTCGCCATGCTCGGGCTAACCTGGCGCGACACCTTCCTCGTGGTGCCGTTCGTCCCCGCGCTCGTGCTCGGGCTCACCGCCATCTGGGCCACCGCCCGCGCCTGAATCGGCTCCCGGTCAGCCGCCGTGCGGTGCGGTTGCGGTGGTGCTGTTGGCGCGCGCTCGCGGTCGTGCGCGAGTGAAACGAGCGCCGACCGCGGACACTGTGCGAGGGATGACTGAGGTGAGGAGCGAAGCGACGAGCCGAAGGAATCGGCTGGGGAGGCGTGTGGCCGGTTCGGGGCGGTTGCGGTTCTCGTTTGTACCAGCGTCAGCGCGGTTCCGAAACGACAGCAAACCGGTCGTCCGACTGAAAGCCGCGTTTGTTATTCGACCGGAACTTCCACGAGCGCCATTTCGTCGCTCGGCACCACGGTTTCGAGGGTCTCACCCAGCTCGTCCCACGTCTCGGGCCGATATCCCTCGATCCCGAAGCTCTCGGCGAAGGTCGTGAAGTCGGGGTTCGAGAGCTTCGTGCCGGTGCTCTCGTCCCGGTGGTCCTCCTGTTTCTCGGAGATCAGCCCGTAGTCGTCGTCGTTGAACAGCAGGATCGTGAACCCACAGCCCAGGCGGGTCGCGGTCTCGATCTCCGCACCGTTCATCAGGAACCCGCCGTCACCCGTCGCGGCGACGACGTTCGAATCGACGGCGAGGTCGGCGGCCACCGCGCCGGGTACTGAGATGCCCATCGTCGCCAGCCCGTTCGAGATGATGCAGGTGTTCGGCTCGTAAGTCGGGTAGTTCTGGGCGATCGCCATCTTGTGGCTGCCGGTGTCCGAGAGGAGGACGTCCGAGTCGGCCATCGCCTCCCGGAGGAGGGGCAGCGTGCGTTCGACGCTGAACGGGTCGTCGGCCTCTGGCTCCTGGGTCACGTCGTCGAGGATCGACTCCCGGAGGTCGGCGTACCAGTCGGTGTCGGTGGCGATCGCCTCGTCGTACTCCTGGATCGCCCGGAGACCGGCTGAGACATCCGAAACGATCTCGGCCTGGGGGTTGTAGTGCTCGTAGACCTCGGCGGGTTCGAAGTCGAGGTGAACGATCCGCTTTTCGAGGTCGGGGTTCCAGTTCTCGGGGTCGTGCTCGGCGATGTCGTAACCGACGGCGAGCACCACGTCGGCCCGTTCGATCGCGGTCTGAGCCTGGTCGTCGTCGCCCGAATCGAGGGTGAACAGCGAGTGGTCGTCGGCGTCCGAGACCGCGCCCTTGCCCATGTAGGTTCCTACTACTGGGATGTTCGTCTCGTCGACGAACGAGCGGAGACGTTCGGACGAGCGGGTTCGGATACCGCCGTTGCCGGCCAGAACGATCGGGCGGTCGGCGTCGGCGAGCAGCGAGGCGGCGCGCTCGACGGCCTTCTGGTCGGGGCTGGGCCGGCGGACGCGTTCACGGGGGCGGATCGGACGGTTGTGGGCCTCCTCGGCCGCGACGTCCTCGGGGAACTCGATGTGGGTCGCGCCGGGTTTCTCGTACTCGGCGAGTTTGAACGCCTTTCGGACCGACTCGTGGATGATCTCGGGTTCCGTGATCTGGGTGTTCCACTTCGTGACCGGCTCGAACATCCCTACGACGTCGAGGCGCTGGTGGCTCTCCTGGTGGAGGCGTTCGAGGCCGCCCTGGCCGGTGATCGCGACCAGCGGGCTCTTGTCGAGCTGGGCGTCCGCGACCCCGGTGAGGAGGTTGGTCGCGCCCGGCCCGAGGGTGCCCATACAGACCCCGGCCTCGCCGGTGAGCCGACCGTGGACGTCGGCCATGAACGCCGCGCCCTGTTCGTGGCGGACCGGGACGAACTCCACCGTCGAGTCGCGCATCGAGAACAGGATGTCCTCCAGCTCCTCGCCCGGGACGCCGAACACCCGGTCGACGCCCTCGACTTCGAGACATCTGACGAGTAGGTCGGAAGCTTGCATGGGAAACTCGACGGGTGCGACTCACAAGACTCCACCGGACCCGCGAAACGCGGACAGGACCGCCTCGCGACGGACGCATCCGCGACAATCCTTTTGCCCCGCCCGGGAGTAACTCCAGGTATGACAACCACCGACGAGATCGCGGGGTTCGTGGGCTCGGTCGCGTACGACGACCTCTCCGAGGACGTTCGTGAGGAGTTGAAGAAACGCGTGCTCGACTCGGTCGGCATCGCGGTCGGCGCGATGGACGCCGACGCGACGCGGGTCGTTCGCGACACCGTCGAGACCACCGCGGCGGGTGACGCGGCGCGGCTCTGGGGGTCAGATACCCGCGCCAGCCCGACCGGCGCGGCGATGTACAACACCTCGCTCACGCGCTACCTCGACTTCATGGACTCGTTCCTCGCGCCGGGCGAGACGCCCCACCCGAGCGACAACATCGCGAGCCTCGTGGCCTGTGGCGAGTACACCGACGCCAGCGGACGAGACCTCATCGAAGCGGTGGGGGTGGCCTACGAACTCCAGGCCGAGCTCGCCTGGAACGCGCCGGTTCGGGACAAGGGCTGGGACCACGTCACCCACACCGTGATCTCGGCGGCGGCGGGGGCCGGGAAGGTCCTCGGGCTCGACCACGAGCAACTCCGGAACGCGGTCGGGATCGCCGGGACGGCCCACAACGCGCTCCGGGTCACGAGGACTGGCGGAATCAACGAGTGGAAGGGCATCGCGAGCGCGAACGCCGCCCGGAACGCGGTCTACTCCGCCCTCCTCGCCGCGAACGGGATGGAGGGCCCCGTGAACCTCTTCGAGGGGCAGAAGGGCTGGAAACAGATCGTCTCGGGCGAGTTCGAGGTGGACCTCGATCCCGACTGCGAGCGCGTCTTCGACACCATGACCAAACGCTACGTCGCCGAGACCTACGCCCAGTCCGCCGTCGAGGGCGTCATCGAGCTCGCCGAGACCGCGGACATCGACCCCAAACAGGTCAACTCGATCCACCTCGACACCTTCCACGGCGCGAAGCTCATCATCGGCGGCGGCGAAGGGAGCCGCTACGAGGTCGAGACCAAAGCCCAGGCCGACCACTCCCTCCCCTACATGCTGGCAGCAGCCCTCATCGACCGCGAGCTCACCAACGAGGCCTACGACGAGGAGCGCATCCAGCGCGAGGACGTGCAGACCCTCCTCCGGAAGGTCGAGGTCGAGGAGGACGACGACCTCACCGAGCGCTTCGAGAACGGCGAGATGCCCGCCGTGGTCGACATCGAGCTCGGGGACGACTCGACGCGCCACGTCGAGAAGGACGCCTTCAGCGGCCACCCCACCCAGCGGATGACGTGGGAGCAGGTCGAGGAGAAGTTCGGGACGATGGCACGCGAGCGCTACGACGAGAGTAGGCGAGACGAGATCGTCGACGTCGTCAGGAACCTCGAAGACCACGACGTGACGGACCTCGTCGCCCTCCTCGATTGAGCGGGCGCGACGGTCGCGTATATGGTCGGCTTGAATGTGCCGGGAGTCGCTTTTAGCCGCTGGCGTCGATGTGTTCGACGTTGACGAGCATCGATCTCCCGGTCGGCGAGTACGCACGACCGGCAGGACGGGCGAGGAACCGCGAGCGGAGTACGTGATCGAATCATGGTAGAATGGACGGAACACGAGCCGCCGGAGGGACAGTATCAGGTTCTCGACGCCGAGGGAGCGCTCGACGGCGACCCGCCCGCGTTCGAGGAGGACGAACTCGTGGGGATGTACCGCACGATGGTCGCCACGCGGACCCTGGAGGAGAAGATGTTGAAGATGCAACAGAGCGGTGAGGCGAGCCTCGTCGCGCGGTCGCGGGGTGAGGAAGCCACCCCGCTGGGCTGTGCCGCCGCGCTCGCGCCCGACGACTGGGTCTTCTACACCTATCGACAGAACCCCGCGCTGCTCTACTGGGACTACCCGATGGACAACCTCATCGCGGGCTCGATAGGGGCCGAGCCCGAAACTATTGAAGAAGAACTCGGCCCGGTCGAGGCGGGCGTGAACTTCTCGCCGGACTACACTCCGGTGGGGGTGAACACCACCAACGCGGTCGGGATGGCGATGGCCGATAAGTTCAACGACCGCGACACGGTCTCGATGGCGTTCATCGGCGACGGCTCCACCAGCGAGGGCGCGTTCCACGACGCGATGAATTTTGCAGGGGTTTTCGAGCCGCCGGTCGTGATCGTCTGTCAGAACAACCAGTGGGCGATCTCCGAACCCTCACATCGGCAAACCGGCTCGGAGACCTTCGCCCAGAAGGGCGAAGCCTACGGCGTGCCCCACGAGCGCGTCGACGGCAACGACATCTTCGCGGTTCGTGAAAAGGCCGAGGAGGCCGTCGAGCGGGCGCGAAACGGCGACGGCCCGACGTTCATCGAGTGCGTGACCTACCGGATGGAGGAGCACAACACCTCCGACAACCCGGACGTCTACCGGGATCCGGAGGAGCAACGCGAGAAGTGGGAGGACCGGGACCCGCTCGACCGGTACGAGACCTACCTCCGCGAGGAAGAGATCCTCGACGACGACCTGGCCGAGGAGATCGCGGCCGAGCTCGACGAGGAAGTCTCGGAGGCGGTCGAGGCCGCACGGGGTGTCCCCGATTCGGAGCCCGAGCGGATGTTCGACCACCACCTCCACGGCGACTCGTGGGCGCAGGCCCACCAGCGGACGGAGCTCGAACGCGAGCAGAGTGGGAAAAATCCGTTCACCGACTTCACCGGGGAGGGGTTCGATGAGTGAGATCTACCCGGCCCCGGACCCGGACAACGAGATCGAGGGCGAAAGCGAGGAGATCGACCTCGTGACCGCGGTGAATCGGACTCTGCACCAGGAGATGGAGCGCGAGGCGTCGGTCCGGATGATCGGCTACGACATCGGCCCCATCGGCGGGGTCTTCCGGGCGACCCAGGGCTTGCTGGAGGAGTACGGCGAGGAGCGCGTGATCGACACCCCGCTCGCGGAGAACGGGATCCTCGGGACGGCGGTCGGGATGGCGATGGCGGGCGAGCGGGTCGTCCCCGAGATCCAGTTCATGGGCTTCTCGTACCCCGCTTTCGGCCAGTTCATGTACGCGATGGCGAAGATGTACGACCGGACGGCAGGGAGTATCGAACTCCCGATGACCCTCCGGATGGCCTACGGCGGCGGGGTCAAAGCCCTCGAATACCACCAGGAATCCACCGAGACCTACTACGCGCACACGCCGGGCGTTCGGGTGGTCTGCCCGAGCACGCCCTATCAGGCGAAGGGTCTGCTCGCGGCGAGCATCCGGGACGACGATCCGGTGGTGTTCCTCGAACCCAAACGGATCTACCGCGGCGGGAGCCAGGAAGTGCCAACGGAGGAGTACACCCTGCCGCTCGACGAGGCCCGGCTGGTTCGGGAGGGCGAGGACGTCACCGTGTTGACGTGGGGCGCGATGGTTCGCCACGCGGTCGCGGCGAGCGACGCCGTGGATGCGGACGTCGAGATCGTCGACATGCGGTCGCTGGCCCCGCTCGACGTCGAGACGGTGCTCGAATCGGTGAAGAAGACGGGGCGGTGTGTCGTGCTCCACGAGGCGCGCCGGAGCCTCGGCCTCGGCGCGGAGCTCTCGGCGCTGGTCAACGAGTACGCGCTCGACCGGCTGAAAGCCCCCGTCAAGCGGGCGACGGGCTACGACGTCCACTTCCCGGGCCACGACATCGAGGACGACTACCTGCCGGACGCCGAACGCGCGCAGTACGCCATCGAGGCGGTGATGAACTATGAATTCTGATTCACACACCCGACCCACGAACCGCACGGCGACAACCGCGATCCGATCCATCGGGGACGAGCGATGAGCTACGAGTTCGAACTCCCGGACCCCGGCGAGGGACTCACCGAGGCCGAGATCGTCTCCTGGCAGGTCGCGGAGGGCGACGAGGTCGCGGAGGACGACGTGCTCGCGGAGGTCGAGACGGACAAAGCCGTCACCGAAGTCCCGTCGCCGGTCGCGGGGACGGTGACGGAGATCACCGCCGAGGAGGGCGAGACGGTGGACGTCGGGACGGTCATCGTGGTCTTCGACGGCGACGAGGACGGTGGCGACGAGTCGGCCGACGAAGAAGCCGAGGAGTCGGAGGACGAGGGAACCGACGGCGAGGAAGCCGAGGAATCGGACGGGTCCGAATCCGAGGACGAGGCGGAAGACGGAGACCAGGAGGGAGCGGACGAGGAGAGCGAGGGCGACGAGCCGAAGCAGGCCGCCACGAGGGTCGACGACGGCGACGAGAGCGAGGACGGGTCGACGGCGGACGGGGAAGCCGACGAAGGGTCGGAGCCCGAAACCGGCGACGGACGGGTGTTCGCCGCACCGAGCACCCGGCGCTACGCCCGCGAGGAGGGTGTCGACCTCGCGGACGTGGATGGGTCCGGCCCCAACGGTCGGGTGCTCCGCGAGGACATCGACGCGCACGCGAGCGGCGAGGGTAGCGAAGGCGACGAGGGTGCAGCGGCCGAGGCGAGTGGAGCGGGAGACCTGCACCCGAGCGTCGACATCGAGCCGACGTCGGTCGACGAGGACGAGTCGCGCTCGGAGCGCTACGACCTCTCGGGACTGCGGGCGCGGATAGCGGAGAACATGACGCGCTCGAAGACCGTCACCGCCCACCTCACCTCGGAGTTCGAAGCGGATGCCACGGAGCTCGTCGCGCTGAAGGAGCGGCTGAACGAAAAGCACGACGTTCACGTCACCTACACACCGATCCTCCTGAAGGCGGTCGTCCCCGCGCTGAAGGAGTTCCCGTTGGTGAACGCGAGCATCGACGATACGACCGGCGAGATCGTCGAGAAGCACTACTACAACGTCGGCTTCGCGACCCACACCGAGGACGGCCTGATGGTCCCCGTCATAGAGGACGTCGACCAGAAGTCGCTGGTGGAGGTCGCGACGGAGTTGAACGATCTCGCCGAACAGGCCCGCGAGCGCTCGATCGACATCTCGGACCTCCAAGGCGGGACCTTCACGATCACGAACCTCGCACTCGACGGGGAGCACCGAACGGGTGGCACGCCGGTCATCAACCACCCCGAAGCCGCGATCCTGGGTATCGAGCCGATCGCGGACAAACCGGTCGCGGTCGACGGCGAGGTCGAGGTCCAAACCAGAATCCCGCTCTCGCTCTCGTTCGACCACCGCCTCATCGACGGCGTGACCGCGAACCGGTTCATGGAGCGGCTCATCGAGGGGATCGAGGACCCCGACATCCTGCTCTCGCGGCTCTGAATCGGCCTTTAGGGGTCCGGTTGGGCTGGCGCGCGGTCCGGATCGGAGACGGCGGTCGAGAGAACGT
The DNA here is from genome assembly GCF_009900715.1 of Halococcus salsus. Classification (NCBI taxonomy): domain Archaea; kingdom Methanobacteriati; phylum Methanobacteriota; class Halobacteria; order Halobacteriales; family Halococcaceae; genus Halococcus; species Halococcus salsus. The sequence continues at coordinate 89,383 of NZ_JAAAJC010000003.1, forward strand.
CCGGCCGAACTACTCGCCGGCGTCGATGTCGGCCCGGCCGCTGGTGGCGCTCAGGAGTCGGTCGCGGAGGTCGTCGCTCTCGGCCGTCGGGATCCGAACCCGGAACGCGACGCGTTCGTCGTAGCGCGCCTCGAACTCGACGTCGGCGCTCTCGAGGATCCCACGCACGAGCCCGGAATCGTCGTACTCGACCTCGACGACGACCGTCTCGTGGGGTCGTGACTCGACGACCCCCGCGTCCTCGACCGCGACTTTCACCGCACGGGCGTAGGCACGCGCGAGGCCGCCGACCCCGAGGTTCGTCCCGCCGTAGTAGCGGGTGACGACGGCCGCGACGTTTTCGAGCTCCTCGCGCTGGAGCACCGTGAGCGCGGGTTTGCCCGCCGAACCGCCCGGCTCGCCGTCGTCGTTCGCGTACTCACGGAGCGGGTCGGCCCGAACCCGGTAGGCGGGGACGTTGTGGGTCGCGTCGGCGTGGTCGGTCGCGATCCCCTCGACGAACGCCTCCGCCTCGTCGACCGACCCGACCGGCGCGATACGACCGACGAACCGCGAGCCGCGCTCCTCGAAGGCGGCCTCGCCGCGGGTCTCGACGGTTCGGTAGGTTTCGGTCACTCCAGTTCGAGCCGTCGGACGAACGCCATCTCCCGGATCTCGGTGAGGACCGCGCCCGGGAGCGGGTCGTCGGTGATCACCGAGAGCGTCGGGACGTCGGTGAACTCCGGGTCCTCCGAGATCGTCTGTCGGATCGAGACTCCGTGGTCGGCGATCGCACCCGTGACCGCGGCGACGATCCCCGAGGCCTCCGCGTCGGCGACCTCGACGGTGAGGACGGATAGATCGAGCACCGGCGCGAGGTCGCGGAGGCTCGGCACCGCCGAGATGTTGTGGAAGATGGGCCGGAGTTCGTCGTCGGCCAGCAGCGCGTCGGTGGTCGAGTCCACGACGCGTCTGTCGACGCCGACCTCCGCGGCGACCTGGGTGTTCGGGATCTCGATCCCGCCCGAGACCACCCGCCCGCTCTCGTTCACCGAGAAACCGCGTTCGAGCAGGAGCCGGACGACGGCCTGCTGGCCCGGGCTTCCCGCGAACTTCGCCATGATCTCGTCGAACATCGTCTGTGCACCTCCGTATCGCACCCGCGGGGTTAATTCAACTGGTCGGCCTCCTCCAGCGTGCGCTCGGTCCCGGATCGTCGCCATTCGGCTGCGTTCTCGCGGGTTTCGGTGTTGAGGAGCACGTCGAGCTTCCGCTCGAACTGTGCCTCGGTGAGTTCGCCGCGGGCGTAGCGTTCGCGGAGCGTCGCGAGGCTATCGGCGTCCCGGCTGCTCTGGTCGGCCGCCTCCTCGCCGTACCAGTGGGGGTACCGCTCGCGCCAGTACTGGTCGGCGTAGTAGCCGAGATCGGCCGTCCGCCCTCCATGCCGGTAGTACGTGAGCACGGCGAGGAAGGGCACGAGAAGGATGCCGACGGCGATGACGACGTCCGCCAGCGCGAGCCCGAGGATCGAGAGCGAGAGGAAGAGCAGCCCCACCGCGACCGCCCCGCCGGTCCCGACGGTCAACGAGCGCTCGAACGCGGTGTGGTCGGTCGGTTTCGGCACAGCGATCGACTGACGGCCCACCGAAAAGTACCTTTCCACTGGCTCCTCTCCGAGTGACCGAACCCGTCGGCAGGGGTCGAACCGCTACTCGGAGAGGGTGCCCTTCGTGCTCGGGGCCCCCTCACGGCGGTCGTCGGGCCGGGTAGCGTCGTCGAGTGCCCGCGCGACCGCCTTGAACAGCGCCTCGATCTCGTGGTGGGCGTTCTCGCCGGCGACCTCCGTGTGGAGGGTCAGGTTTGCGTTCATCGCGAGCGAGCGGAAGAAGTGCGGAGCCATCGCGCTCGTGAACTCGCCCACCCGGCCCTGGGAGAATTCCCCGTCGAATTCGAACAGCGGGCGACCCGAGACGTCGACCACCACCCCGGCGACCGCCTCGTCGAGCGGCACTCGCCTATCGGCGAACCGGTGGATCCCCGCCCGATCGCCGAGCGCCTCGTCGAGGGCCGTCCCGAGCGCGATCGCGACGTCCTCGATCGTGTGGTGGTCGTCGACGTGGAGGTCGCCGTCACACGAGACGTCGAGGTCGAACAGGCCGTGTTTCGCGAACGAATCCAGCATGTGGTCGAGGAAGCCGATCCCGGTGTCCGTGGTCGACTCGCCCTCGCCGTCGACCGCGAGCGTCACCTCGATCGTGGTTTCGGCCGTCTCGCGCTCGACGGTCGCACGCCTGGTCATGCGAGCCCTCGGCGTAGCGGGCATAAGGCGGTTTTGCTCGGTCGCGTGGCGCTCAGTCCCCTTCGAGCGCCGTGATGGCGTCCTCGAGCGTGAACCGCCCCTCGTAGAGCGCGGTGCCGACGACGGCCGCGCTCGCGCCGGCGTCGCGGAGGGTTTCGAGGTCGTCGAGGGTCTCGACCCCGCCGCTCGCCACGACCGGGACCGAGACCGCCTCGGCGAGCCGGCGCACACGGTCGGCGCGGACGCCTTCGAGCCGGCCCTCGACGTCGACGTCGGTGAAGAGGATCCCGGCCGCGCCGCGGTCCTCGTAGCCCGCTGCGGCTTCGACGGGGTCTATTCCTGTACCCTCCGTCCAGCCTGAGACCACGACCTCGCCGTCGCTGGCGTCGAGGCTGACGACCACGCTCTCGGGGTGGGTGTCGCTGATCGCCGCGACGACCTCGGGGGTCTCGACCGCGGCCGTCCCCAGGATGACCCGGTCGACGCCGGCGTCGAGGAGGGAGCGGGCGTCGGCTGCGGTCCGGATGCCGCCGCCGAGCTGAACGGGGACGTCGACGGTCTCGACGATCCGCTCGATCGCGGTCGCGTTGCGCCGCTCGCCGTCGAACGCCCCGTCGAGGTCCACGAGGTGGAGGGTTCGCGCGCCCGCCGCGACCCAGCGTTCGGCCGCCTCGACGGGGTCGCCGTAGGCGGTCTCGCTACCGCGCTCGCCGCCGACGAGCTGAACCACCTGCCCACCTTCGATGTCGACCGCGGGAACGACTTCGAACGAATCGTACATGGGTCGCGTAGGCGGTCGCGCGGCCTTAACGCCCTGCATGTGCGGCGGACGGCTCCAGGTGGACGACCGATAGCGCCGTGGTCGCGATTCGGGACCTCGGAATCAGCCTCGATCTCGGCGCTGAGGTTTGGGCGAGCCGAATTCGGGAACGAAAACATCTAACACCTTCGGGGGAGAACGAGCTATTGATGCCTACCGTAGAATACGTCAACTACGAAGTGGTCGACGATCAGGGCTGGGATGTTGAGGACGACGACCTCTTCGAGAAGGCCGCGGACGCCGGACTCGACGAGGAGGATTACGGTTCCATCGACGTCAACGAGTCCGAGTACATCCTCGAAGCCGCCGAGGCACAGGGCTACGACTGGCCGTTCTCGTGCCGCGCTGGTGCGTGTGCGAACTGCGCGTCGATCCTCAAAGAGGGCGAGATCGACATGGACATGCAGCAGATCCTCTCGGACGAGGAAGTCGAGGACCGCAACGTCCGCCTGACCTGCATCGGGTCGCCGGCGGCCGACGAGGTCAAGATCGTCTACAACGCGAAACACCTCGACTACCTCCAGAACCGCGTCATATAAGCCGACCCCACCGTTTTTTCGCGCGTCGCGTTCGGACGGATCGCTATCGAAGAGCTGTTGCGTCGGGATCCGGTTTATGTCCTCCGACGACCAACTGGAATTATAACCCGCCACGGAGAACCGCTGTCGAAAGATGAAACGCCGCCAGCTGATCGGAGCGATAGCAACTGCGGCGATAGGAAGCGCGGGTTGTGTGAGTGGCCTATCTAGTCTCGTCAAAACTCCTGCTCATACCGTCTCCGTCTACAATCTCAGCGAAAAGCGAGCCCGAGAGGTGGAGGTCAGCGTGCGAAACAGCGCCGACGAGATCCTCTTCGAGCGTTCGTATGCCTTCTCCGAATCCGTTCAGGCGTCCGAGAGCGAGACGTTCCCGGCATCGGACGATCCCGCAACGGTGCTCGTCACTGTCGATGGGAAACGGTACGAGAGGCAGTGGCCGGCTTCGGATTGTAACGGGCTATCCGTGTGGGAAGGTCTCGACGTGAAGATCTTCGGCAAGATGGATCCGGAAAGGGACGTTTACACGGGCGGTAACTGCCAGACTGCGTATATGGGAGATTGAGCGAGACGCGTCAGTCGCCAGCGTATTTCGCGCCGACGGCGTCGAGGTCCGCGCCGTCGACCGACGACCGGAAGCCGTGCATCCCGTCGTCGCGCGTGATGCCGTAGTCGTTCGCGTGGAGCTCCGCGACCCGTTCGAACTCCTCGTCCGAGAGTCGGGGGGTCTCCGGCGCGGCGGCCCACTCGTTGATGTCGGCGGCGGTGCGGAAGGTCGGCGTCACCGAGGCGACCGCGTCGTGGGCGAGCAGCCACTGGATCGTGGCCTGGCCCATCGTGCGCTCGCCGTCGCGTTCGAGGAACCGGAGCTGTTCGACCTTCTCCCAGCCGGTGTCGTACCACTCGTCGGGCCGGAAGCCCCGGTGGTCGCCGGCGTCGAGTTCGGTCTCGGGCGTGACCTGCTCGTTGAGGATCCCCGAGGAGTGGGGCACCCGCGGGACGAGGCTGGTCTCGGCGTCGAGGTCCTCGATGGTCTCGATGAAGTGCTTGCCCGGAACCTGCTCGAAGAGGTTGAACACCACCTGGACGGCGTCGAACTCGTTCTCGATCGCCGCGTCGCCCTCCGCGAGCCAGCCGATCGAGGGCCCGAGCGCCCAGCCGAGCGCCTCGACTTTGCCCTCCTCTTTGAGTTCGTCGAGGGCTTCGAGGATGTCCTCGTCCACCTCGTCGACGTTGGCGTTGTGGAGCTGGAGGAGTTCGACGTGGTCGGTGTCGAGCCGGTCGAGGCTCTTCTCGACCGACTCGTGGATGTACTCGGGCGTGATGACCTTCGGAAGTTCGCCGTGGCCGGCCTGCGGGTTGTTGTAGAAGTCGTAGCCGACCTTGGTGGCGATGGTGACCTCGTCGCGGCGGTCGGCGAACGCCTGGCCGACGAGCTCCTCGCTCCGGCCGTGGCCGTAGACGTCGCCGGTGTCGAAGAAGGTGATCCCCCGATCGGCGGCGTGACGAAGCATCTCGATGCTCTCGCGCTCGCTCCGGTCGCCCCACCAGTCGGTGCCGACGGTCCACGCGCCGAAGCCGACCTCGCTGACCTCGACGTTCGAGCCCCCGAGTTTCCGGTATCGCATGGTCGCGGTTGGGCCCGGCCGCACTTATCCGGCGCGGTCAGTCCTCACGAAGTAGATCACCCGAAAGGGCGAGGATGGTGGGGCGGCGGGTCGGAACGTATCGCCGTTCGACAGTTACATTCCGTCCCCTATCGTATCCCGGCCATGAACCGCGAGCGCTCGCGCGACCTCTACGACCGCGCCCTCTCCGTGCTGGCCGGCGGTGTGAACTCCTCGGTGCGCGCGACCCAGCCCTACCCCGCGTTCGCCGAGCGCGGCGACGGATCGCATCTGATCGACGCCGACGGCAACCGCTACATCGACTACGTGATGGGCTACGGCCCGCTCCTGCTCGGCCACGACCTGCCCGAATCGGTCCGCGCGGCGGTCCAGTCCCACATGAGTGCAGGACCGATGTACGGCGCACCGACGGAGATCGAGGTCGAACTCGCGGAGTTCGTCGCCCGCCACGTGCCGAGCGTCGAGATGCTCCGGTTCGTGAACTCGGGCACCGAAGCCACGGTGTCGGCGGTCCGGCTCGCACGGGGCTACACCGGCCGTGACAAGGTCGTCGTGATGCAGGGTGGCTATCACGGGGCCCAGGAGTCGACGCTGGTCGAGGGCTCGCCGGACGCACCGCAGCCCTCCTCGCCGGGGATCCCGCAGTCCTTCGCGGCCGAGACCATCCCGGTGCCGTTCAACGACACCGAGAGCCTGGAAGCCGTCTTCGAGGCCCACGAGGGGGAGATCGCGGCGGTGCTCACCGAACCCCTGCTCGGGAACACCGCGAGCGTGCTGCCAGTCGAGGGCTATCACGACCGCCTGCGCGAGTTGTGCGACGAGCACGGCGCGTTGCTGGTCTTCGACGAGGTGATGACGGGCTTCCGCGTCGGGGGCCTCCAGTGTGCCCAGGGGAAGTTCGATATCGAACCGGACCTCACGACGTTCGCGAAGATCATCGGCGGCGGCCTCCCGGCGGGTGCGATCGGCGGCCCGGCCGAGATAATCGAGTCGTTCACGCCGTCGGGGGACGTCTTCCAGTCCGGAACCTACTCGGGGCACCCGATGGCAATGGCGGCGGGGCTCGAAACCCTGCGTTACGCGGCCGAGAACGACGTCTACGACCACGTGAACCGACTGGGAGAAAAGCTCCGGTCGGGCATTACCGATATCGTCGACGAGCGCGCGCCGGGCTACACAGTGCTCGGAACCGAGAGCATGTTCAAACTCGTCTTCACCCGCGGCGGGTCGGAGGGCGTGAGTGATTCCTGCCGGGCGGGCTGTCGGCAGGAACCCGACTGTGCACGCTTCGAGCGGTGTCCCAAGACCGGCGCGGACGTCGCGAACGCCGAGACCGAGCGCTGGGACCGGCTGTTCAGACCCGCGATGCTCGACCGGGGGATCCTGCTGACCGCGAACCAGATGGAGTCCCAGTTCGTGAGCGACGCGCACACCGACGAGGACGTCGAGGAGACCCTCGAAGCCTACAAGGCCTACTTCGAGTGAGCCGCCGTGCGGCGGCGGTGCGGTTGTGGAACGGTCTCGGCGAGCGGTAGCGAGCCGAGACTGCGGTGGCGGGGCGGTGCGGTCCTGGCGGATGAAGGGCGAGTGAACGCCGGAGGCGTGAACGAGGGCTTCGGCGGGAGCGGTTGCTGTGCGGAGTGGTTACGGTACGGGGCGGTTAGTGGTTGTACCGCGAGCGAGGCGAAGCCGAGCGAGCGGCCCTTTTTAGTCCAGGTTTTTGCGACGAGCGGTTGGCGAGCGAAGCGAGCCAACCCGAGGAGGAAAAAAGTGGGTGTTCAGACCGCGTCCGGTCCGTGTGTCCCGGTCCGGATCTGGGCGGCGTCCTCGACGGGCGTGACGAACACCTTGCCGTCGCCGGGTTCGCCGGTCGCGGCCCGTTCGACGATGGCGTCGACCACGTCCGAGGCGGGGATCTCGGCGACCACACACTCGATCTTGACCTTCTGGTGGAGGTCGACGGTGTACTCCTCGCCGCGCCACTGGCCCTTCGTGACCGGCTGGCTGCCCCGGCCGGAGACGTTCGTCACCGTGAGCGAGGGCGCGCCGGCCTCCGAGAGCGCGCTCTTCACTGCGTTGAGCTTCTCCGGACGGACGACGGCGGTGATCATCTTGAGCTCCCCGCCGTTGGGTTCGGGTTCACCACCGTCGGTCCGGATCTTCTCGTCGTCGATCGAGCGGACCATCCCGCCGTCGGCGACGGGGCCGCCCGAGTCGCCGAAGCCGAACTCGGGGTAGGTGTCGACGCCGTGTTCGGAGCTATCGAGCCCGTTGCGTTCGTGCTCGGGGGTGACCCGCGCCTGGCCGGCCGCCTTGAACGCGTAGAAGACCGCCGCGGTCGCGAGGATCGTCCAGCCACCGATGACGGTGACGCCGACGACCTGGACGATGAGCTGCGTGACGGAGAAGCCGCCCACCGCGAAGAACGGGAAGAGCACCGCGCCCATCGCGCCGGCCGAGCCGTGGACCGGGTAGACCGCACAGACGTCGTCGATCTTGAGGCGCTTCTCGACGAACGCGAAGACGATCGGGAGCTGGCCGCCCGCGAGCAGCCCGAGGATCATGGCCCCCCACCACGTCACGGCGTCCGTGACGCTGGTGATGACCACGAGGCCCGCGAGCATCCCGTTGGCGACGAAGAGGGTGTCGACCTTGTCGCTCTTGAGCAACGAGACGCCGGCGGCACCGAGCGCGCCGGTCCCCATCGCGAGCGTGGTCGTGAGCGCGACCCGGCCGACGGTGCTCGCGAACGCGCCGAGCGCGAGCGTGTCGTTCTCGGCGGTGAACACCGTCGCCGCCGTACCGACGTTGAACCCGTACCAGCCGAAACAGAGGATGAGGGTACCGAGCACCGCGAACGTCATCGAGTGGCCGGGGATCACGTTCGCGCTGCCGTCGTCGTTGTAGCGGTCGATCCGGGGGCCGATGACCCACGCCGCGGTGAGGCCGGCGATGCCGCCCATGCCGTGGACGATCATGCCGCCCGCGAAGTCGTGGAAACCGACGCCCATGAAGTCGGCGAGGAAGCCCCCGCCCCAGGTGACGCCCGTCACGACGGGGTAGATGACCGCGGCGAGCAGGAAGGTGTAGGTGACGTAGGCCCGGAGCTTACACCGCCCCGCGACCGCGCCCGAGACGATCGTGGCGGCGGTCATCGCGAACACCGCGCTGAACAGCCAGCCGACCCACGCAGTGGGGTCCGCGGGCGCGATGACGCTGCCGAACGCCCCGCCGATATCGACCCCGCTGCCGCTCGTCAGGCCGGCCACGATCGTCGAGACGGCTGCACCGACGAGGAAGAAGGCCACGACGCCGAGCGACCACGTCAGCATGTTCTTCGTGAGCTGGTTGGCGACGTTCTTCGCTCTGACCTGACCCGCCTCCAGCATCGCGAAGCCCGCGTGCATGAAGAAGATCAGGAAGGTCACCGTCAGCACCCAGACGTTGTTGACCCCGTCGGCGAGCACCCCGACGTCGACCCCGGACTGAAGCAGCACGTCGGTCATTTCCGGATCACCTGCCCAGATGGCTCGTGAATCGGTAGCTGTTCGTTCGGATTAACCGTCGTTTTGACCATGTTCGTGGTCCTCATCACGCGAAGACGTCTGGAAGTGATAGTATATAAATATTCCACCTGTCGAGGGAGTGTTCAAGCCACATACGGTAAACATATGTTCAATATGGAAGTATATCTATACCATATTAGGTTCCGTCCGATCGGAAACGCCCGCGCTCCGCCGGCCGAAAGTTTCGATCCGAATCCGTCGATTCGATCGGGTACTACCCTGTCGGCCTCGCGCGCGCCCCGACACGACGTGTCGCATGGATGGCTCGACCGGTCGGAGGTCAGAGCCGGTCGGCGATGGTCTCGGCGAAGTAGGTGAGGATCAGGTCGGCACCGGCGCGTTTGATCGACAGCAGCGATTCGAGCGCCACCGCGTCGAGGTCGAGCCAGCCCTTCTCGGCGGCGGCGTGGAGCATCGCGTACTCGCCGGAGACGTTGTAGGCCGCCACCGGGTAGTCGGTGTGGTCGCGGACCTGCCGGACCACGTCGAGGTACGGCAGGGCGGGTTTGACCATCAGCACGTCCGCACCCTCCTCGACGTCGAGGTCGACCTCGCGGAGCGCCTCGCGCGCGTTCGCGGGGTCCATCTGGTAGTGCCGGCGGTCGCCGAAGGCGGGGGCCCCGTCGGCGGCGTCGCGGAAGGGCCCGTAGAAGGCGCTCTCGTACTTCGCGGCGTAGGACATGATCGGGACGTCCTCGTAGTCCGCGCCGTCGAGCGCGCCTCGAATGGCACCCACCATGCCGTCGGTCGCGCTGCTCGGCGCGACCATGTCCGCCCCCGCCGCGGCGTGGCTCTCGGCGACCTTCCCCAGGAGGTCGAGGGTCGCGTCGTTGTCGACGGTGAGGTCGGGCCGCCCGTCGGTCGTCGTCATCCCACCGTCGCTCGCGGTCCCGTCCCACCGCTCGTGCGCCTCGTCGGTGAGCACCCCGCAGTGGCCGTGTTCGGTGTACTCACAGAGACAGACGTCGGTGATGGCGAAGACGTCGGTTTCCGCCGTGATCCGCCGGAGCGCGCGCTGGACCACGCCGTCGTCGGCCCAGGCCCGGGTGCCGCGTTCGTCCTTCGATTCGGGGATCCCGAAGACCATCACGCTCTCGACGCCGGTCGCCTCGACCTCGGCGACGCGGTCGGCGGCCTGGCTCACGGGGACGCGCTCGTGACCCGGCATCGACTCTATTGGGACCCGCTCGTCGGTCGTGGCGTCGACGAAGACCGGCGCGATGAGGTCGGTCGGCTGGAGGCTGGTCTCGCGCACGAGGCCGCGGAGCCCGTCGCGGCGGAGCCGTCGCGGGCGGTGAGGACCGGACATGGTCTGTGGAGGGCCCCGGAGCCCAAAACCCCCGCGGCGTGACGGAAACGATTTAGGAGCCACCGAAGTAGCTCCGACGATGATCGCGCCGGTCCTCCAGATAGCCGAGATGCCGCAACTCCTGCGGGATCTCCTCGATTCGGAGTTCGCGTTCCTCGCGCTGCTCTGCGTGTTCGTGCTCGAAGGCGCGATGCTGATGTACTTCATGCCGAGCGAGGCGATCGTGCCGATCTCGATCGGGCTCCTGGGGGGAACCATCCCCGAGATCGCCGCCATCATCGGGGTCGCCGTCCTCGGGGCGACGATCGGGCAGACCGCGTTGTTCACGCTCGCGAAGCGCGGCGGCCGGGAGTGGCTCCTCCAGAAGCGGTGGTTCCGGGTGAGCGACGAGCGCCTCGCGACCTTCGACGGCTGGTTCGACCGCTGGGGCCCGCTCGTCGTCCCGGTGAGCAACTCACTGCTGTTCACGCGCGGGATGCTCACCGTCCCCGCGGGCTTCGCCGAGATGCGAACCCGGGAGTTCGTGGTGCTCTCGGCGATCGGCACCCTCGTCTTCGAGACCGCGCTCGCGGCGATCTCGCTCGGCGTCATCGAGTGGGTGCTCTGAACCCGTTCTCGGTCCGAATCAATCGTCCGCGGTCGCCGTCCCCGCGGCCGTGGTCGAATCCGTGGCCCGCCCACCAGCCTCGATCGCCTCGGCGAGGAGTTCGGAGAGCCCGACGACCTCGATCCTGTCCTCGAAGTTCCCGGTCTTGCGTCCGTCCTCGTACATCGTCATGCACATCGGGCAGGCGACGACGAATTTCTCGATTCCCGACCCCGCATCCGTGTCCTCCAGGGCCTCCCGGAGGCGCTCCTCGCTGGGTTTCGGGTCCTCGTCGAAGTCCATCCAGAGACCGCCACCGCCGCCGCCACAGCAAAACGAGTTCGCGCGGTTCCTGGGCATCTCGTCGATCGTACAGCCCGTCCGACGGATCAAGTCCCTGGGAGCTTCGAACTCGTCGTTCATCCGGCCGAGGTGGCACGGGTCGTGGTAGGTGACGGTGTAGTCGAGTTCGGTCCCCGCGAGGTCGATCTTCCCCGTCTCCGCCAGTTCCTGCACCACCTGGGTGTAGTGGTGGACGTCGATCGCGCCATCCGAATTCCACTCGACGCCGTCGAGCTCGGGGTACTCGTTCTCGAACGTGTTGTAGCTGTGCGGGTCGGTGCAGACCAGTTTCTCGAACTCGCACTCCTCGAACGCGGCGGCGTTGTCCTCGGCGAGCATTTCGTACAATCCCTCTTCACCGACGCGCCGGACGTCGTTGCCGTCGTTCTGCTCGTCCTCGTAGAGGATCCCGTAGGAAACCCCGGAATGTTCGAGGATGGTGGCGAGCGAGCGCGCGACGCGCCGGTTGCGCTCGTCGTAGGAGGGGTAGTCGCCGACGTACCAGAGGTACTCGACCTCCTGATCGCGCGCGTCGGGCACCTCGAAGTCCAGTTTCTCGACCCAGTCGGGGCGTTTGCGCTCCGGATCCCCGAACGAGTTGCCCTGCTGGAAGACGTCCATCATGGTTTCTTGAACGTTGTCGTCCATCTCGCCCATCTCGGTCAGCCGGCGGTTCATCTCCGTGAACTGCGGGACGTGCTCGATGTCGACGGGACAGGCGTCCATGCAAGCCATACACGACATGCACGACTCCATCGTTCGGGAATCGATCACGCTCGTGCCGCCGTCGGCCACGATGTCCTTCGTCTCGCCGCCCGCGTCCACGGACTCCCGGTAGTTCTTCAGGTCGAGGATCACGTTCCGGGGATCGAGCGGGCGGCCCGACGCCTTCGCGGGGCAGACCGACGAACACCGGCCGCACTTGGTGCAGGCGTCGTGGTCGAGGCGCTGTCGCCAGGACATGTCCTCCACTTCGGTGAAGCCGATCTCGTCGGGTGCGGCGTCGGCGGGCACCCCCGGAAGGCGGACCCCGGCCTTCTCGTCGCGGGTCACGACGTTCGCGAAGCTCGAGATCATGTGGAACGGTTTGGCGTAGGGGACCCACGCGACGAACCCGAGCGCGAGGAGCGAGTGCGACCACCACGCCGCCGGGTAGAGGGCCCTCGCGAGGCTCTCGGAGATCCCGGCGGCGCGGAGGGCGTCCGCGACGAACCAGCCGACGAAACTCACCGTCTCGAAGCTCGGGAAGCCGGTCGCGAGGATCCGGAGGCCTTCGAGGAGGTAGCCACCCACGCCGAGCAGGAAGAGTACCCAGACGAAGCCGCCGTCCTCGAGGCTGGTGTGGCGACCCCAGAGGCGGTCGGTGCGGACGACGTGTCGGCGGTAGATCGCCATGCCGAGGCCGACCACGAACAGGAAGCCGAGCGCGTCCATTATCAGGGAGTACGAGAGGTAGAAATCGCCGACGAAGAACGACTGCTCCTCGCCGAGCAGCCCGGTCACGAGCCGGTAGCCGTCCATGTCGATCCCGAGGATGGTGGTGCCGATCAGGAGCGTGAGAAAACCCCACATGATGAAGGTGTGCATCAGCCCGCCGTAGAGGTCGCGGTCGAACTGGTTGCGGTTCGACAAAACTGTGCTCGCGGCGCTCACCACCCGACCCGGGAGGTCGTCGAGTCGCGCGAACGCGTCGTCGGGGCCCCGGGCGTAGCGCGCGAACCGGTCGTAGACCCCGTAGAGGAAGAGCACGACCGCGAGCGCCGCGAGGAAGTAGAACACCGCCTTCCCCACCGGGCCCACCAGCCAGAACGTCTCCCGGGTGACGGTTCCGGCCTGGAGTGGATGTATCATTTACTACTGTTAGCGTATCGACCGCCGGGGTTAAATCTTGGCAACAGCGGGGGGACGGCTACCCTGAGCCGTCACGCGGCACGGTAGTACGCGACCGCGTCGCCGTCCTCCTGGCGCACCCGTTTCTCCGCCACGTCGCGCGAGACGAGGGTTTCGAGCGCCATCTCGACGATGACCTCCGAGCGCTGTTTCGAGACCTGCCAGTCGAGGGCTTCGAGCAGCGTGGCGAGGGGTTCGAACCCCTCGGACTCCGGGCCGGCGTCGCGAAAGAAGTCGTCGACGCAGTAGGCTTTGGTTTCGTCGTCGGTGAGGACGTCCCGAACCTGCGTGATGACGTCGCTGGTCGGGTCGGCGGCCTCCCAGTCAGCTGCGTCGAGCACCATGCGCGGGCTTCGGGGTCGACGGTGATATATCCAGTGGGCGTCAGAGCGCCGCCCACACGAGCAAACCACCCGCGACGAGGAGCGCGGGGCCGTCGAGCCAGGAGAGTTGGAGGACCGGAAGCGTCGGGTTCCACGCGAAACACCGGGCACGAAGGGCGAGTCCCAGTCGGTCCGCCCGGCCGAACGCCCGCCCGACGCCCGCGGCGGCGACGATCCGCATCCGCTCGACCAGCGAGCGTTCGGTGCCGAGACGCGCCCGCATCGCCGTTCGCGCGCCCTTGAGGTCGGCCACCAACACCGGCAAGAACCGGAAGACCAGCGCCACGCCGACCCCGAGCAGCCGACCCGTTCGACCCGGGATCGTCCGCTGGATCGCGGCGCGCGAGTCCCGGACCGGCGTCGTCCGGACGTAGGCCGTGCTCACCACCAGGACGAGCAGGACCCGGTAGCTCGCCAGTGCCGGGCCGCCGGCCTCGGAGAGCGCGACCCACGGCGGCCCGAGCGTGAGCGCCGCGACGGCCGGCCCGGCGACGAGGAAGGGGAGCGCGTATCGCACCTCGGCCACGGCTTCGACCGGCGAGGTGGCCGCTGCGAGGAGGGCGACGGCCGTGATGCCGGTCGCGACGGCGAGCCCGCGCGGGGTGGTGTGGGCGAACGCCGCGACCGCGAACCCGACCTGGACGGCGAGCTTCGTCCGCGGATCGAGCCGGTGCGCCACCGAGTCGCCGGGTTCGTACGCCAGCGTCACGGGTCCGCACCGCGGGCGGGAACCCGCACGCCGAGCCCCGCCAGTCGGTCGCGGACGTTCTCGGGTGTGGCGTCGAGCGCGATCCGGCCATCGCGCAACACGACTACGCGGTCGGCGAGCGCGAGGAGGTCACGGAGGTCGTGTGTCACGATTACGATGCTCGTGCCGTCGGCCGAGAGCGCGGCCAGCCTGTCGAGAACCGACGCCCGCGCGGGTTCGTCGAGCCCTGCGAACGGTTCGTCGAGCACCAGATGGTCGGGATCCATCGCGAGCGCGCCCGCGATGGCGACTCGGGCCTGCTCGCCACCCGAGAGCCGGTCGATCCGGTCGTCCGCGCGCCCCGCCAGCCGCACCGCCGAGAGCGCCCGCTCGACCCGCCGATCGATCGTCTCCCGCGGGAGCCCGAGGTTCTCCGGCCCGAACGCGACGTCCGCGCCGACCGTCGCGGCGACGAAACCGTCCTTCGGGTCCTGAAACGTCATCGCCACCGTGCTCCGAGCGGCCACGAGATCCTCGGCCACCGGTACTCCGTTGACCGCGACGGACCCCGAATCAAGCGTGAGCAGCCCGTTGAACAGCCGCACCAGGCTCGTCTTCCCCGAGCCGTTGGGGCCGGCGAACACCACGAACTCGCCGTCGTCGATGGTGAGCGAGACGCCGTCGACCGCCGGCCGATCGCTCTCGTCGCTCCCGTAGCGATAGACGAGGTCGCGGGTCTCGATCATTCGGTCACGAGCGCGTCGCTCCGGACGATCCCGACCGCGGCAGCCGCCTTCAGCGCCTCGGCCGGCAGGAACGCCGCCGCGCCGGTCAGGAACGCCTCGACGGGCCCGAGCTGCTGGGTCGCCATCAGCCCGAGGGTTCCACAGGTGTAGATCACGGCGATGCCGGCGACGAGCGCGACGACGAGCCGAACGAGCCCCACTCGACTGGGGTCGACCCCCGATCGGCCGTAGGCGAGGCCGCCGATGACCGCCGCGCCGAGGGGGTACGACCAGAGGTAGCCCGCGGTCGGGCCGAGGAGGACCCCGAATCCCGCGGTCCCGAGCGCGAACACCGGCGCGCCGAGCGCGCCCGCGAGGAGGTAGAGCCCACAGGCCGCCGCCCCCCAAACCGGGCCACAGAACAGGCCCGCGAGGAACACCCCGAGGACCTGCAGGGTCACGGGCGCGGGCGAGAGGGGGTACGGGAACGCCACGTAGGCGAAGGCCCCCAGCAACGCCGCGAACAGCGCCGCTCGTGCGAGGTTGGCCGCGGTCTCGTCGCCGACGAGTTCGGTGTCGGTGGTTCGCGTACTCACGATAGCGACCCTTCGTCAACCCCTCTAATAAGTCTGGTTGACGAACTCGGGTTCGGGTCGCCGGTGGGTTTTTATTCGCCGGTGTCAGACGCTTCGTTCGCGTGGCAATGGACGAAAAAACCGAGGAGCTCCGGGACATCTTCATGGAGGTCACCGACGCGTCGAGCGTCACCGAGCCGCAGGAGGACGAGCGGGGGGCGATCGCACCCGAGGGCTCGCCAGACGAGCGTACCGCCGACGTGGTCGCGGCGATGGACGAACGCTACGAGTTCACGACCGACCTCGACCGCGAGGGGCTCGTCGCCATCGTCCGCGGGTTCTACGAGGACGATACCGACGCCGAACTCGCCGACGCGGTCGACGAATCGCGCCACACCGTCTTCCAGGCCCGAATGGACCTCCACCTCTTTCGGGACGACGACGTCGAAGCACCGTTCGACCTCGACACCCTCCGCGAGCGGCTCGAAGACGGGACCGACGTCGCGGCGGTCGCCGAGGAGTTCGACGTCGCGGAGTCGACGGTCCGGCGCTACGGTCGGGTGCTCGAAACCTGGGCCGAGCGCCGCGCGGTCGGCGACCGCTTCCGGGAGGCCTTCGACGAGATCTACCTCGACGCCGACCTCGAAGACCACACGACCGAGGCCACCCGCGACGGCCTCGACGAGGCCACTGAGGGGATGGAGAACAACCTCTCGTTCTGAGCACCCACTTTTTTCGACGGGGGAATCGCGCTCGCTGCGCTCGCGCTCAACCCCCGCCCAAAAACCTGGACTAAAAAGGACCGCTCGCTCACTTCGTTCGCTCGCGGTACAACCACTAACCAACTCCGCACAGCACCGCGACCACCTCCGCAAACCGCACAGCACCGCAACCGCCGAAGCCCTCGACTGCTCGCTTCGCTCGCAGTCTCGCCCTTCATCCGCCAGGACCGCATCCGCACAGCGGCCGCACCGCTCCGCAGTCGCCGGGCCGAAAAATTCGGTTTCGGTCGGTTTACTCTTCGAGGACGGCGTTGACCTGCCCGTCCTGGCCGGGGCGGGAGGTCACGCGGGCCGCGCCCTCGCCGGTCTCGACCAGCGCGCCCTTCGTGACGATGTTCCGTCGGACGTAGTTCGGGTTCGCGGGGTTCTCGACCACGTTCTCGATGGTCGTGCTTCGGGTCTCGCCGTCGACGGCGACGGTGGCGCGGTCGGTCGCGATCGCCCGGACTTTCGTCGTGTTGCCACGCGAGGTGACGGTCTTGAGCTTCGGCTCGCCGACGCGGGTCTCGGTGCCCTCGCTGCCGAGCTGGTGTTTGCGTTTGCCGTGCGTCGGTCGTCGTCGCCCGCCCGTCCGCTTCTTCGTCGAGCGTCCTTGGTCTTTCATACCTCCCACACGACGAGCGCGCTATTTGAATCGCTCGATGCGGGTCTACCGGAGCCTTTAGGCCGCTCGACCGTGGCCCTCCCGTGTGAGTCTCCGGAGCGCCGTCGCCGCACCGTTTCTGGGTCGCGGGGAGATGGAACTCGCCGAGAGCGAGTTCGTGGTGGCGCTCTCGCTCGACCGGGACTGGTTCTCGCCCGACCAGGCCAAACGCCTCGCGGACGTCGCGGTCGGCGAGGGTCTCCTCGAACGCACCGACGCCGGCCTCGAACCCGGCTTCGACCCGGACGAGGTGACGATCCCCGACGGGTTCGTCCCGAGCGAGGACCTCCTCCGACAGCGCTCGACGTTCGAGCGCGTGCTCGACAGCGTTGTGGCCGACGGCACCGAAAAACGCACCGCCGTCGCCGAGATCAACCGACTCCAGGGCGCGCTCGGGCTCACCATCGAGGCCGCCGCGGTGGTCTACGCCCGCCGCCGCGGGATCGACGTGGGCGAGGTGGCCGAGCGCGCGCTCGACGAACTCCGCGAGAGCTGAGAGGGCGTTGCAGGGTGAGCGGGGGAGAGGAGCTACAGACCCCCGATGAGTCCGGGGAGGTCGTCGGCGAGCGCCTCGCGCTCGATGCTGGCGTCGGCCTCGGGGACGGCGTCGCTCCCGTCGAGGATCTGGATGGTGTAGAGCCCCGCGGCGTGGGCACCCCTGATGTCGGCCTCGGGATGGTCGCCGACGTACACCGTCTCGTCGGGCGCGCTCGACAGCCTGTCGAGGATCGCCGCGAAGGCACGGTCGTCGGGTTTCCCCGCGGCGAGCGAGCCCGTTATCACCACCGAATCGAACAGGTCGGCCCACCCGAGCGCGTCGAGTTTGGCCTGCTGGGCGCGGACCGGGCCGTCGGTGAGGAGTCCGACGCGATAGGTCCCCTTGAGGTCGGTGACGAGGGCTTCGGCCCCCGCGACCGGCACCAGCGCCTCCTCGATCACGTCGCGATAGGCATCGGCGAGCGCCGCCGCCGACACAGTACTGTCCTCGTCGAGGAGGTCGGCGAAGATCGCCTCGCGCGTCTCGTTGGTGAGATGCCGACGGTGGGCGTCGAGGTAGGCCTCACGCGAGAACCGGGGCGCGCCGACCGCTTCGGTGGCGTCGTCGAGGAGCGTCTGGCGGTCGCGGTTGGGAACCGCGAGGGTGTAATCGAGGTCGAACGCGACCGCCGTGACTGGCATACGCACAGGATGGAGCCGGGGGGTATGAGTGTGGCGGACGAGCCGAAAACGGTAGGCCGGCGGGTTCCGAGTACCGACCATGTTCTTCGAGCGACTCGCCGCACGCATCGAGACCGCCGACAGCGTGCTCTCGGTGGGTCTCGACCCCGACCCCGACCGGTTGCCCGACCACCTCGCCGACCACGACCTCCCACGGTGGGCCTGGGCCCGCCGGATCATCGACGCGACCCACGAGCACGCCGCGTGCTACAAACCGAACGCCGCCTTCTACGAGGACCCCGACGGCTGGCGCGCGCTTCGCGAACTCGTCGCCTACGCCCACGGAAAAGACGTCCCCGTTCTCCTCGACGCCAAACGCGCCGACATCGGCAACACCGCCCGCCAGTACGCCCGCGTGCTCGACACCGTGGACGCCATCACCGTCAACCCCTATCTCGGCCGCGACTCGCTCGACCCGTTCCTCTCGCAGGCAGACGCCGGCGTGTTCGTGCTGTGTCGGACCTCGAATCCAGGTGGAAGCGACCTCCAGGACCTCGAACTCGCCAGTGACGAACGACTCTACGAGCGCGTCGCACGTCTCGCCAGCGGGTGGAACGAGCACGACAACGTGGGACTGGTAGTCGGAGCCACGACGCCCGACGAGCTCGAACGCGTGCGTGAGATCGCGCCCGACCTGCCATTCCTGGTCCCCGGCGTGGGCGCGCAGGGTGGGGATAGCGAGGCCGCCGTCGAGTACGGGCTCGCGGACGGTGTCGGGCTGGTGAACTCCTCGCGGGGGATCACCTTCGCGGGCGAGGGCGAGGACTTCGCGGGGGCGGCCGGCGAAGCGGCCAAGCGACTCAAGCGCCGGCTCAACGAGTTCCGGTAGTCCTACCCCTGCGTCGCCGAGCCCATCGGGGCACCGCGCTGGGTTCGCCAGGCGAAGAAGACGGCGTTGGCCAGCAACCCGAGGACGAACAGCCCGACCGTGGCCCAGATCGAGTCGTAGTAGAGCACGTCGACGTACGCGATCGGCCCCTGAACCACCGGCCAGAGCGGCTCGATCCGGGTCGAGATGTCGGGGGCCGAGAGGATGTCCGCGAACAGGTGGGAGGTCAGCGCGGCCCCGACGGCGATCACGCCCATCCAGGTGGCGCGCTGGCTCGCTTTCTTCGAGAACCAGCTCGTCCCGCCGAAGACGCGCTTGAGCAGCCAGCCGAGGATCGGACCGAGGACCGCGGTCATGACGACGACGGCGAGGAGGGTGTGGACGATGCCGTGGTGGTGGATCTCGTTCGGGAACCATTCCGAGAGGTAGGTGTCGACGTCCGGGACCGGGCCGAACCAGAAGCCGGCGGCGATGAACAGAGCCGCCGTCCGCTTCTCGTCGATGAACAGCCACGCCGGGGCGAGGAAGATCAGGGCCATCCCCAGATGGCCGAGGGTTTCCGTCATACGTACCCCCAGCGGAGATAAAGTAAAAGGCTACTGCCTGCGAAACCATCGAAACACCGGGTCATCGTGGACGGACGGGCGGATCACGGTTGCGTTCGTGGGGAGCTAGAACTGGACCTCGTCGCCGACGTCGTCCCGCCCGGTTCCGTCGGGGTCGCTGGGGCCGCCGGGACTCCCCGAGCCCGCGCTGTTCCCACAGTCGAGACAGAGCCCGAACGCGTCGTCGTAGTGTTGCGCGCAGACGCCGCGACCGCAGCGGTCGCAGGTGCGCTCGGCTTCGCGGCTCTCGCACACTGCACACAGGGAGGCGACGCTCATGGTTCGAGTTAGGGGTCGAGCGTCTTGAATCTGTGGCGAGAGGTTTAGGCCGTTCGGCACCCAAGGCCGGCCGTGAGCGCACCGCGGCTCCTGGTCGGTCTCGCGTCGGTCTTCGCGGGACTCACCGTCGTCCTGGCGATCCTCGGCTTCGTCTACAGTCCCGTGGTGCTCGTCGTCGCGGTCCCGTTCGGGGTCGTGACCTACGTCCTCTGGTACCACGTCAGCGGCCGGCTCGGGGAACGCGTCTACCGGCAGACCCGGACCGCGAGTGGGTTTCGAGAGACGACCTCGGACCGAGGGGCTGGCGGGGGGTTCGGGGCCGGGCCGCGAGGCTTTCGTGAGGGGCCGGCCGGTGGTCGACGGGAGCGGGGCGGCGGAACGCGCGGTCCGGGCGGGGGAGTCGACGGTCCGAGTCCGGCCGAGGCCTACGAGGTGCTCGGGCTCGACCCCGGTGCGGGCGAGGCGGCGGTTCGGTCGGCCTACCGTGAGCGGGTGAAACAGGTCCATCCGGACACCGAGGACGGCGACGTGCGGCGGTTCAGGCGGGTCAACGAAGCCTACGAGCGCCTCACGAGTGGAAAGCCGTAAGCCCCCCGTCCGCCGACCGGCACCATGCCCGGATCGGACCCCGCCCCGCCGCTCGCCGTGGACATCGACGGCACCCTCACCGACGAGAACAGTGCTGTGGACCCCCGGGTCCTCGACGCCCTCCGGGCGTGGCCCGCGCCGGTCGTGCTGGCGACCGGGAAGGCGCTGCCCTACCCCGTGGCGCTCTGTCAGTTCGTCGGGGTTCCAACGAGAGTGATCGCCGAGAACGGCGGCGTGGTGTGTTTCGATACCCCCGAAATCGAGGAACTCGTGATCGTCGGCGACCGCGCGGGGGCCGAACGCGTGGCCGAGCGGTATCGGGAGGCGGGCCACGACCTCGGCTGGGGCGACCTCGACCTCACCAACCGCTGGCGCGAGACCGAACTCGCGGTGAACCGGGACTCGCCGCTCGAACCCCTCCGGGAACTGGCCGACGACGAAGGCCTCCGGGTCTTCGACACCGGCTTCGCCTACCACGTCACTTCTCCTGATGTCGACAAGGGCGAGGGGCTGAAGACCGCCGCCGATCGGCTGGGCCGTGCGCCCGGCGATTTCGTCGCAATAGGGGATTCGGAGAACGACGCCGCGACGTTCCGCGTGACTGGGGAATCGTACGCGGTGGCGAACGCCGACGAGACCGCGAAACGGGAGGCGGATTTCGTGATGGAGAGTGAGTATGCCGAGGGATTCTTGGAAGCGCTGGAGGCGATCAGAGAGGAGTAAGCAATGTCATGGGTACACTGTCGCATTTCTAAATTCCGGCTCGACGACGGTGGCAGCGGGTGTGCGGCTATCGGGAGCGACCCCGACCGTTAACTCCCGAGCGAGCGTAGCCGGCCCAATGACCATCACCACGGAGTTCGTCATCCGGTCGCCCTCGCTTCCCCTCGTCGCGCTCGCCGAATCGATTTCCTCGAACCAGGTCGAGTGCGTTCACGGGCTCTGTCGGGAACGCACCGCCCGGGTGTTCGTGGTCTACCTCGACCCGGACGACGAGGTTTCGGCGGACGAACTCGCGGCCCTCGACGAAGTGACGGACGTGACGCCGTTCGGGCGCGCGAGCGGCAAGGACGTCTATCAGGTCACCCTCGAACTGGCGGACGTCGTCTCGGACGCGTTCGCTCCCGAGAGATTCACCGCGAGCCAGGTAGAGCCGACGGTCGTTACACCCGACGGCTGGTACGAGAAGAAGCTCTTCCAGAACTACAACGCGTTCAACGGGATGCGAACCCGGTGTGAGGAGTACGGAATCGGGGTCGAGCTCATCTCGATCTCCCAGAACCCGCCCGAGGACGACGACTCTTCCCAGTACGGCCTGACCGACCGCCAACAGGAGGCGCTCCAGTTGGCGATCGGGCGGGGTTACTACGAGAGCCCGCGCGAGGTCAGTACCCAGGAACTCGCCGAGGAGATGGGCATCTCACAGCCCTCCATGTCGAGCCTGCTCCGGCGCGGCGAGCGCCAGCTCCTCACCGCCGCGCTCGGCTCACAGCCCGAAGTGAAAGCCCTCTCCGGATAGATCGGGGTCTCGTTGCCGTCGCCCACGTCGATGGTGGTCGGGCGAGCGACCAGCCGTACTAGTATTTAAAGAGGCTTTCCCAACAGGATAAGCCCGAAACCCACGGCGGGGCTTCGTTCTATCGATGACAGCAGATTTCGGCTCCGAACTCGACGAACAGGTCGCGATCGTCACCGGGGCGTCGTCCGGCATCGGCGGTGCGACGGCGAAGTCGCTCGCGTCGCGCGGGGCGAGCGTCGTGCTCGCGGCTCGGCGGGAGGACGAACTCACCGATCTGGAGAGTCGTATCGAGGACGGTGATGGTGACGCGCTCGTCGTGCCGACGGACGTGACCGAGGACGACGACATCGATACCCTCGTCGAAGCGACGCTCGACGAGTACGGGCGCATCGACGTGCTGGTGAACAACGCGGGGCTTATGCCGCTCGCGAACATCGCGGACGCGGATCGGGAAACGCTTCAGACCACCATCGACGTGAATCTCAGTGGTCTCGTCAAACTCACCCACGCTGTCGTGCCGACGATGGTGGAGCAGGGCAGCGGCTACATCGTGAATCTCTCGTCTGTCGTCGGCCGGTTCCTCCAGGCGAACAGTTCGCACTACAACGCGACGAAGGCCGGTGTCAAGATGTTCGGCGACTCGCTCCGGCTCGACATCGCCGAGGAGGGCATCCACGTCGCCACGATCGAACCCGGGGCGGTCGACACCGAACTCCTCGACCACATCCCGGACGACGAGGTCCAGGCGGGCGTCAAGGACTACGTCGGGTCGATGGACGCGCTCGCACCCGAGGACATCGCGCGGACGATCACGTTCGTGGTCACGCAGCCCGAACGCGTCGACATCAACGAGGTGCTGATCCGGCCGCTCGACCAGGTCCAGCCGTAGTTCGAATAGCTACTTAAACATCCATTTCAGACAGCATCACTCCTAAGCGACGCGTCGCCGTAATTCGAGGTGGATACGACCGATGGAAATCACAGACAGCTCTTCACGACCTTCGGCGGACGGACCGGACGAGTACTTCACGGGCGACACCCGCATCGACCCGCTGTTCGACCCGGAAGGCGATGCACGGGCGGCGGCGGCGACCGTCACGTTCGAACCGGGCGCGCGCACCGCCTGGCACACCCATCCCCTCGGCCAGCGCCTGGTCGTGACGAGTGGGTGTGGCCTCGTCGGGACCGACGACGGCGAGAGAGAGGCGATCCGAGCGGGCGACGTGGTCTGGTTCCCGGCCGGCGAGAAACACTGGCACGGGGCGCGGCCCGACAAGGGGATGACCCACATCGCGATTCAGGAGGAGCAGGACGGCGAGGCCGTCACCTGGTTGGAGCACGTCACCGACGAGGAGTACGAGTTGGAATAGATAGCTGAGTTAGCGCTGCGACGTTTCCTGTTGCAAGTGAGGTATACGCAGTGATGAACGCCGACGGGGCCTCAAAGCGAGAGCACACTTCGTGACGGAAACGGATCTATCAAAAGGCCCCTTCATATATACAAGGAATTACAATCTATTTTTCCGTAAGCAAGAGTGAATATGTTGAGAAACAAACCTGAACGATTATGTAGTTTCCAAATGTTGTATTTTGGTGCGGCAACCGGAGGTAGACCTGATGATGCCAGAAAACACGGACACGAAACGACGAACCGTACTAAAACTCCTTGGGGCGGCAGGAGCGACAGCGGCCGGGACTAGCGTAGTCAGTGGTGCAGCCGCGGCCGCACCGGGCGGCACGGGCCCTATCACACAGGAAGCTGGGTCGCTTACACAGGACGTCACAGCAACTGTCGTAAACGCGGAAACCGGGAAGCGGGTCGGCCGATTCACCGGGACGCTCTCGCTGGACAGCTTCAGCCTAAGCGATACTGCCGATGCGATCGAGACAAGTGGCACCCTCGACGGTGCGGTCAAAGCCGGGTCGACGACGGAGTCGGTTTCCCAGTCCTTCAGCGATGTGACGACGGCGCTCGCGTCGAACGGAGGCTGTACCATTCTCACCCTTGATCTCGGACCGCTCGACCTGGAGATACTGGGGCTTCGAGTGCAACTGAACCGTATCGAGCTCGATATCACTGGTGAGACTGGGGCAGGCAACCTGTTGGGGAATCTACTCTGTGGTATCGCAAACATCGGCTCCGGATCGGGATTGGCTGGGCTTTCGGGGATTCTCGACGACCTGTTGGGCGTTGTGAACGACCTGCTGGGCTCGCTAGGGGGCCAGTAAGTACCCGACATCTAACCGTAGACGATGCATTGCCCATCCCACGGCTATGCTTTTTTTGTGATTTGGAGGCCTCGTCGCAGCAATATTGGAGAGCACAGACGCTCTGACCCAGTTGGATCCCGCGATCATATTCGACGTCCGTATCCATACAGTATCACGGCCCTAACCCTCGTCTCTCGAATCTACGCTACGTTTTCTCGATCGGCTACTTATCTATCGATATGTGAGTAGTCACCACCCCGATCACCCGCACGAAGGTTTTTGCGCACGCCACGCCATCTCCTCACATGGCCGCCGACCAGGCCATCCTCGAACGGGTGCTCGCCACGGGCGAGCAGGAGGGTGGCAACGTCGAGTTCAAAGAACGGCTCACGAAGGACCTCCATCTCGCCGACGGCAGACTCGAAAGCCTCGCCGCCCAGCTCCGCCACCGCGTGCTCTCGGGCGACGGCGAGGCCATCTACGTCGTCGGCGTCACGGACGACGGGGGACTCGCGGGCATCGACCCCGACACCTTCTCCGAGTCGATGGACGTGCTCTCGCTCCTGAGCGAGGAAGCCGAAGCGCACATCGAGTCCGTCGACACCTGGGGGATGGGCGAGGGTATCGTCGGCGTCGCCACCATCCACGAGGGCGCGATGATCGAGGACGACGGCCACATCGTGGTCGGCACCGCGGGCCACGTCGACCACGGCAAGAGCACCCTCGTCGGGAGTCTCGTCACCGGCCAGGCCGACGACGGCGACGGTGGCACGCGGAGCTATCTCGACGTCCAGCCCCACGAGGTCGAGCGCGGCCTCTCGGCAGACCTCTCCTACGCGGTCTACGGCTTCCGCGACGGCGAGCCGGTCCACACCCGCAACCCGACCCGGAAGGCCGACCGTGCGGCCGTCGTCGAGGAGGCCGAGCGGCTCGTCTCGTTCGTCGACACCGTCGGTCACGAGCCCTGGCTCCGAACCACCATCCGAGGGCTCGTCGGCCAGAAACTCGACTACGGGATGCTCACCGTGGCGGCCGACGACGGCCCCACCAAAACGACTCGTGAACACCTCGGGGTGCTGCTCGCCACCGAACTCCCGACGCTGGTCGCCATCACGAAGACCGACATGGTGGACGACGAGCGCGTCGCCGCGGTCGAGAGCGAGGTCGAACGCCTCCTCCGCGAGGTCGGCAAGACCCCACTCAGCGTCGCCCGCCACGGCGTCGACGCCGCGGTCGAGGAGATCAGCGAGACGGTCGTCCCGATCCTCCGGACCAGCGCGGTCACGATGGAGGGGCTCGACGCGCTCGACGACCTGTTCGAGCGCCTCCCGAAGACCGGGGACGCCGCCGGCGAGTTCTCGATGTACGTCGACCGGAGCTACCAGGTCACCGGCGTCGGCGCGGTCGCCTCCGGTACTGTCCGATCCGGCACCGTCGAGGCGGGCGACGAACTCCTCCTCGGCCCCTTCCGCGACGGCGTCTTTCGACCCGTGGAAGTCCGTTCGATCGAGATGCACTACCACCGAGTCGACTCGGCGAAGGCCGGCCGGATCGTCGGGATCGCGCTGAAGGGCGTTCGCGAGGCCGACCTCGAACGGGGGATGGTGCTCCTCCCGCGCGATGCCGACCCCGACCCAGTCAGGAGGTTCGAGGCCGACGTGATGGTGCTCAACCATCCCACCCGGATCGACGACGGCTACGAGCCCGTCGTCCACCTCGAAACCGTGAGCGAGGCCGCCGCCTTCCACCCCGACGAGGGTCAGCTCCTCCCCGGCGACACCGGCACGACCACCGTCGAGTTCAAGTTCCGACCGTATCTCGTCGAGGAGGGCCAGCGGTTCGTCTTCCGCGAAGGCCAGTCCAAGGGCGTCGGAACCGTGACGAGCGTGACCCCGGACGAGTGAGGGCCCGCGAGACGTCCGACCAGAACCCTTCCCGACGATCCCGACCGACGACCGGACGGTCACGGACGCGGAAACGGGATCCGTCGTAGCTTTCCTCGTCGACCCCGAAGCGGGGACTGGATTTCGACACGATGAGTGAGCCGAACCGCGCCACCGACGGCGCAACGCAGTCGTCGAGACGACCCACGCGCCGCCAGTACCTGCTCTGTCTCCCGGTCGTGTTCCTGGTCGCGGTGGCGACCTACGTCCGGACGACCGACTACTGGTTCGTCGCCGCCGACAGCCTCACGCTCATCGAGACGAGCCGGGTCGGGACCGTCGCGGATCTCGCCGACCTCTTCACCCAGCCCCTGATGCACGGGTCGTCGTTCACCGACGTCGCCCTGTTCTATCGGCCGATATCGAGCCTCTCGTACGCGGTCGACTACGCGCTCTGGGGGCTCTCGCCGGGCGGCTACCACCTCACGAACGTCGTGCTACACGCCATCGCGGCGGTGCTGGTCGCGCTCGTCGTGGCCGACCTGACCGCGCGGGTCGCGGTCGGCGCGCTGAGCGGCGGCCTGTTCGCCGTCCACCCGCTCGCCGTGGCCGTCATCCCGGCGGTCGCCCGCCGCCAGGACGTCCTGCTGACGATATTCGTCCTCGTAGCGGTCGGGCTGTTCGTTCGGAGCCGGCGCGAGGATCGACCCCGATTGCTCGGCGGCGCGCTGGTCGCGTACGTCCTCGCGCTGGGGGCGAAGGAGACCGCGCTGGTCGTTCCGGCGGTGGTGTTCGCCTGGGTGGCCATCGACCGCGAGGGGCGGTGGCGGGCCAGGATCCGCGAGGGGATCCGGGCGACGGTGCCGTTCGTCGTCGTGACCGCCGGCTACGTCGTCGTCCGCGTCGCGGTCCTCGGCGGCCTCGGCGGCTACCGGAGCGGGATCGGCACGGAACCGGACGGCTCCATGGTGTTCCTCCCCCTGAAGTTCCTCCTCTGGCTCGGACAGCCGACGAGCCTCGTCGAAACCCTCCCGGCCGGGCTTCGGGTCCCCGTGCTCCTCGTCGCCGCCGGTGGGCTGCTCGTCGGAGGCCTGCTGGTCCGACGCGGGAGGACCCGAGGACGCCTCGACCGAGTCGCGTCCCGGTCGTGGGGGCTCAGTCTCGCGCTGTTCGCGGCGCTCGTCGGCGTGTTCGCCCTCATGCCGGGAGCGACGGGGACGAGCGGGGGAGCGAGCGCGGCGGTCCGCTACCTCGTGGATTCGCTGTTCGTAGGCGGCTGTCTCGCGGGACTGCTGGCGGCGGCGCGCACCATCGACCCGCCGTTCGACGCCGCGACCCGGCGGCTGGTCGGCTTCCTGGCCGCCTGGGTCGTCGCGGTGCCGGGGCTCCTCGTCGTGGCGGGGGCCGGGATCGGCTCCCCGCTCGAAGTCGGCGACCAGATCCAGACGGGCTATCTCTGTCTCGTGCCCGCGATGGCGGGGCTCTCGCTGGTCACCGTGGTGGCCGGCGAACGGGTCGTCGCGGCCGCCCGTACGGGGACGCTCCGGCCCGACGCGAACCTCGTGGTCGTCGGGCTCGCCGTCGCGCTGACCGCCTCGCTGCTCGTGGCCTCGCCGCTCGTCCACCCGTACCCCGAGTGGGAGCAGCGGGGCGAACAGAACTACCGGACGCTCGCCGGGCTCGACGACGAGCCGAGCGGCGTCGCGCTGACGGCCGCCGCCTCGGCGGGCGACCCCCCCGAGTCCGAGGCCGGACCGCTGGCGGCCTCGACCGAGCGGCTGAATCGGTACACGGTGGAGGCCTGGGTTCGGTTGCGGGCCTCGCCACGGGACGGACGCCTGACGACGGCCGGTGAGGTCGTGCCGGCGGTCCCCGAGAAGACGAGCCGCTCGGAGGAGCGAGTGAGGATGGCGAGCCCGAGCGAGCCGAACGGGATGCCGACGGTCGGGCCGTGAGGAGCGCCGGTCGCTACCGTCCCCACGGCGGGGTCGCGAGCTCCGCCATCGAGTCGAGGACGTAGTCGGGTTCGGGGTCGGGAACGGAACCGTCGTCGAGCCACGCGCTCCGGAGGCCGGCGGCCCGCGCGCCGGCGATGTCGGCGGCGAGCGAGTTGCCGACGTGGACGCTCGCTTCCGGGTCGGCGTCGAGCGCGTCGAGCGCCCGGTGGAACGGTTCGGCTGCGGGTTTGGCGGGCGCGTCGTAGCCGGCGTGGACCACGACCTCGAACGCGTCGTCGAGGTCGAGCCCGGCGAGTTTCTCGGCCTGCATCGCCGGCGCGCCGTTCGTGACGACCCCGACCCGGTGGTCGTCGGCCAGCGCCGCGACCGCCTCGCGCGCCCCCGGCAGGAATCGGACGTTACGGTGGTCGCGCTCGGCGGTGTAGGCCTCGGCGACCGCGCGGCCGACCTCGGGGTCGCGCCCGCTGTCGGCGGCGAGCGCGGCGAAACACGCCGCGCGGAGGTCGTCGGCCGAGTCGGTGGTCGCGGTGAACTCGTCGTACCGCGCGTAGTAGTCCTCGATCGCGAAGAAGGGCGTCACGTCCCGAGCCTCGAACGAGGCCGCGAGAAGTTCGTGGCCGGGTCGGCGGTACTCACAGAGCGTACCGTCGATGTCGAACAGGACCGTGTCGACCGGCGGAGTCATGGCCGAACGGAGGCGCGCCGCGACCAAAAGTCAGAGGGCGCGGTAGCCGTCGTCGACCCGTTCGGCGAGGCCGAAGACGACAGCCCATTCGAGGAGCCGCCGGACGCGCTCGCGCCAGTCGGCTTGCCAGTCCGTCGACCGATTGCGTTCCCACGTCGGGACTGCCTCCCGAACCCGCTCGAAGACTTCGTCGGCGCTGCGCGGGCCATCGGTTTCGAGCGCGTCGCGCACCTCGCTGGCCGCGAACACCCGTTCGCGGAACGCACGGGCGAGCGCCGCGTCGTCGGGTGCATCGGGGAGACGACGGTAGCCCGAATCGGTCTCCTCAGCGAGGTCGAGCGCCCGGCAGAAGGTGATCCACTCGCGAGCGGCCTCGCGCGAACCGACGTCGGTCGCCTCGACCACGCGAGCACAGCAGTCGTCCTCGCTGCCCGGTACGATGGGCAGCGCCGCGCTCACCTCGCGGACGGACGCCCGCGAGCGGGGTTCGGGGGCGACCTTGAGCCTCACAGCTCGAACGATTCTTCGAGCATCGCGTGGTCGGTTTCGCCGAAGGTGTGGGTCGGGCCGCCGACCACGTCGACGGTGACCTGGGCGGGCGCGAACAGGCCATCGGGGAGGTCCGCGAACGACCAGTCGACGTCGTCGAAGATCGCCTCGAACGGCGTCCCGTACTCGTCGGCGGCGGTCGACGGGAGGTCGGCGAATCGCTCGAAGTCCTCGGCGACGGTGAAGTGGACCCGCCCGCCGTAGGCGAGCGCGTCGTTGGTCCGGGCGAGCGCGGTCGGCTCGCCGCCGGCGACCGGCGGGATCGGCGCGTCGGCGGCCACCGAGCGGATGTCGAGCGGGTCGTAGCCCAGGTCCACGAGTCGGACGGTCGCGAGTTCGGCGGCGCGCGCGCCGACCGTGACGCTCCCGACGAGGCTCGCGGTCGGCACGCTCAGGAGGAAGAGGGAGTTGGCGGGGAGCGCGGCCCGGTCGGCGATGTGGTCGGCGGCGGTCTCGGTCGGGAGGGTGTCGGCTTCGAGCGCGAGCACGCCGAAGTCGAAGTCGTCGCCGTAGCCGATCCGCGCGAAGACGTCCTCGTCGGCGACCAGAGCGCGCGCCGGCCCGCTCCCCAGCCCTTCGTAGTCCTCGACGCTGAGCTCCCAGCCCGCCTTCTGGGCGCAGAGCAACGCGAGCGCGGGTCGGTCGGTGGTGAGCTCGACGTGGGGCAGCGGCGCGTCGGCGACGGTTCCCATCCGGGTTCCGACGGTAGCGAGGCCGGCGGTCTGGATCTCCGCCAGCAATAGCCCAGCCTCGTAGCCGCCCGTCACGCCGTGGCCGAAGTCGAACACCGTCGTCCCGTTGTCGAGTTCGTCGACGGCGATCCCGAGTTCGTCGGCAAAGTCGAGCGCCTCGTCGACGAGTTCGAGCGCCATCCGGTTGAGGCTCTCCATGCCGACGCGTTCGTCCGGGGCTCTCAACCCTCTGTCGGTCGCGGGCGCGAAGGATTTTGCGTCCGCGGCCCGTAGACGGTCTATGGCCCATCTCGGACGCCGCGTGCTCGCCGTCGGGGCGGGCGCGTGGCTCCTCGTCACCGCGCTCTTCGCCGCCGCGACGGGCTACGGGCTGCTCCGCGCGCTCGTGCTCGACGGGAGCCTCGGCACGGTGCTCGTCGTCGCCCTCGGCGCGGCGCTCGCGCTCGGCTACCTGAGCTACCGTTCCGGCAGCCAACGCCTCCTCGGCCGGCTTGGCGCGACGCCGTTGTCGACGACGGCCGCGCCCGGCGTCCACGCGAGCCTCGACCGCCTCGCCACCCGGATGGCTATCGACGCCCCAGCACTCTACGTCGCACGCCTCGGCCAGCCGAACGCGTTCGCGCTCGGGCGCGACACGCTGGTGGTCGACCGCTCGCTCCTCCGCCTGCTCGGCCCGGCCGAACTCGAAGCCATCCTCGCCCACGAACTCGCCCACCTCGCGGGCCGCGACACGCTCGTCCAGACGCTCGCCAACAGCCTCCTCAGAACCGTGACCGGCCTCGCGCTGGTCGTGTTCGCGCCGTTCGTCGCGGTCTTCGGGGTGGCCTGCTGGGGGCTCTCGCTCCTGCTCGGCCGGCCGGTCCGGGGTGCCGGAAGCGTCGCGAGCGGACCGCGCCGCGCGGCGATGCGGCTCCTCGTGGGTCTCGTCACCGGCCCGACCGTCGCGCTCCGGGCCTACTCGCGCCGCCGGGAGTACGCCGCCGACGAACGTGCGGTCGAGGTTCTCGACGACCCGCTCGCACTCGCACGGGCGCTCAGGACGATCCAGCGCGCCACCGAACCCGGCTTCGGGCTGTTCGCGTGGCTGTTCGGCGACGTCGAGCGGGAACGGAGCCCGCTCGAACGCACGTTCGCGACCCACCCGCCGACCGACGACCGGATCGAGCGGGTTCGCGAGGCCGCACGGGCGCGCGGTGCGGGGTCGGGCCACGGCCGTATCGAGATCAACTGAGGTGGCGAACGCGGTTCCCGGGACCGACAACGCGAACGTTGAAGGGACCGACGGTCGACGTTCGATCAACCGATGGGGACACTCGATTCGTTCTCGGAGCGGCCACTGAGCTCGCGGGTCGCGCTGATAAACATGGGGCTCGACGTCGTCGGGATCGTCGTGAGTCTCGTGCTCTTTCTCCAGTTCGGGGTCAGCCTCGTGCTCGGGATCCTCGTGACGATCATCGCGAGCACCGTGGTCGCGGGCGGCTACTTCCTCGTCAACCGATAGCGCTGGATCGACGGGGTCGGTCCCCGTATGCGGCTACTCGCGGTCGCTCCGGGCCGCGTGACCGAGTTCGCGTTCGACCGAGTCGACCTTCTCGGCCGCCGTCGTCGTTTTCGTTCGCTTGTCGTCGACCTTGAGCACCGTGCTCACGCGGTCGCCGTCGACGGCCTCGTGGGCGGCGTGTGCGGCGGCGAACAGCTCGTCCGCCGAATCCGCCTCGATCACCGTCCCCATCGGGTTGGTCTCGTAGGTCACGTCGAACTCGTCGAGCGCCGCGACGGCCTTCGCGACCTCGCCCGCCATGCTTCCCTCTCGCACCGGGGCCACGCTGAGGAGTGCGACCACTGTCATGGGGGCCGAACGGTCGCGCGCCACCTAACCCTGCCGCCACCACCGTTATGGCTTCGACGGGCACACACGTATCATGGAACCGGCCCGCGTGACGGCCAACGGCATCGAATTCGCGTACTACGAGTGGGGCGACGGCGACCGGCTCGCGCTCTGTCTCCACGGCTTCCCCGACGACGCCGGGACGTTCGACACGCT
Source organism: Halococcus salsus (assembly GCF_009900715.1). NCBI lineage: Archaea > Methanobacteriati > Methanobacteriota > Halobacteria > Halobacteriales > Halococcaceae > Halococcus > Halococcus salsus. The sequence goes on from NZ_JAAAJC010000003.1 coordinate 121,194, forward strand.
CGCACCGCGGCTCGCGGCGGCGGGGTTCACCGTCGTCGCGCCCTTCATGCGCGGCTACGGTCCCACCGACCCCGCCCCCGACGGCGACTACTCGGCGGGCGCGCTCGGCCGCGACGCACTCGCGCTCGCCGACGCACTCACCGAGGCGGAGAACCTCGTCGACCCCGTCGTCGTCGGCCACGACTGGGGTGCCGTGGCGGCCTACGCCGCGGCGACCATCGACCCCGAGGTGTTCACCCACCTCGTCGGGATGGCCGTCCCGCCGGGCTTCCCGACGAACGCCCTCGGCAACCCGCGCCAGTGGCTCCGGAGCTGGTACATGGGCTTCTTCCAGCTTCCCGACCTCTCCGAGCGCGCGCTCCGGGCCGAGGAGTTCGCGCTGATCGAACTCCTCTGGGGGCTCTGGAGCCCCGAGTGGAGCTACTCCGAAACCCGCATCGAGAGCGTGAAGGGGACGTTTCGCGCGCCGGGTACGGTCGCGGCCGCGCTGGCGTACTACCGCCAGTTCGCCCGCGGGCTGGTGGCGCGAAACCCGTTCGCGGACCGTGAACGGGGCGGTATCGAGGTGCCGGGGCTGGTGGTCGCCGGCGCGGACGACGGCTGCATCGGCTCCGAACTCTTCGCCGACGCCGACGACGCCTTCGCGGCCGACTGTCGGGCGGTCGCGGTTCGCGGGGCGGGCCACTTCATGCATCGCGAGCGCCCCGCGGCGGTGGCCGCGGAGGTCACGGACTTCGTCGGGCGCTGAGACCACAACACACATTCGCGCCGGTCGAGGAGTCGAGACATGATCGGCATCGTCGGCGGCGGCATCGCGGGGCTCGCCGCGGCCTATCGGCTCCAGCGGGCGGGCCACGAGGTGCGCGTGTTCGAGGCGAGCGAGGACGTCGGCGGTCTCGCCGCGACCTACGAGACCCGGGGCGACCGGATCGAGGCGTTCTACCACCACCTCTCGAAGTCGGAGGAGACCATCGTCGAACTCGCCGAGGAGCTTGGCCTCGGCGACGCGGTCGAGTGGCGGCTGGGCAAGAACGCCTACTACGTCGATGGTACGGTGCACCCGATGGACACCCCCTGGGAGATCCTCGCCTATCCCCACCTCAGCCTCTACGACACGTTCCGGCTCGGGATGCTCACGCTCGACATCGACGTTCGTGGGGGCGTTCCGAAGTTCGACAGCTACGAGAGTCTTCAAGATTACGAGGACGTCCCCATCACGGAGTTCCTGCTCGACCACACCACTCGGGGGGTCTACGAGAACTTCTTCGAACCCCTGCTCGACGCGAAGTTCGGCTCGCGACGCGACGACGTGAGCGCGGCGTGGCTGCTCGGACGGATCAAGTTCCGCGGCGAGCGCGACCTCCTGCGGGGCGAGTTCCTGGGCTACTTCGAGGGGGGCTTTCATCGGCTCGTCGACGCGCTGGTCGCCGCCGTCGGGCGCGGGAACGTCGAGACGAACGCGCGCGTCACGGACCTCGCCATCGAGGACGGCGCGGTCGAGTCGTTGACGGCCGAAACGGGCGCGGGTACCGAGACCCACGCCGTCGACGACGTCGTGGTGGCGGCGATGCCCAACGTACTAGAGGACCTCACGGGCTACACCTGCGACATCGACTTCCAGGGCACCGTCTGTTCGGTGCTCTCGCTCTCGGAGCCGGTGATGGACACCTACTGGCTCAACATCGCCGACGAGGCACCCTTCGGCGCGCTGATCGAGCACACCAACTTCGTCCCGCCGGCGCGCTACGGCGACGAACACCTCCTCTATGCCGTGAGCTACGTCCAGGACCCCGAGGAGCCCATCTGGCGGATGGACGACGCGGCGGTCGAGGAGACCTGGCTGATGGGCATCGAGGACCTCTTCCCGGACTTCGACCGGGAGTCGGTGAACTGGGTGAAGACCGCGCGAAACCCCCGAACCGCACCGGTCTACGAGCGCGGCTACCTCGACATGGTCGTGCCCTACGACCTCGGGAGCGCGGTCGCGGAGGGGGTCTACTACGCCGGGATGGCGAGCCGGGCGCAGTACCCCGAACGCAGCCTCAACGGCGGGATCCTCGCCGGCTTCGCCTGTGCCGACCGGATCGCCGAGACCGACGAACCCGGTCCCCGACCGCGGACGAGCGGCGAGGTCGGGGCGGTCGGTGACGGCGACGGCGGTCGATAACTGGTCGCGGACCGGCTCAGTGGATGTCGAGTTCGCCCTCGTCGTCCGTCGGCTCGGCGTCCCACTGGAGCGTGAACGCGACGGTTTCGTGGCTGCCGGATTCGAGCATACCGGCCGTGGAGTCGACGGCGACCTCGAACTGGATCGTCTCGGGTGGGGTGACCGTCGCGCTGTCGTTGCCGAGCGTGAACGTCACGCGCTCGCTGGAGCCGCCCGGTTCCGTCCGGTCACGCTGAGCGGTCCCGTCCACCTCGTCCGTCGCGGCCGTCGTCTCCGACCCCGAGGACTCCGTGTCGTCCCCGCTCGTCCGTGTTGCGTTCTCCTCGGTCGTCCGTGTGGCGTCGTCACCCGTCGTCCGTGCCGCGTCGTCAGTACCACCGAGTTTGTCGGCGAACCGGTGGAGATACGTCGCGACGTCCGCCCGGCTCATCTCGCGTTCGGTCTTGATGTCCGCCATGGCACCCCTCCGGGTATCACCGACGTAGCCGCTCCCCGCGCGCTCGCCTGGGGTTTATACTCCACTGGGTCCCTACCGCCCCCTACTCCACTGGGTCCGCACCGTACCCGCCTCGCCGGCCTCAATCCTCCTCGTCGAGCGAGCCCCACCCCAGCGCGTTCCGAACGAAGTTGCGGTGGCCCCGACGGAGGCGTTCGGAGACCGACTGATACGAGATCCCGAACTCCTCGGCGAGCCCCTGGAGGTCGATCCCACGGGGGATGTCGTAGTAGCCGAGTTCGAGCGCCGTGACGAGCGTCACGTACTGGCTCTCGGTGAGACCGAAACGACCATGGCGGGTGCTGTCGAGTTCGTAGACCTGTTTGAGGTCGATGGAGAAGTCGGATGCTTCACAGAACTCGTGGGTGGTCGCGAGCGAGTCCCGCGTCGGGAACAGCACGCGGAACCGCCATCGACCGTCGCCGCCGCGGGCGTTGAGCACCGTCGCCTCCTCTTCGACGAGGATGTGGATCAACACTCGGATCCGGTAGGTCCACGTCATTCGATAGAGGAACTCCCCGTCCAGTTCCTCCAACAGCGTGACGTCCTCGACGCTCGGGTCGTTTTCCAGCGCGTCCGAGAGGGCCGGAAGGTCGTCACACCGTACCCAGAGGTACGGGATCGCGTTGTTCCGATTGCGTGCGACCACCTGCACCACCTCGAAACGGGCGTCCGGCAGCGCATCGAGGGTCTCCCACAACGCGAACTCGTCGGCGGGGAGTTCGAGTTCCGCGATCGTCGTCATACCTCGTCGACGGCGGACGCCGACGTATAATTTCCCCGCGCGATGTTGGACGGCCGTCGGCCGCGCGCTCCGTTCGACCCCGAGCCTGTATCTTCAGGCACATCGGGTTCGTCGGCGGATATCCACGGATAGGACCTGTATGTCCAACGTCCGTCCTTATCGTTCGTGATGGTGTATTCGCTGGTGTTGGGCGCTCACGTCGACGGTATCGCCGTGAGCGACCGGCGAGACAACTATGAAATACTCGTACACGGTCAACGACGGTATCGTTCTCCAGCAGGTCCCCCAGTACCTCCAGGACACGGTCGCGAACATCATCGGGGCGCTCCCCGCGATCGTCGCCGCGATAGTCATCCTGGTCATCGGGCTCGTCGTCGGACGTGTCCTCGGCGGCGTGGTCGAGCGGGTCGTCAGGCGGGTCAACCCCGGCCAGTACGTTCAGGGAACCCCGCTCGCCCGGCGTGACGTCGACGGCGACATCGCGCAAGCGCTCGGCGACCTCGTGAAGTACATCGTCTACTTCCTCGCGCTCCTGCTCGCGCTCGACCAGGTCAACCTCCCGATCCCCGGCGACGTGCTCTCGGACATCACCACCGCCGGGCTCCGCGTGGTCGTCGCGGCGGCCATCCTGGTCGCCGGGTTCGCGGTCGGCCGGTTCGTCGGGAGCGTCGTCACGGGTATCGTCGACGGGTTCGGCTTCGACAGCTACCTCCGCGGGACGCCGCTGGCCTCGGTCACGAATTCGGTCGGCGGCGTCGGGCGGGCGGTCGGCGTGGTCGTCGAACTCCTGGTCTACTACTTCGCGGTGGTCGCCGCGGTCGACGCGCTCGAGTTCCCGGCGCTCGCGCGCCCCCTGAGCGCGTTCGTCGGTCAACTCCCGTTCATCGTCGCGGGGCTGCTCGTCCTCGTCGTGGGGATCTACCTCGCCGACGTGATCGGCGACTTCGTCGCTGGCATCGATCGGAGCCGGGCGACCGACATCGTCGGGCTGGTCGTCCAGCTGTTCGTCTACTACGTCGTCATCGTGTTCGCGCTCGACACCGCGGGCTTCGACACCACGGTGCTCCTCACCCTGTTCAACACGGTCGTGATCGCGTTCTTCGGGGCGCTCGGTATCGCGCTCGCGCTCGCGGTCGGCATCGGCGTCGGCTGGGGCAGCAAGGACTACGTTGCCGAGAACATCGACGACTGGATGCGGCGCGCACGCGGTAGCGCCGCCGACCTCGCCGAGGAGGACTCGGGGAGCGACGAGGGGTTCGACTCGCCACCGAGCGACTGAATCGTCGTCCCTGTATCGACGCACAACGACTTTTTACGGTCTCCCGACCTTCGCGTGACATGGCCACCACCCTCCTCGGTGACTACGACCGCTCGCGGATCCCGATGTGGATCGCGGCGGTCGTGCTGGTCCTCGCGCTGTCGTTCATCGTCTGGAAGTACATCGGCACGTTCATCCTCGGACTGTTCGTCTACTACATCACGCGGCCGATCCACCGCCGGCTCTACATGGTCATCCGGAACCAGAGCCTCACCGCGGTCGTCTCCCTGCTCACGATCGCGGTCCCGGTGATCTTCCTGATCGGCTATACGGTCTACGTCGGGGCGATCCAGCTCGCGGCGTTCGCCGAGAGCGCGGACCTCCAGCCCCTGATCGACGCGCTCCAGCCCTACGTCGGCGACATCAGCACGACGACCACGTCGAGTACCGACCCCGAAGCGGTGCTGTCGTCGCTGACGAACGACCCCCAGCAGTTCCTGGACGGCGGCGCGGTGGACACGGCGAACCAGGCGCTCACCCCCGTGTTCGGCTACCTCGGCGCGTTCGGGAACGGGCTGATCCAGCTGTTCGTGGTGCTCGCACTCGCCTTCTACCTCCTCCGTGACGACCACAAGCTCGCGGCGTGGTTCCGCAACGAGCTCGCGGGCGAGGGCTCGCCGGTCCACGCTTACCTGAAAGAGGTCGACCACAACCTCATGACGATCTACTTCGGGAACATCCTCAACGCCTTCGCCACGGCGATCCTCGCGGTGGCCTTCTACAACGGCCTCAACGCCTTCAGCCCCGCGGCGATCGCCATCCCCGCCCCGACGCTGCTCGGCGTCCTCACCGGGGTCGGGAGTCTGATCCCGGTGGTGGGGATGAAGATCGTCTACATCCCGGTCGCGCTCCTGCTCGCGGTCGAGGCGCTGATCCAGGACCCCACGCTGATCTGGTTCCCCGCCGTGTTCGCGGCGGTCTCGCTCGTGATCGTCGACACCATCCCGGACCTGATCCTCCGGCCGTACGTCTCGGGGCGGGACCTCCACACCGGCGCGGTGATGATAGCCTACATCATCGGACCGCTGCTGTTCGGGTGGTACGGGCTGTTCCTCGGGCCGCTGATCCTGGTCCTCGTGGTCCACTTCGCGCGGATCCTGCTGCCCGAGCTCGTCCGTGGCGAACCCGTCACCGCGAGCGCGACCGCGGGCAACCCGCTCGACGCGACCGACAACGTCTACTCGCCCGACCCCGCGCCCGTCGACCCCGACGAAGCCGAGGTGGAACGGGAGTCGAGCACGGCCGACGGCGACGGCGAACCCGCCGACGAGCGCGACACCGCGTCGAGCGGGCCGTCCGACACCGACGACTGAGAGCGCAGCGTTATCCGAACGGAGGGCGAACTGTTCGGCGATGAAGGCTATCGAGGTGACGGAGTTCGGCGACAGCAACGTCATCGAGACCACCGAGCGCGACGCGCCCGAGCCGGGTCCGGGCGAGGTCCGGATCGCGGTCGAGGCCGCGGGGATAAACTTCGCGGACATCATGCAGCGCCGCGGCCACTACCAGGGCGGCCCGGAGCCGCCCTACGTCCCCGGGATGGAGGCCGCGGGGACCATCGACGCCGTCGGCGACGACGTCGAGCGCGAGGTCGGCGAGCGCGTCGTGGCGATGACGAACCAGGCCTACGCCGAGTCGGTCACCGCGGACGCCGCGGGGCTGTTCGACGTCCCCGAGTCGATGGGGTTCGCCGAGGCGGCGGGCTTCCCGGTCCAGTTCCTGACGGCGCACAACACCCTCTTCGAGTGGGGCGGGCTGGAGGAGGGCGAGCGGGTACTGGTCCACGCCGCCGCGGGCGGGGTCGGCACGGCCGCGGTCCAACTCGCGCACGAGGCCGGCGCGGAGGTCTTCGGCACCGCGAGCACCCAGGACAAACGCGACCTCGCCGAACGCCTCGGCGCGGACCACCTGATCGACTACACCGAGACGGACTTCGCCGAGGCGGTCAACGAGGAGACGGACGGCGAGGGCGTGGACCTCGTGCTCGACGGCATCGGCGGCGAGACGAGTCAGCAGAGCCTCGACTGTCTCGCCCACGGCGGCCGGATGGTCGCCTACGGCGCGGCGAGCGGCCAGCCCGGCCAGCTCGACACGAGTACGCTCCTGTTCAACAACTTCACCGTCTACGGCTACCACCTCGGCCAGTCGATGCAGCGCGACCCGGGCCGCGTCCTCGGCGCGGTCGAGCACCTCACGGAGCTGCTCACGGGCGGCGACCTCGAAGTCGTGGTCGGCGAGACGTTCCCGCTCACAGAGGCGGCGGCCGCCCACGAGCACATCGAGAACCGAGAGAGTTCGGGGAAGGTCGTCCTCGAACCCTAATCGACCGGTAACGCGCTGCTATCGATCCCCTCACGCCGGCCGTCGAGCACGGCAAACCGCTCGCCGCGGCGCTGTTCGAGCCAGTAGAGTAACCGTTCGGCCCAGCCGAGTTTTCGCCGTTTCATCGGATCCACCGACGGGTCGTCGAGATCCCAACCGGCGAATTTCAAGTCACTCGCCCCGCAGTGGTCGGCGAGAAACGCCGCGCGGTCGCCGTCGGTGAACCCACCGAAATTCTCGACAGCTCCAACCGGCGCGGCCTGGGTCGTCGCGAGCACGTTCCACGTCTCGAGATCGGGAGCCCAGCGCTCGACCAGCTCCCGATTGTCGCCGTGGGCGTGGACCACGACCGGCGTTCCCTCGTGGGAGAGCCGTTTCGCGGTCTCGGGGTTCTTATCGAGGTCCGTCACCATGCAGTCGACCTCGATGCCGCGGTCGAGACAGCGGTCGGCGGCGGTCGAGGCGGCGAACACCCGCGCTGACCCGTCGAATCCATCCAGATCCGCTTCGATCGAGGGGCCGGCACCGGCGACCACGACGGGTCCGCCGGCGACGTCGAGGCGGTCGAGGGAGAACGGTTCGGCGAACTCGGCGAGCCGGTCACGGACCGCTTCGTCGGCGACGCGCTCGAAGCCGAAGTCCGGGAGGATCGCTTCGTAGACGGGATTCCACTCGGTGAAGTTCATCGTTCGGCGGTCGGGTTCGTGGGAGCGCCGAGCGCGTCGCCGATGAGGGCGGCGTCGCGGGTCTCGGCCACGTCGTGGGTGCGGATGACGTTCGCACCGCGCTCGACCGCGAGGGCGGTCGCCGCGAGGCTCGCGGGGAGGCGCTCGTCGGTCTCCCGGCCAACGACCTCGCCGAGGAAGTTCTTCCGGTTGATCGAGACCAGCATCGGTTTGTCGAGATCACGGAACTCTCCGAGCCGACGGAAGATCTCGCGGTCGTCGTCGAGGGTCTTGGCCTCGCTCCACCCGCCGAAAGCGGGGTCGACGATCGTCTCGTCGGTGAGGTCGCGGGCGAGCGCGTCGTGGATCTCCTCGACGGTGGTGAGCGCGCCGGGCCGTTCGAGGTCGGGCGGGCTCGCCATCTTCACTACCGCGGCGTCGCGGGCCTCACAGGTCGGTGCCATCTCCGGGTCGGCGAAGCCGCAGATGTCGTTCACCATGTCGAAACCCCCATCCAGCGCGGCGGCGGCGACCTCGTGATACCGGGTCTCGATCGAGAACACCGCGTCGTGCGTGGTCCGGTCGAGAGTCTCGAACGCGGTGTCGAGCCGGTCGAGCTCCTCGTCGGCCGAGAGCACCTCGAAGCGCTTGTTGGCGGATTCGAGCCCGATATCGACGATCTCCGCGCCCTCCTCGACGAGGCCGTCGACGTAGCCCGCGGCCTCGTTCGGGTCGGTGAACACGCTCGGGCCGTAGGTCGACTCGTCGCTGACGTTGAGCACGCCCATGACCCGCGGCGGGTGGTCGTCGCCGATCCGGAGTCCGGCGGCCTCGACGGTCTGCATGGTGGATATCGGGGATGGGGCCACAAAGCCGGTCCGATTACGGACGGGGCTCGCTGCCGACGTTCGGGGCGAATCGGTCGTGGAGAACCGTCTCGCAGGTGTACGAGCAGACGTGATAGTTCGCGACCCCGTGGCTGACGGGGTCGGTCGATGCGGTGCCACGGAGCGGCGCGTCACAGACCTCACAGGTGTTCATCGGACACCGCGAGACTCGACCCCGGTCTCGATACCGTTTACGTCCGGAGACCGGGGAGCGCTCGGGAGACCGACGTACCGCTCGTGAGCGAGCGACATATCGGGAGACGAACGAGATGTATCGGTGCGACAGCTATATTTCGAGCCGATTCGAGTTTGCAGTAGATGAACTGGCGCGTAGAATGGAAGCTCCGGGCCCGAATGGTGCTGGCGACCGTCGCGCTGGCCCTCGTCGCGGCGGCCTTCGCGGGTGTGCTGTTCGGCGTGTTCTCGTATCTGGCAGCCTTCCTCGCTTCGGGTGGCTACTTCCCGCCGTCGCTGGCCGAGGCGGTAGGTGCGGCCGCAGCGGTGGTGTTCGTCGCGGGCATCGTCGCCGTCGAGTGGGTCTTCGGCGACACGCTCGTGCTCCGACACGTGGCCGTTCGCGGAACGACGCCGGAGCGCTTTCCCGACCTCCACCGGATAGTGAGCCGAACCGCCCAGCAGGCCGACCTCCCGGTTCCCACGGTTTCGGTGATAGAGACCGCCGCGCCGCACGCGTTCACCGTCGGCTACACGCAGGCGGGCGCGACGATGGTGGTCTCGACCGGCCTGCTCGACGCGCTCGACGAGAACGAACTCGCGGCGGTCGTCGCCCACGAACTCGCCCACGTCAAGAACCGCGACGTCGCGGTGATGATGGCGCTGTCGCTCCCGACGGTGATCGCGCATACGATCATGGGATGGGCCGAGCGGGACGAGGAGGCGGAGCGGTCGAAGGAGCCAATCGCCGCACCAATCACGTCGAATGAATCGGTTAGCGGAATCGTGGGAGTGTTCGTGTTCCCGGTCGCGTGGCTGTTCTGGGCCGTCGGGCGCGTCCTGCTCAGTCTCCTCTCGCGGTATCGGGAGGTCGCGGCCGACCGCGGGGCGGTCGCCATCACCGGGTCGCCGGCGACCCTCGCGAGCGCGCTCTCGACGCTCGACGGGACGTCGGTCAGCCTCCCGAGCGAGGACGTGCGGTCGAGCGCGAGCGTGGCGGCCTTCTCGATCGTCCCGTTCGAAGCGGCGGAGACCGACGACGGCCCCGTGATGCTCGGGCCCGAGGGCGATCGGACGCCGTACCTCTACAACGCGACGAAACCGATCCGGGCGTTCGTGGCGCGAGTGCTGCGCACCCACCCCGACACCGACGAGCGGATCGAGCGGCTTCGCGCGCTCCAGCGGGCGATACGATGACCCTCGCCGACTACCGCCACAAGATCGTCACGATCGTTCACGACCAGTCTAGAGAGCTAGACACTGGAGATACCTTCGGGCATCACCAACGATGGTATATGTCCGAAGACGACGGTAACGACGAAGGCGGATTGACTCGGCGGGGTATGCTTCGGCGGGCGGGGGCGCTCGGCGTCGCCGGTGTGGTGGGCGTCGGCGGGTTCCAGTATTTCGCCGCCGAACCGGTCTTCGCGCTCGAAGAACAGACCTTCACCGCCGACGACGTGAGCATCACCTCGGCGGACGGCTCCATCAACGACATCTGGTTCCAGCCGAAACCCACCTACTCGTGGTCGGCCCTCGATTCGTCGCCCGAATCGATCACGTTCACCCTCGAAGCCGAGGGCAACAACCTCAGTGACTGGTACGAGACGATGGGAAGCGAAACCGCACAGCTCTCGGACGTCGGGGAGTCCGGCGAGGGCGAGTACACCTTCGAGAACAAGCTCAGTCTGCTCGACAACTCGAAGTCCTGGACCAAGTGGGAGTTCCAGGCGGACGAGGACGGCGAGACCGAGACCGTCGGCCCGATCGGCGTAAAGATCACGGCCGAGCTCGAAACGACCGACGGGGCGACACACACCGACACGAACCAGGCCGAGTTCAGCGTCGACGTCACCAACCAGCAGGTCGAGTTCGGTGACCACGAGGGCGACAGCGGCAACGGCGGCGTCGGCGGGATCGCCGGCACCGGCGGGAACTGACGACGGGCCCGAACGACGCGACCGCCCCTCGTTCCCTCCTTCGGATCGGTGAACGGGTCGCGACCGGGGACACGCGTGATTTTTCACCCCGAACGACCGATCCGACGTATGGGGAAAGTCAGCATCGGGTTGCGGGGCTGGCGGTTCGACGAGGGAGCGGTGTTCGACGCCGACGGGGACGTGAAGCCGCTCGAAACCATGGACCACGACACCAGACACCGCGTCGTCCGGCTTCGCCAGCTCGTCGGGTCGCCGTGTCACGCCTGCTGGCTGATCCACGGCGACGACGACCTCGACGCGTGCCACGAGGCCGCGTCGGTCTACGGCGAACCCCTCCACGAGGTGGTGCTCTGTGAACACCACGAGCCCGACTTCCTCTACTGGTTTCGCGAGGAGGGCGGAGCGAGCTACCGGGGCGAGGACGAGCTCCAGGACGCCTTCCACGAGTGGTTCGCCGACGGGAACCGCGCGCCCGAGGGGTACGGCGGGATCGAACACGTCGACACCGATCCGTCGGGGGTGCCGGCGGCGGTCGGCGGGTCGGCGGCCGACGTCGAACGCCAGGCCACCGCGGTCGACCTCGACGGGCTGGACTTCGAGTAATGGGGTCGATATCGGTCGCGGTGGTCGGCGCGGGGACCCCCGGTAACGTCGGCACCATCGCGCGGGCGATGAAGAACTTCGGCTTCTCGGAGCTGTTGCTCGTCGATCCTCCGGAACTCGACCCCGACGGCGAGGCCTACGGCTTCGCGGGGCACGCCCGCGAGGACGTCCTCCCGAACCACGCGGTGCTCGGCTTCGACGACCTCGTCTCGGGGTACTACACCGTCGGCTTCACCGCCATCACCGGCGAGGACGACGGCCATCCCGTCCGCTATCCGTTCAAGACGCCGGTCGAACTCCGCGAGCACCTCGCCGGCCTCGACGCCGACGTCGCGCTCGTCTTCGGGCGCGAGGGCACGGGGCTGTCGAACGCCGAGTTCGCACGGATCGACGAGGTGTGTTCGATCCCCGCGAGCCCCGACTATCCAGTGCTCAATCTCGGCCAGGCCGCGACGGTCGCCCTCTACGAACTCCGGGAGCTGGGGCTCGCCGAGGTCCACCACCCCGACCGTCACACACGGGCCGACGAAGCCGCGCTCGGCGGGCTCTACGACCAGTTCGGGACGCTGCTGGAGACCATCGAGCACCCGCCCGAGAAACGTGCGAAGACCGCCCGGCTGTTCCGCCGGCTGCTCGGGCGCGCCCATCCCACGGGCCGGGAAGTCGCGACGCTTCGCGGTGTGCTCCGGGGCGCGATGTCGGCGGTCGAGCGAGCGCGAAACGAGGAATAGCGAGAGTCGGGCACGAGGCGACCGTCGGGAGGAAGGACTACAGTTCGGGCGTGGGTCGCGAGTCGGTCTCCTTGTCGGCACCGATGATCAGCGTGTTCTCGATGAGGTTACCGTGGGCGCGGCGGAACCGTTCGGAGAGCGCCTGATGGGAGATGTCGAGCTTCTCGGCGAGTGCCTCGACCGAGACGCCGCGGGGAACCTCGTAGTAGCCGTGTTCGAAGGCCGCGCTGAGCGCCTCGGACTGTTCCTCGGTGAGGCCGAACCGGCCGTGGCGCTCGCTGTCCATCTCGTAGATGGTCTTGACGTCGAGCCGGATGTCGTGTTCCTCGCAGAACTCGTAGGTTCGCGAGAGCGACTCCCGGTCGGGGAAGAGGAGCCGGAGATGCCATCGTCCATCCTCGCTGTGGGCGTTGAGGACGGTGGCCTGCTCTTCGAGGAGGGCGTGAACCACGAACTCGACGTGGTCGATCCAGGCCATCCGGTAGAGCCACTCGTCCTCGAGGTCCGAGAGGAGTTCGACGTCCTCCACACTCGGGTCGGCGTCGAGAGCGTCTTCGAGCGTCTCGCGGTCGGAGGCGCTCGCCCAGACGAACGGCAAGACTCGCTCGGTGTCGTGGGCGACCACCCGCTCGATATCGAAGGTGGCCTCGGGAACCGCTTCGAGCGTCTCGCCCAGAACGAACGTCGAGGCGGGGATCGAGATCTCGCTAATGGTACTCATTCGTCCGGAGATGGGACAGTAGCTCGTATAACCGTTTTGCTGGACGGGAGGCACGTGCCGAGGAGCCGTTCTGTTGAAGTGTCTCAAGCCGATAGTGTCCTCAACCAATGAGCGAGGATTTCTACTCGGTGCTCGGCGTCTCGCGCGACGCGAGCGAGGACGAGGTCAAACAGGCCTACCGCGAGAAGGCTTCCGAGTACCACCCCGACGTCTCCGACGACCCGAACGCCGACGAGAAGTTCAAACAGGCGAAGAAGGCCAAGGAGGTGCTGACCGACGACCAGAAACGCCAGGCCTACGACCAGATGGGCCACGACCGCTTCGAGCAGGCCGAGAAACGCGGCGGGTTCGACGGCGGTGCGGGCGGACGGGGCGGCGCTGGCGGGATGGGTGGCGGCATGGGCGGCGGCGACCCGTTCGGCGGGATGGGTGGCAACATGGGCGGTGGCATGGGCGACATCTTCGAGCAGTTCTTCGGCGGCGGTGGCGGGCGCGGCGGCGGGCGGAACGGCCCACAGCAGGGTCGTGACCTCCGGACGAGCCTCACCATCGAACTCGAAGAGGCCGCCGAGGGCGTCCAAAAGCAGTTCACCGTCGCCCGACCCGAGACCTGCCCGGACTGTGATGGCTCGGGCCACCCCGAAAGCGCCGACGCCGAGACCTGTCCCGAGTGTGACGGCCAGGGCCAGACCACGCAGGTCCAACAGACCGCACTCGGACGCGTTCAGCAGACCCAGACCTGCCGGCGCTGCGGCGGCGACGGCACCCTCTACTCCGAGTCGTGTGACACCTGCGGCGGCGACGGCCGGGTCCGCAACGAGGCCACGCTCTCGGTGGACATCCCGGCGGGGATCGCCGACGGCCAGACCCTCCGGATGGAACGCGAGGGCGCACCCGGCGAGAACAACGGCCCGAAGGGCGACCTGCTGATCGAGGTCAGCGTCAGACAACACCCCGAGTTCGAGCGCGACGGCGACGACCTCGCCCACCGCGCCGCGATCTCCTTCCCGCAGGCCACCTTCGGAACCTCGATCGAGGTTCCCACCCTCTCGGGCACCGTCGAGATGGATATCCCGTCCGGTACCCAGAGCGGCGAGACCTTCCGGCTCGGCGGCAAGGGGATGCCCCGCCTCCGCCGACGCGGGAAGGGCGACCTCTTCGTGAAGGTCCAAGTCGTCACCCCGGACCAACTCAACGAGGACCAGCGCGAGGCGCTCGAAGCCTTCGCCGAGGCCGGCGGCGAGGAGGTCGAGGTGGAGGAGGGCTTCTTCAAGAAGATCAAGAACTCCCTATAGAACCCCACCTCTCACACCCCCACCTTTTGCTGCGGTCGTTCGGCGCTGCGCGCCTCACTCCCTGGCAAAATGTGGATCAAAGGCCTCCTCCTTCCCTCCGGTCAGTCGTCGGCCCGCTCGCTCGCTTCACTCGCTCGCGGTGCGATCACTACCCCCTCCACTCAGCACCGCTGCCGCAAACCGCACAGTACCGCCTCCGCCGAAGCCCTCGACCGCTCGCTCCGCTCGCGGTCTCGCCCTTCATCCGCCAGGCCCGCACCGCAACCGCCACCACACCGCCACCGCGCGGCGGCCGCACCGCGACCGCCTCCGCCGCACCCGCACCACCACAACCGGGGAATTTAGGCGGGAGGCGAGCGACGGTTCGCCAATGGTCCACTCCGACTGGGGCGACTGGCTCCCGCAGGCGATCGAGAACGCCGACCCCGAAGGCGTCGCGGCCTGGTATCTCGGCTGTAACGGCCTCGTGCTCACCGACGGCGAGACGACGCTGTTCGTCGATCCCTATCTGGGTACTGGGGACCCACCGCGGACCGTTCGAATGGTCCCGATCCCGTTCGACCCCGAGGACATCGAATCCGCCGACGCGGTCTTCGCCACCCACGAACACTCCGACCACGTCGACGGCCCCTCGCAGGCCCCGATCCTCGCGGGCACGGGCGCGAAATTCTACGCACCCGACGACAGCCTCGCCGTGGCGCACGAGAACGACTGGACCGACGAGTGGGACCTCGCGGACGACCAGCTCGTCGAGGTCTCGGAGGGCGACACCAACGAGATCGGTGAATTTACCGTGACGGTCACCCACGCCAACGACCCCGACGCGACCCACCCCGTCGGCTACCTCATCGACCACCCGGCAGGCACCTTCTTCCACGGCGGCGACACCAAACCCGGCGACGAACTCGAACCGATCGGCGAGGAGTACGACATCGACTACGCGGTCTGTGCGTTCGGCGCGGTCGGGATGATCCTCGACAAGGAGACCCGGGAACCCAAACGAACCCGGTGGTATTCGGACGAGAACCAGGCCATCGAGGTCGCGAACCAGCTCCAGGTCGACACCCTCGTCCCCACCCACTGGGACATGTGGAAGGGCCTCACCGCGGACCCCGCCGCCCTCCACCCACACGCCCGGACGTACGACTACCCCGAACACCTCGAGATCGTCGAGATCGGCGACCGGATCGACTACTGACCCCTGTACCACCCGGCTCGACCCCGCTGAAAGCTTAAGGGCGTCGTACCCGATCGAACGACGATGAGCAACGCAGACACGACGCCACTGGACCTCGCGGCGGACGGGGTCTCGGTCAGGAAATCGTACGAATCCGACGAGTTCCCCGTACAGGTCGTCTCGTTCGAGGTCCGTTCGGAACGCGAGGACGCCGCGAGGTTCAGGCTGGTCGACCCGGTGCCCGAGGCGGTGGCCGCCGCGGACCTCGGTTTCAACCCCAATTACGGCGGCGACCACTGGTCGGCCGGGGACGGCACCGCGGTCTTCGAGCGCCGGATCGAACCCAACGAGACCTTCAGAACCGTCTACGGGGTCCGCGACACCGACATCGACCCGGCGGCGTTCATGACCGAACCGACCCTCACCGTCGACGGAGCCGACGGGAGCGATTCGCCAGCCGAAGACGCATCCACAACGGAGACCGAAACTGGGCCGGCCCCCGAAACACCGGGCCGGGACACCAGCCAGGCCGCCCGCGACGTCATCTCGGGCGAGGGATCGGTGTCCGGCCTCGACAACGACCGCGGCGGCGTCGAGGCGGTCGACCTCTCCGGTGACGGCGATTCGGGGACGGCGACCGAAACCACCACCGCGGACTCAGCGGGTCCGGCAGGCGACGGGGCGGGGGCGGCGCTTCCCGAGGGTGGTGTCGGCGCGGTACTCGCGGCCGAACTCCGAGATGGAGACCTCAGCGAGCCCGACCGGAAGCTCCTCGCGAACGAGCTCGACGGGAACGACGCCGGCCACGAGGTTCGGGTCTCACACCTCCAGTCACGGATCAGCGACCTCGAAGCCTACACCGACGCCCTGGAGGACTTCATCGACGAGAACGGCCCGGCGCGCAAGCTGATCGAGGACATGACCGACCGGCTCGAAACCATCGAGGCCGACGTCGAGGCGCTCGACGAACGCACCACCGAGAACGCGACCGCGATCGAGCGCCTCGACGACCACACCGAGTCGAACGCCGACGACATCGACGCGCTCGATAAGGGCGTCGCCGACACCAACGCCGAGGTCGCCGAGACCCAGGAGTCGGTCGCCGACCTCCGCGAGGACGTCGAGGCGATCGACGACTGGCGCGAGCAGATCTCGAACGTGCTCGGTGGGGTTTCGACGGACCGGGACGAGGACTGACCGAATCGGACCCCGTCCGGACGGCGGGAGGTCGTCGTTCGTGGCCGTGTCACCGACTACCGCGCGATCGATCGTCATATATATTCGTTAGTCACGACCCGAGACACGAAACCTTCTAAAGAATATTATCATGATAATTCATAACAGTTTTTTAGGCCTCGGTCGTCGGTGGCGATGCAGACGGCGAACGGGCTCCAGCGCCCGCAGGTCCGTCGCCTCGAACACACCAACCATGGAAACCCCAGCAGAACTCATCGGAGACACGGACGTCTTCACGAAGGACGTCGACAACCCCGCAGCCCGCGAGCTGCGCGAGATGCTGAACACCCAGGACTACGTCTTCGCGCCCGGGATGTACCACGCGCTCGACGCCCGGCTCGCGGAGATGGCCGGCCACGACGCCGCCTACATGAGCGGCTACTCGACAGTCCTCGGCCAGTTCGGCTTCCCCGACCTAGAGATGGTCACGATGACCGAGATGGTCGAGAACGCCAAACGAATGGTCGAGGCCACCCACCTCCCCGTGATCGCCGACTGTGACACGGGCTATGGCGGGATCCACAACGTCCAGCGCGCGGTCCGCGAGTACGAGAAGGTCGGCGTCGCCGCGATCCACATCGAGGACCAGGTCACGCCGAAACGATGTGGCCACATCGCGGGCAAGCAGATCATCTCCCGCGAGGACGCCCAGGCGCGCTTCGAGGCCGCCGTCGACGCGAAACAGTCCGAGGACACGGTGATAATCGCCCGGACGGACGCCTACGGTTCGGCGAACGGCGACTGGGAGGAACACCTCGAACGCGGGCGGATCTACGCCGACGCCGGGGTGGACATCGTCTGGCCCGAGATGCCGGACCCGAGTCGGGAGGACGCGGTGAACTACGCCGAGACGATCCACGAGACCCACCCCGACCTGAAGCTCGCGTTCAACTACTCGTCGAGCTTCGCGTGGTCCGAGGAGGACGACCCCCTCACCTTCCAGGAGCTCGGGGACCTGGGCTACAAGTACCAGTTCATCACCCTGTTCGCGCTCCACTCGGGGGCCCACGCCGCCTACGAGGACATGAAGAACCTCGCGGAGAACGCCGAACAGGGCCAGTTCGACCTGGAGGAGAAGTACATGGACCACGAGACCGAGTCCCACCACGAACTCTCGTTCGTGGACAAGTTCCAGGACATCGAGATGCGCTTCGACCCCGAGGCCCGCTCGCGGATCGAGGGCTCCGAGGGCTTCTCCGAGGACGAACGCGACCCGCTGACCGCGGAGGCCGACGGCGGCGACGACTGACCGGGCGCTCGCCTCGCCCGGTCTTGCCGGTGTCCCGAACCCTAAAGTAGTCGATCGACCAAGAAGGTAATCGAATCGCGACGAAACAGCAGCGACACTCCCACCCCACAATATAATGACAGAACGAAGACACGATAGGAAGTTCGTCCGGACGTTCTTCACCTCGCCGACCGCGCTCGAGGGCGAGGACGACTCCGCGAAGATGATCCGGAGCGCGAGCGGGCTCCGGGGGATGCAGGCCCCCGACGTCTGGGTGCCCGACAACGAGGACGCCACCGCACCCTCGATGCGCGACGAGGGCGTCGAGAACATCATCGAGGTCGTCTCCGAGAACGGGGCCGACTTCCCCGGCGAGATCCACCCCCGCGTGGTCTGGCACCGCGACAGCCCCGAGACCAGATATCAGTGTCTCCAGCACCTGCTCGACCTCGCCGACCCCGCGAACGGCGCGATCGAGCACATCGATGGCTTCGTGATCCCCGAGGTCGGCGACATCGACGACTGGAAGAAAGCGGACGAGTTCCTCACCATCGTCGAGAACGAGTACGGCTTCGAGGAGGGCTCCATCGCGATGTCGGTGATCATCGAGGCCGGCGAGTCCGAGCTCGCGATGGGGAAACTCCGCGACGAGATGGGCAAGGCCACCAACAACCTCGAACGCCTGTTCCTGTTCGTCGACGGTGAGGTCGACTACACCAAGGACATGCGCGCCATCACGCCCGCGGGCGACCTCCCGCCGTGGCCCGAACTCCGCCACAACACCTCGCGTGGGGCGAGCGCCAACGGCTGCATCGCGGTCGACGGCCCCTACGACGACATCCGCGACGTCGAGGGGTATCGCGAACGCATGACCGAGAACCAGGCCAAGGGAATGCTCGGCATCTGGTCGCTCACCCCCGGTCAGGTTGTCGAGGCGAACACGTCCCCGCTCCCGCCGGAGGAGGGAAGCTGGCTGCTCGACGACGGCAGCGACCAGGTCGAACTCACCGACGAGGGCGACGTGCAGGTCTACGAGGGCGACCGGGTCTCGCTCGAAGAGAGCGGCGACGAGTACGTCCTCCGCACGGGCGGCGACGAACAACACCTCGACGAGGACGACCTCCACGAGGAGTTGCTCAACATGGTCCAGTACGTCCCGAGCATGGACGACATCGTGGACTCGATGGAGGAGTTCGAGGAAGCGAGGGACGCCGGCACCGGCGCGATCGCGATGGAGCGCGCCACGACCATCGAGATCGACGGCGTCGAGGTCGACCTGAGTACGGACCGGATGTGGGACGAGGCGACCTACCAGGCCGCGATGACACCGGTCACGCTGTTCCAGGACGTCTACGAACACCGCCCGGACCAACACGACGACCTCGCGGAGATGTACGGCGAGGACGTCGTCGAGCGCGCGGTAGAGGTCGGGACGTAAGGGTCCCGTCCCGCCGCTTCGTCGGCGGTGGAGCGGTCGATCGGCCGTAACGGCTAACGACGGAGTTCCGACGGCCGCCAATAGACCTACAACGGCCGACCGACTCCGGGATCCGGAGGAGGCATTCCAATGGAACCGAACGAGGAGCCCGACCTGCCACCCGACCTCGCCGACCTCGGGGTCGGGGACGTGCTCCGCGACCGCCAGCACGATTCGTACTTCGAGGTCACCAGTATCGACGACCACGGGGTCGGGCTGTACGACGGCGAGACCGACTTCTACGTCCCGCACGCGCTGTTCGCGACAAAGTACGGCGCACGTCTCCACCCGATCGACGAGGCCGAGAGCCTCGACCCGCCCGACTGGGCGTAACCGGGGTGCGCGAAAGCTACAAGCCCCGATAGGACCTCGCTTGGAGGATGGGACAGCGGAGCCGGTGGTGAATCCGATGGACGACCGGCCGGACGACGTGTTCGAGCGCTTGACGGCCGAGCGCGTGCTCACGGAGCACCACCCGGTCTACGACGTCACCGCCCACGGTGCGACCGGCGACGGAACGACCGACGACACCGCCGCGGTCCAAGCCGCGCTCGACGCCGCCGACGAGGAGGGCGGCGGGGTCGTCTACCTCCCCGCCGGCACCTACTACACGACCTACAGCCTGCTCTACGGCTCCGACCTCGTGGTCTACGGCCCGGCGGCCACGATCGCGTTCGAGCCGAGCCACGAGGACGCCACAGCACTGGTCTCGAAGAGCTTCGATGGCTCCGTCGAGACCTCGCGCGTCACGATCCAGGGACTCACGGTCGAGTCAGTCGACCCCGAGAAAGGCAACGGGATCGGGATGGCGAAGGCCGCAGACATGGCGGTGAAGGCGTGTCAGACCCACGGCCTCAACTGGCACCTCGTCGACATCGCGGGTGCGACGGACGTGCTGGTCGCCGACTGCTACGCCGCGAACCTCGACACCGCGGCCTACCAGGCCGACAACCTGACCTCCGACGGTGGCCTCGTCGTAGAGCACGAGGACGGCACCACCGAGGGCGCGGTGGTCGACGGGACCACCAACCGGAACGTCGACATCGCCGGCAACGTCGCGGCGGACTGCGGCCGCGGGGTCCACCTCCACCGCGACGGCGGCCACGACCTGACTGTACGGGACAACAAGATCAGGGGCTGTACCGGGGTCGGGATCCTCGGCGACCCGGAGATGACGTGGCACGACGTCGTCGTCGCCGGCAACATCGTCGAGGGCAATGGAGGATCCAGCGGGATCCGCCTCGACGGCGAGTACACCAACCTCTCGATAGCGAACAACACCGTCCGCGACCACGGCGCGTGGGGGATCGCGGTCCACCCCGGTGAGGACGAACCCGACTCGCTCCCGCGGGGTGTCACGGTTCGGGACAACACCGTCGAGCGGGTCGCGGGGACCGGCATCGCCGTCGACGGTGCGGCGGGCGAAGTCGTCGACAACTACGTCTACGGGGTGGCGCACGGAACCGGGACGGGAAGCGGGACCGACGGTGCGTCGCCGGATTCGGCCCACGCCGGGGTTACGGTCGAGGGCTGTGACGGCATCTCGGTCAGGGGGAACGTCCTCAGGGACCTCGGTGGGATCGGCGTGGTCTGTCGCGACGGCTCGACCGACGTAGTGGTGGCGGACAACGACGTCGACGGCGCGGTGTGGGGGATCGCCTGTTTCGCCGACGCCGGGTCGGTCGGTGGCGTCGATATCCGGGCCAACAAGGTGGTCGGCGGGCCGGAGGCTCGCGGCGGGGTGTGGGCCGAGGCGGGGGTTCGCTACCGGATCGACGACAACACGGTCACGGGCGTCGACGTCGGCGTCTCGGTCGTGGCGGCGACGGACCTCCACCTCACCGGTAACGACGGTATCGGGGATCGGGACGGGTCGGGAGCCGTCGGCTATCGGGTCCGCGACTGTACGGACGCGGTGGTGCGCGACAACGACGCGACGCGATTCGACCAGTCGACGGTGATCGACGGGGCCTCCGGAGACGTTCGAGCCGACGTACCCGATACCGGGCTCACCGTCGGCAGCGACTGCGAGGGGGTTCGGGCGACGTTCGAGGGCGACCAGCCACCCGAGGCGGGCGCGTTCGCGGTCGGGAGCCGGGTTCGTCACACCGCTCCCGCCGCGGGCGGCCACCTCGGATGGGTCTGCGTCGCGGCCGGGTCGCCCGGTCGCTGGAAGCCGTACGGTCGGATCGAGAAGTGAGTCGGCCGGTTCGTGCCCGGAACGTGACTCCCCCGGTCGCGTCGGTCCCGTTCAGTCGTCGCCGGCGATCCGGTTCGCGACCGGCGGCGTGAGCTTGTACCGATTTTGGCGCGCGTCCTCGATACAGATCCCCTTCTCGACGGTTCCGGCACGTTGGAGCTGTTCGAGTGCGTTCCGCACCGTTCGTCCCGAGAGCCGCGACTGTTCGATGATCTCCTTTTGGGTGAGCGACCCCCGGTACTCGAGGACCTTCACGACGAGCTTCGCGCTCGGCGAGAGACCGTCCGTCCATCCCGATTCGGATCTACTCATCGAAATACGTAGGGCCGGAACGCGAATAAACGTATCGGAGATCCAATAACTTGAAAGCTGGATTATAAACTCGTCTGACTAGTTCCGGGGATCGAACCGGGTTTTACCACTGAGTTCGTAGACGAACCATGCCCGACTCCGGCAAGGTCGACGGGCGGTTCTTCGACCGGCATATCTACCCCCACCTGGGTGCCTCGCGGGCGGAGGTCCGGGTGGGGCCACGACACGGCGTCGATTTCGGGGTCGTCGACGTTGGCGAACGCTCGCTGGTGGTGGCGACGGACCCGATATCGATCGTCCCCGACCTCGGTTTCGAGCGCGCCGCGCGGTTCGCCTTCGACGTGGTCTGTGCCGACGTCGCGGTCTCGGGCCTCCCGCCGGCGTACCTCTCGGTGAACTTCACCCTCCCACCCGAGATGACCGACGCGGAGTTCGCGACGGTCTGGGAAACCATCGACGAGGAGGCGCGTGAGTTGGGAACCAGCGTGGTCGCGGGCCACACCGCGCGCTACGCGGGCTGTTCGTACCCGTGGGTCGGCGGAGCCACCGTGCTGGCGGTCGGCGACCCCGAGGAGATGGTCTCCCCCGACGGCGCACGGCCCGGCGACGACCTCCTGCTCACCACGGGACCGGGCGTCGAGGCCGTCGGGCTCCTGACGACGCTGTTCGGCGACGAGATGGATCTCCCCGAATCGACCCTCGACGCCGCCCGCGAGCGGTTCGGCGAGGCGCGCGGCGTGCGCGACGCGCTCACCGCCGCGGCCGCCGGCCCGGTGACGGCGATGCACGACGTCACCGAGGGCGGGCTCGCCGCCGCGCTCTGCGAGTTCGCCGGGAGCGCCGGGGTCCGGATCGACGTCGAGCGCGAGGCCGTCCCGATGCGCCCCGGCGTCGAACCCGTCTGTACCTATCACGACCTCGACCCGTGGCGCGTGACGAGTTCCGGGAGCCTCCTGGTCGCGGTCGACCCGGCGGGCACTGACCAAGTCCTCGACGCGCTCGCCGACCGCGGGACGACGGCCGCGGTCGTCGGTCGCGTCGACGGGGGCGAGGGGGCGTTCGTCGACGGAAGTCGGCTCGACCACCCGCGAGTCGACCGCTCGTGGGACGTCTACGCCGACTACGCCGGGGGAGCGGACTGAGGGGTCGCGGGCGACCGACAACGAATGCAGGCGACACTTCTATACTCCCGTGCTTCGACCCACCGAGTGAGCGCCCGTAATGGGCGACCGTCGCCACGCGGATAGGTGACGGACCAGCTTGAAACACAATCATGGCAGACACAAACCAAGAACTGGGGATCGTCGGACTCGGAAAGATCGGCGGTAACCTCGCGAAACAGGCCGTCGAGAAGGACATTCGGGTGGTCGGCTTCGACACGGAGGACCGCCCGGACCTCGAAGACGAGGGCGTCGAGGTCCACGACGCCGGCGAGTACGACACGCTCGTCGAGGAGCTCGACACGCCACGGGTGGTCTACCTCTCGCTGCCCGCCGGCGACCTGATCGACAGCGAACTCGACAGCCTCCTCGAAGTGCTCGACGAGGGCGACGTCGTGATGGACGGCGGGAACTCCTTCTGGCGCGACTCGATGCGCCGCGAGGAGCGCGCCTGGGACGAGGGCGTCTACTACCTCGACACCGGGACCAGCGGCGGCCCGCCCCGGGCGAGCGAGGGGGCCTGCTTCATGGTCGGCGGCAAGGAGGAGGGCTTCGAGATCGCCGAACCCTACCTCGACACGCTCTCCGTGGAGGGCGGTCTGCTCCACGTCGGCCCGCCGGGCAGCGGCCACTTCGTGAAGCTCGTCCACAACGGCATCGAGTTCGGGATGCTCCAGTCGATCGCCGAGGGGGTCGAGCTCCTCAAGTCCGGCCAGTTCGACGTCGACATGGCCGACGTCTTCCACAACTGGTCGAACGGGGCGGTAATCGAGAGCTGGCTCGTCAAGCTGATGGAGATGGGCCTGCGCAAAGAGGACCAGCAGTCGGACGCCCCCGACTTCGAGGAGATCCCGAACTACATCGAGGACACCGGCGAGGTCAACTGGCTCGTGAGCGAGGCCTACAAGGGCGAGACGCCGATTCCCGTCATCTCCCAGTCGGTGACCGAACTCTTCAAATCACGGGGCCAACAACGTCACGCCTACCGTGCGATCGCGCTGATGCGACACGGCTTCGGGACCCACCCGTTCGGCGAGGACGACACCATCCGGCGGGAGCGGTTCTCGGGCCGGGTCGACAACGAGGCGCGCCACGACCTGCGTGACGCCGAGAACATGGACCCGGTCGGCCCGCTGGCCGACGAAGACGCCTGATCCAACCATGGCAAAAGAATTCACCGACGACGACAACGACATCCAGGTGTGGGCCGAGAGCGAGGCCGACACCATCGAAAAGGCACGCGAGGAACTCGACGCGGCGGGCGTCGAGATGAGCGAGGAGGAGATCAAAGACCACATCGAGGTCATCCCCTCGCCGAACCGGATCAAGTCCGGCGCGGACGGCGTCTTCGACGCCCGACGCCGACGCGGCGGCATCCGCACCGCTCAGGACCTCATCGAGGACGGTATGGACGTCGGCCTCGGCACCGGCAGCACGACCGCGTGGGCGGTCGCCGAGATCGGTCGCATGATCCGCCACGGCGAGCTCGAAGACGTTCGCGGCGTGGCGACCTCGCTCCAGAGCCACGAACTCGCGAAGGAGGCCGGTATTCCCCTCGTGAACCTCGACGCCGTCACCGAACTCGACATCACCATCGACGGTGCCGACCAGTACTCCGAGGACGAACCCACCGTCATCAAGGGCGGCGGCGGTGCCCACGCCCGCGAGAAAGTGGTCGACGCGATGGCCGATCGACTGGTCATCGCCACCGACGAGGAGAAGGCCACCGACCCGCTCGACTTCCCCGTCCCCGTGGAAGTCATGCCCGACGCCCGCGAGGTCGTCTCGAAGGACATCCGCGAGGTGGGCGGCGAGCCCGAACTCCGGATGGCGGTCAAGAAGGACGGTCCCGTCTTCACCGCGAACGGCAACCTCGTTCTGGATGTGGACTTCGGCGGCCTCGACGATACGGCGGGGACCGCACGCGACCTCGAGAAGATCCCGGGGATCCTCGAACACGGTATCTTCCTCGACATGGTCGACACGGTCTACCTCGGCACCGAGGACGACGTCGACGTCCTCGAGTTCTGAGGGAACCTCTCGAAGTTTTTCGCCGGCGATCGGTCCCGTAGCGTTCAGTCCGTCGTTCGGTCGGCGAGCCGCGAGACCCGACGAAGGAAGGTCCGGAGTTCGGTGTATGCTGCCTCGTACTCGTCGAGGAAGACGTAGTGACCGGCGTCGGGAACGTGGACGAGCCGGCCATCCTGAAGGTGGTTCGCGACGTCGAGGTCGGCCCGCCGCCCCTCGATACCGAGGTCGCGCCGGAAGACCAGTGTGGGACAGGTGATCGCCTCGAACGCCTCGGCCACCGGCGGGTGGTCTTCGGCGACCTTCACCGCGTTCGGGTGACACTCGTCGACCGATTCGGCGAGCCGTCTGATATGTTCTGTATCGTGCTCGTCGTCGTAGTCGGCGACCCGCGCTTCGACCGAGCGCGCCTGCCGTTCGCGGAGGTGTTCGCGGGCGCGGGCCCGTGTCTCGTCGGTGTCCACGTCCGGCAGGTCGCGGAATCGGGCAGGATCTTCGAGCACCAGCCCGCGCGGGAGGTCGGGGTGGGTCGCGGCCGCCCACGCGACCGTCGCCGCGCCCATCGAATGTCCGAGGAGGATCGGGTTCGCGAGGTTGAGTTCCCTGATCAGAGAAACGAGGTCCGCGACCCGCGTATCGATATCGTAGCCCGTCTCGGGTGCGTCCGAGCGGCCGTGACCGCGGGCGTCGTAGGCGACGATCTCGTAGTCGGCGGCGAGGTCCGAGCCGAGCGGGAGCCACCGGCGGCCGTTGTCGTAGAGCCCGTGAGCCATGAGTATCGGCGGGCCGCTACCCGTCCGATAGCACTGGAGGTGGACGCCGTCGACCGAGACGGCCTCGGTCGTCCACCGGTCGGGGAGATCCACGAGCGGGGTTCGTCCGTCGGCGAGAAGGCGTTTGTCATCCGATTCGGGGACGGCGCGCTATCGGTCGGGTGCGTCCTCGGCGTCGGAACGTCGGCCGGGGATGACGGTCCCCCGGTTCGTCGAGTCCGCGTCGTGGATCCCGAAGGGGAGTTCGGCATCCGCTTCGAGCACCCAGAGGTGATAGGAGTTGGTGTCGTCGACGAGGCGCTCGGCCGGCGGGTAGACTTCGAGCGCCGCCCGGTCCTCGCCGAAGAGCTCGTTCTTGAGTTCGAAGAGGTCGTACCAGTCGTGGGTCGGCGAGTCGTCGACCCGGTGGATCTCGACGTGGGTGAACCGCCCCCACGAGGTCTCGTGGTCGCCGCGGTCGACGACGTGGTAGTCGCCGTGCGTCTCGACGCCCGGCGGGATCCGCATGCCCGTCACGGGCGATCCGTCGTCCGATCGGTCCTCGTCTCGATCCATGAAGGCTCCGTGTTCGCCGATGGACGAGAACGTTTCGCCGAACGATGCCGAGGGATGACGGCCTAATCGAACCCGCTCCGAGGACTGGCTGCTTGGAGGTACGGCGAGCGAGTCGGTTTTGAACCGTTGCTACAGGGTGAGGTTCGGCGGCATATCGGGTGCTGCTGTGACGAGGTGAAAACCTTACTCCTCAGCGAGCTTCGTGTACGTCTTCGCGTTGACTTCGCGGTTGATCTTCGCGAGTTCACGCACCGCCTTGCGCCGGTCAGTATCGTTCTCGGCCGTCCGCGCCTGCCTACGAAGCTCTTTCCGTATTTCGCGGTGAGCTATCTCGTCCATGGTTCTCCGCTCCTTGTTTGGTGGTCCATCGGTTTTTACTCTTCGGCCTTCGTGGCATGGGATTCACAGTACGACACTACTGCATCCATGTCCACGCTCGATTCGTCAGTGGCGAACTCACGGAGGATCGCCCGAACCCCGCTATCGTCGTGATTGAATTCGTATCCGTTCAGGTCGTAGAACGTCTCGGTTGCATTCAGCGCCGTTCGTTTGTTCCCGTCCCAAAACACGTGTCCTGCTGCGAGCAGGCGCATGAGGTGAGCCGCCTTCTCGTGGATGGTTTCGGGAACTTGATTGTAATATCCGACCGAGACATAGAGCAGCGCCGACTCAACTCCACCCGGGTTTTTGACACCACCGTCGGCTTTCGGGTCGTTGGTGATAATATCCTCATGCATCGTGTGAACGTCCTCAATCGTCGGATAGAGAAGCTCCTCAGCGCTCATCCGTCTTCATTCACCGACGAGTCGAGCCGTGTCCATACATCTCTTTGCAATAGACCAACACGGGGCTAAAGCAATCGAAACGCCAGCCATGCTTGAGAGAAATCGGCGGAATTCCGTCGCGAAAAGCAATGACTGGTAGTTACAAGCCACGTTTGCAGCTTAGACCTCGACGACGGGGTTCTCGAGCAGTCCGATGTTCTCGATGTCGATCGAGACGTGGTCGCCCTCTTCGAGCGTGAAGTCGTCGGGGACGAGCGAGGTGCCGGTCATCAACACGGAGAGCTCGGGGATCGCGTTGTGGCGCGTGAGGTACGAGACGAGTTCCTCGGGCGTGCGCACCATCTGGTCGGTCGAGGTGGCCCCGTCGAACATCGTCTCGCCGTCGCGCTCGATCGTCATCGAGAAGTCGAGGTCGTTGGGGTCGCCGACGGTCTCTGGCGAGGCGATGCAGGGGCCGATAGCGGCACATCGGTCGTAGATCTTGGCCTGCGGGAGGTAGAGCGGGTTCTCCCCTTCGATCGACCGGCTCGACATGTCGTTACCGATGGTGTAGCCCACGATCTCGCCCCGGAAGACCACGACCGCGAGTTCGGGTTCGGGGACGTCCCAGTCCGAGTCGCTTCTGACCCCGACGGCCTCGCCGGGCCCCATCGTGCGCTCGGGGGTCGCCTTGAAAAAGATCTCCGGGCGCTCGTTCTCGAAGGCACCCTGGTACATCTCGCCACGACCGCTCTCCTCCTCGCGTGCGTCGCTGCTGATCTGGTAGGTCACACCCGCGGCCCAGACCTCGTCGGGCATCGCCGGGATCGTGACGTTCTCGACGACCGCACCGGCGTCGAGCAGCGGCGCGTCGTCGATGACCCCCTCGGCCACCTCGTCGACGGTGGTTCCCTCGACCTCGGCGACGGTGGCGAGGTCGACGAACGAGGTGAGCCCGTCGCGGGCTGCCGTCAGGTCGTAGG
Organism: Halococcus salsus; assembly: GCF_009900715.1. Taxonomy (NCBI): domain Archaea; kingdom Methanobacteriati; phylum Methanobacteriota; class Halobacteria; order Halobacteriales; family Halococcaceae; genus Halococcus; species Halococcus salsus. The sequence goes on from NZ_JAAAJC010000003.1 coordinate 149,151, forward strand.
CCTTCTCGTCGTCGCGGACGACGAACTTCGGCACGTCATCGAGCGTGGTGCGGTAGTATCGCATGGCCACGGTACGACCTCCCTGCACAAAAGTCACCCCGGTTGGAGCCCGAGATCTGTCACGATCGATCGGTTTACTTGCCAACACAACCGAAAAGAAAAGGGGTGGTCGGCTCCGAGGGGGAGGTGATGACACAGACTTTCGAGAACTACGTCGACGGCGAGTGGCGCGCCAGCGAGACCGGCGAGACCTTCGAGGTCGTCAACCCCTCGGACACCACCGAGGTCGTCGCCGAGTGCCAGCAGTCGAGCGAGGCCGACGCCAACGGGGCCATCGAGGCCGCCGCGGCCGCGCGGGACGCCTGGAAGAACACCCCCGGTCCGGACCGCGGGGCGTTCCTCCGGACGACCGCGAAGAAGATGGACGAGCGCCGCGACGAGCTCGCCGAGACGCTCTCGCGCGAGGAGGGGAAGACCCTCTCCGAGGCGACCGGCGAGACCGGCCGCGCGGTGGACATCTTCTACTACTTCGCCGAGCGCGCGATGGACTACGCCGGCGAGAGCTACAACCCGAGCGCCCAGGGCCAGAACCTCTACACCGTCCGCGAGCCGATGGGTGTCGCCGGCCTCATCACGCCGTGGAACTACCCCATCGCGATCCCGGCCTGGAAGATGGCACCCGCGCTCGCGACCGGGAACACCGTCGTCTGTAAACTCTCGAAGGAAGCCCCGACGGTCTACCTCAAGGTCATGGAGTGCATGGCCGAAGCCGCCGAGGAACACGACGTCCCCGACGGTGTCGTGAACGTCCTGACCGGCAGCGGTGAGAACGTCGGCCAGCCAATCGTCACACACGACGAGGTCGACGCGGTCTCGTTCACCGGGAGCCGCCAGGTCGGCGACATGATCTACGAGCAGGCCACCGACGCCCACAAGCGCATCCAGACCGAGCTGGGTTCGAAGAACCCGACCGTGATCACCGAGAGCGCCGACATCGAGCAGGCCGCCGACATCGTCTCGGGTGGTGCCTTCGGCGTCACCGGCCAGGCGTGTACCGCGACCGAGCGGGTCATCGTCCACGAGTCGGTCGAGGACGAGTTCATCGACGCGCTCGTCGAGCGTGCCGAGAACACCGAGATCGGTCACGGCGTCGAGGACCCCGGCATGGGCCCGAAGGCCAGCGAGAGCGAACTCGAGAACACGCTGGACTACATCCAGACCGCCGAGGACGAGGGCGCAACCATCGAGTACGGCGGCGGCGAACCCGAGGGCGACGAGTTCGAGAACGGTCACTTCGTCGAGCCCACGGTCCTCTCCGGGCTCGACAGTGACGCGACCGTGATGCAGGAGGAGGTCTTCGGGCCGTTCGTCGGCGTCCTGACCTACTCCGACATCGACGAGGCCATCGAGCTCGCCAACGACGTCGAGTACGGTCTCGCCGCCGGTATCGTCACCGACGACCACTCCGAGGCCAACCAGTTCGTCGACGAGATCGACTTCGGTATCGTGAAGGTCAACGAGGCGACGACCGGCCTCGAACTCCACGTCCCGTTCGGCGGGATGAACGCCTCCTCCAGCGAGACCTACCGCGAGCAGGGCGAGGAAGGCATGAACTACTTCACGATCATCAAGACGGTCTACGACTCGTACTAGACAGCGCGTTCTTTCGCCGCTTTCGGCGCTCCACGCGCCGTTCTTTTCTCACGCTCAGTAGCAATCGCAGTGGCTCCGTCCCATCGAATCCCAGCCGCCCGCGCGGTGGGCGGCCCGCCGCGGCCGCGGTGCGGGAGCGGCGCGGCGATAGCTGCGGAACCTGGCGGATGAAGGGCGAGCGCCCGGAGGGCGCGAGGGCTTCGGCGGAGGCGGTGTTGGGTGGTTGTGGAGCGGTTGCGGAAGGTGAGTCATTGTACCGCGAGCGACCGAAGGGAGCGAGCGGGCCGAGGAACCCCCGAGCGGAGCGAGTGGGGTGACGACGGCTTTTGATCGACATTTTGCCAGGGAGTGAGCGAGCAACGCGAGCGAACGACCGCAGCAAAAGGTCGTTGTTAGATCGCGGTCCAGCCGCCGTCGACGAAGAGGAGCTGGCCGGTGATGTAGGAGGCGTCCTCGCTCGCGAGGAAGAGCACCGCGCCCGCGTTGTCGTCGGGGTGGCCCTCACGACCGAGCGGGACGGGTTTGATGAAGCCCTCGCCGCCCTCGCTCGCGGCCTCCTGGGCCTCCTCCGACCAGCCCTCGGTGAACTCGGTGGCGATCTGGCCCGGGCCGATGGCGTTCACGCGGATGTCGTGCTCGGCGAGTTCGAGCGCCGCGCCCCGCGTGACCATCTTGATCGCGCCCTTCGTCGAATCGTACTGGACCTGGCCGAACTGGGCGACCTCCGAGGAGATCGAGGCGGTGTTGACGATGCTCCCCGGCTCGTCGCGGTCGATCATGTCCTGAGCGGCGGCTTGGGTCCCGAAGAAGGCCCCCCGGATGTTGGTGTGGTGAAGCAGGTCGAAGTCCTCCTGCTCGACGTCGAGGAAGGGTTCCGAGTGCTGGACGCCGGCGTTGTTGACCATCACGTCTACGCCACCGTACTCGCGGGCGGCCTCGACGACGGACTCGATCTCCGCGGGGTCCGAGACGTCGGTCTCGACGTACTCGCTCGTACCGCCGGACTCGGCGATGAGCTCGTGGGTCGGGACGTCCTCGCCCTCCATCTTCGGGTCCTCGCGGACGTCGGCGGTTATCACGGTGGCTCCGGCCTCGCCGAACCCGAGCGCGATGGCCCGGCCGATCCCCGCACTGCCGCCGGTGACGATCACGGTCTCGTCGCTGAAATCGAAGTTCGCGGTTCCCATGCCACCCTCTGTGGCCGTCGCCGGCTTAAGTCCGATGCTGGCTTTCTCTGTGGTCGCGAAAGCCCACGACACCAGGTTGGTCGATATCGAGCCGGTCGCCGATGCTGATGGTCTCGACCACGTGCGGGGCGGCGAAGGAGGTCGCGTACTCGGCGATGGTCTTCGGGTCCGCCCCCACGTTCTTCCACATGTCCCAGTGGACCGGAACTAACCTGTCGAGGTCGAGATCGTTCGCCGCCTCGACGACCTGGTTGCCGTCGTTGTACCAATCGGTCGGATAGGTCGCGGTGGGGTCGTCCTCGCTGTGGTAGATGTTGCCGACGGTGCCGTAGGCGAGCACCCCGAGGTCGATGTCGAACTCGTCGGCGATGTCCGAGAAGGCCTCCGCGGGTCGGGAGTCGCCCGCCGCGAAGAAGGTGCCCGAGTCGTGTTCGACGACGTAGCTCACGGGTTCGATCGCATCCGGGTCGTTCGAGCCGCGAACGTGGATCGAGAGGTCGCCGACCTCGATGTCCTGGCCGACGTCGACGACGTTCTTTCGGTCGTCCGGGGCGCGCATCTCGCCGTCGTAGTCGGGCTCGTCGTAGGACGCCTCGGGGGCGTAGATGTCCGCCCCGAGGTCCTCGACCAGCGGGCCGTAGGACGGTGGATGCATGTGGTCGATGTGTTCGTGGGTGACGCAGACGGCGTCACACTGCGTCGCGTCGGCGGGGTCCATCGGCACGGGGATCATCCGAATGGTACGCGGCGGGGTGCCGTCCCCGAAGTACGGGTCGAGGTAGACCGTCGTCTCGGGTGTCCGGAGGACGTAGCCGTTACAGCCGAGATACCATATCGAGAGCCCATCGGGTTCGACGGCCTCGACCTCGTCGCGAACGAACCAGTCGCCCCAGGTGGAGTGGACCATACCCGAACGAGTTCGTGCGCCCGCCTAATAAAATCCGTCGAGCGAGCGGATTCGATTACTCGTAGGTCCGGCCGCCCTTCTTCTGCCCGTCGATGTAGTCCCAGTCGTACTCGACGCCGAGGCCGGGGCCGTCGGGGACGGGCACCGTGCCCTCGCTGTCGACGGTGTCGAGTTGGTCCTCGTAGCCGCCCTCGTAGATCGGGGGCTGGGTGTTGTCGCACTCGGGGTTGACGAGCGCCATCTCGTAGTAGTTCGCGTTCCGGATGGCCGCCATGCACTGGCGCTGGGCGGGGCCCGGGGAGTGGATCTCGACGTCGAGCCCGTGGCCCTCGGCCATGTGGGCGATCTTCATCGCGCCGGTGATACCCGCGTCGTACTCGGGGTCGGCGCGAACGAAGTCCGTCGCCTCGGCGTCGACGAAGTCGGTGTGGACTTCGAGCCCGCGGATGTGCTCGGTCTGGAGCAGCGGGGTGTCGAGGTTCTGACGGAGCTTGCGGTGGCCGTGCTGGGAGATACCGCCGTCGCGGTAGGGGTCTTCGAGCCAGAAGAACTCCTGTTCGTCACACGCGCGGCCGACCTTCATGGTGTCGCCGAAGGTCTCGAGCTCGCAGGCCGGGTCGATCATCAGGTCCATGTCGTCGCCGACGCGCTCGCCGACCGCGGTCACGGTCTCGACCTCGCGGTCGACGTCGCGGCGCTCGTCGCTGCCGCCCCACCCGTGGATCTTGAACCCGCCGTAGCCCAGCTCGCGACACTCCTCGGCAAAGTCGGCGTAGGCTTCCGGGGAGTCGAGTCCGCCGTTATCGTCGGCGTGGTAGGTCGAGGCGTAGGTCGGGAGCCGGTCGCGGTAGCGCCCGAGGAGCTCCGAGATCGAGGCGTCGTAGTACTTGCCCGCGAGGTCCCAGAGCGCGATGTCGACGGGGCCCATCCCCATCCGGTCGTACTTCCGGAGGCCGCGCTTCATCTCGGACCAGTGGCGCTCGCGGTTGAGCGCGTTCTTGCCGATGAGGTAGTCGGCGACCTCGTGGAACTCCGCGAACGCGGGCGAGTTGCCGCCGATGAACTCACCAGTGATATCGTCGTCGGTGTGGATGCGGATCGAGAACAGCCGTCGGTTCGTGGTCTCGCCCGGGTCGTAGACGAGGTTGAAGCCGGTGTCCGACCCCACGTCTTCGAGCGGATAGCTGAACTCGGTGGTCTCGATCCGGGTGATCTCCGGTGCCATATCCGCCGGCTACGAAAGCCGAGGGTAAAAAGCCGGGCAGTTCGGCTCGCCGCAAACGTGCTACCGTGACGCACGGAGGGGCGAATCGACCACTCGAAACGCTCATTCGGGCGGGTGCGGAAGCGTCTCGACGATGACCGAGATCGTCGACTACGAACTTTACGAGGTGCCGCCGCGGTGGCTGTTCCTCAAACTGGAGACGAGCGACGGCCTCGTCGGCTGGGGCGAGCCGGTCGTCGAGGGCCGGTCGAAGACCGTCGCGGCCGCCGTCGAGGAGTTGCTCGACAGCTATCTGCTTGGACAGGACCCGAGCCGGATCGAGGACCACTGGCAGGCGATGTACCGTGGCGGCTTCTATCGGGGTGGGCCCATACTCATGAGCGCCATCGCGGGCGTCGACCAGGCGCTCTGGGACATCAAGGGCAAGCGGTTCGGCGCGCCGGTCCACGAACTCCTCGGCGGTCGGGCGCGGGACCGGATTCGCGTCTACCAGTGGATCGGCGGCGACCGGCCGGCGGATGTGGGCGAGGCCGCCGCCGAGCAGGTCGAGGCGGGGTTCTCGGCGCTCAAGATGAACGCCACCCCCGAAATGCGGCGCGTCGACTCGCCCGCGGCGGTCGAGGACGCCGTCGAGCGCCTCCGAAGCGTCCGCGAGGCCGTCGGCCCCGAGGTCGACATCGGGGTCGACTTCCACGGGCGCGTCACGAAACCGATGGCGAAACGGCTCGTCGCGGCGCTCGAACCCTACGACCCGTTCTTCATCGAGGAACCCGTCCTGCCCCAGCACAACGACGCGCTCGGCGAGATAGCGGGCCACACCACCACACCGATCGCGACGGGCGAGCGGATGTTCTCGCGGTGGGATTTCAAACAGGTCTTCGAGGACGGAACGGTGGACGTGATCCAACCCGACCTCTCGCACGCCGGCGGGATCACCGAGGTCAAGAAGATCGCCGCGATGGCCGAGGCCTACGACGTCGCGCTCGCGCCCCACTGCCCGCTCGGACCGCTCGCGCTCGCCTCGTGCATCCAGGTCGACGCCTGCTCGCCGAACGCGCTGATACAGGAGCAGAGCCTCAACATCCACTACAACGAGACCAGCGACGTGCTCGATTACCTCGCCGACCCGAGCGTCTTCGAGTACGAGGACGGCTTCGTCGACGTGCTCGACGAACCGGGCCTCGGGGTCGACCTCGACGAGGACCACATCGAAGCCCAGTCGGCGGAACCGGTGGACTGGCACAACCCGATCTGGCGACACGACGACGGCAGCGTCGCCGAGTGGTGAGTCGAAGCGACTGAAATTCCCGTCCTCCTCAGCGCGCGATCGCGAGCGCGACCTTCTCGATCGGATGTCGGGGAGCCGACTCGCCCGGCCGGTCGCCGAGTTGGGTCCGACACGAGGTGCCCGGCGCGACGACACCGTCGGCGTCGCTTTGCTCGACTTGCCGAAAGAGGATGTTGCCGATGGCCTGGGAGAGCTGGTAGTGTTCGGCCTCGTAGCCGAACGAGCCCGCCATCCCACAGCAGCCCGTATCGAGCGGCTCGACCGCGTAGCCCGCCCGCCGCATCACCCCGACCGCGTGGTGGTCCTTGTTCATCGCCTTCTGGTTGCAGTGGCCGTGATAGGAGACCGGCTCCTTCGGCTCGTCGAACTCGATCGCCTCGTCGAGACGCGTCACGTCGATGTACTCGAGGATTCCGTAGGCCGCGCTCGCGACCCGGTGGGTGGCCTCGTCGTCAGGGAGCAAACTCAGGTACTCGTCTTGGAACATCACGGCGTCCGAGGGTTCGGTGAACACCACCGACCAGTCGTCGGCCACGTAGGGGTCGAGGGCTTCAACGTTGGTCTCGGCCCGTTCGCGCGCGAGGTCGAGCAGACCCTTCGAGTAGGCCGGTCGGCCGCTCGAAACCACTCCATCGGGGATCTCGACGTGGACCCCGGCGGCTTCGAGGGTCAAGATTGCGGCCTTGCCCGGTTTGGTGTTGCTGTAGTTGGTGTAGGTGTCCGGGAAGAGCAGGACCTTCGCCTCCGCCTCGCCGATCGGGACCTTCGATCCACCCCGGGCATCGAACCACTTCTCCAGACTCTCCCGTTCGAAGTGGGGGAGTTCGCGCTCGGCGGCGATCCCGAGGGTTCGCTCCATCGCGGCACGCGCGCCGGGGAGTTTCGGCCCCCAGTTCGAGAGCGGCGCGAGCGCGCTGCCGAGTTCGGAGAGCGAGTCGATGTTGGCGAACACGCGCTCGCGCAGGCCGGTTCCCTCCCGCTCGTGGTAGTCGTGTTTGACCTCGGCCTTCAGCTTCGCCATGTCCACGCCGGTCGGGCAGTCGCTCATACAGCCCTTACAACCCACACACAGGTCGAGCACCTCCTCTTGGAAGCGTTCGGAGTACATCTCCTCCTCCGAGAGCTCGCCCGAGATGGCCGCCCGGAGCATGTTCGCCCGGCCACGGGTGGCCTGGATCTCCTCCTTCGAGGCGCGGTAGGTCGGGCACATCGTGTCCGAGTCGGTCTGCCGGCAGGTCCCGCAGCCGTTGCAGAGCTCGACCACGTGTGAGAAGCCGTCCTCGCCGAAGTCCATCTCGGTCCGGGGTTCGAGCGAGGCGTAGTCGGCCCCGTACCGGAGGTGCTCGCGCATGTCCGCCGGGTCGTCGTCCCAGTAAACCACTTTGCCGGGGTTCATCCGCCGGTTGGGGTCGGCGGCGAGTTTGAGCTCCTGGAACGCGCCCCACAACTGGTCGCCGTACATCTTCGGGTTGAACTCGGTGCGCGCGAGGCCGTCGCCGTGCTCACCCGAGAACGCACCGTTGTGTTTCAGCACGAGGGAGGTGACGTCCTCCGATATCGAGTGCATCGCCTCGATCCCCTCGCCTTCTTTGAGGTTCAGGATGGGGCGGATGTGAAGCGTGCCCGAGCCTGCGTGGGCGAAGTACGCCGCCGACGTGTCGTGGTCGTCGAGAACCTCCTCGAACTCCTGGACGTAGACCGCGAGCTCTTCAGGAGGAACCGTCGCGTCCTCGATGAACGGGTAGGGCTTCGGGTCGCCTTCGAGGCTCATCAGGAGGGGAATGGCGGCCTTCCTGAGCTTCCAGATGTCGGCCTGCTCGTCCGGCAGGTAGGCCTCCAGAACGTCGAACGCCGCACCGTTCTCGACGAAGAAGTCGTTGGTCTCCGCGATGGCGTCCTCGAACTCGTCACAGAGTTCCGAATCGAACTCCAGCATCAGCGCGGCCGCGGTCCCCGCGGGGATGGGTTCGGCGTACTCCGCGAACTCCGTGGACTCGCTGGCGAGTCGGAACACCTCGTCGTCCATCAGCTCGACCGCGCTGACGTCGAAGTCGAGCGCTTCGGGCACCGCCTCCATCGCGTCCACGAGGTCGTCGAAACAGTAGAGCGCGAGCGCGGTGGTCTCGGGTTTGCTCACGAGCGCCAGGGTGGCCTCGACGATGACTCCCAGCGTCCCCTCCGCCCCGACGAACAGCTTCGAGAGGTTGATGACCTCCTCGCCGGTGTCGTTCTCGTAAATCACCTTCTGGAGGTTGTACCCCGAGACCGAGCGCTTGAGGGTGGGGTACTTCGCTTCGATCTCGTCGGCGTTCTCCTCGACCAGTCGTCTGACTTCGCGATAGAGTTCGGCCTCGCGGTCGTCCCCGCTCGTCACTGACTCCCACTCGGGACTGTCGAGCACGATCTCGCGGGTGTGGATCAGCGACCCGTCGGCGAGCACCACCCGGAGCTCCTCGGTGTAGGCGTCGGTGATCCCGTAGCGCACCGAGTGAGCGCCCGTGCTGTTGTTGCCGATGCCGCCGCCGATCGTCGCGCGGTTCGAGGAGGCCGGGTCGGGTGCGAACTTCAGGTCCCACTCCGCGAGGTGGTCGTCGAGGTGGTCCTGGACGACCCCCGGTTCGACGGTCGCGGTCTGCTCGTCGGGGTCGGTATCCAGGATCGAGTCCATGTAACGGGTCATGTCGAGCACGACACAGCCCGGCCCGACGGCCTGGCCCGCGAGCGACGACCCTGCGCCGCGCGGGATCACGGGGGTGTCGTGGTCGGCGGCGACCCGCATCGCCGCCCGGACGTCCTCGATGTCGTGCGGGCAGACCACGCCCGCGGGCCGGGCCTGGTAGATGCTGCCGTCGGTCGCGTAGAGCACCTGCGCGTACTCGTCGAAGTCGACCTCGCCGCGGACGGCCTCGCGGAGGTCGTCGGCGAGGGCGCGGTACTCCGCGACGTCGGTGTGGTCGTGGCCGAGCGCCTCGACCGAGGTCTCGAAACCCGCTGGGTCGTAGTATTCGTCTTCGACGGCCATGGCCACGCTCCGTGGTTGAAGCGGTTAAGTTCTATGACGATAGATAACAACATTCCTAACATTGATTATATTTCCGGAACTCACGGAGGCAGTACCGTTATCGGAGATGTGTCTCTGATAGAACGAACTTCGTTCCGACGTCGGCTCTATCGCGGACCCGGAGGCCAGCCAGTGCCGGGATTCCGCTACTCGGCGAGCGCGTCGGCGAGGCTCTCGACCGGGTGTGGTGGTTCCTCGGCCTCGTGCTCGCCGAGCTGGCTTCTGCAGGAGGCCCCCGGCGCGACCACCCGCTCGGCGTCGCTGTCCTCGACCTGGTCGTAGAGCACGCCCGCGATCGCCCGGCTCATCGAGAGGTGTTCGGCCTCGTAGCCGAACGAGCCGGCCATCCCACAGCAGCCCGAGTCCAGCGCGTCCACGGTGTAGCCCGCCCGCCGGAGCACCCCGACCGCGTGATGGTCCTTCTTGGTGGCCTTCTGGTGACAGTGACCGTGGTAGACCAGCGATTCCGTGGGCTCGTCGAAGTCGACCGCCTCGTCGAGCCGGAAGCGGTCGAGGTATTCGAGCACCCCGTACGAATTCCCGGCGACGAGTTCGACATCGGCGACCCCACGGTCGGACTCGCTTCGCTTACGGCTTCGCCGTTCGTCGGTTCGAGGCGCTTCCGCCGGTCGCGCCTCTCGCTCGACCGACGAGGCTCGCGAACCGTCGGTTCGCTCACCCCCGTCCGCGATCGCCTGGTCGCCACCCTCGCCCGCCGGCACGGTCCCCGAGGGGACGCTTCGGTCCTGGGCGGGGAGTAGGTCGGGGTAGTCGTACTGGAACATCACGGCATCCGAGGGCTCAACGACGACGACGTCCCAGTCTCGCCGGACCAGCGGCGCGAGCGCCGACACGTTCTGTTCGGCGGCCGCGCGAGCCTTCCCGATGAACCCCTTCGAGAACGCGGGGCGGCCGCTGTCCGTGACCCCCAGCGGGAGTCGAACGTGAACCCCGGCGGCTTCGAGAACTCGCACGGCGGCCTTCCCGGCCTCGGGGTGATTGTAGTTGGTGTAGGTGTCGGGAAACAGCAGGACCCGACGGTCGGCCTCGGCCGCCGGGACCCGCGCGCCACCTCGTTTCTCGAACCAGTCCTCGAAGCTCTCGCCGTGGAAGGTGGGGAGCGTCCGGTCCGTCGCGATCCCAACCGTTCGTTCGAGCAGGTTCCGTGCGCCGGGGAGCTTCGTGCCCCAGTTCGAGAGCGGCGCGAGCGCGCTGCCGAGCGCCGAGAGCGAGTCGATGTTGGCGAACAGGTGGTCCCTGAGGCTCGCACCGTGGCGCTCGTGGTAGGCGTTCGTGACCTCGGCCTTCAGCTTCGCCATGTCGACCTCGCTCGGGCAGTCGTTCGCACAGCCCTTACAGCCGATACAGAGGTCCATCACCTCGTGCATGAACTCGACGTCGACGGCCTCGTCGTCGAGGTCGCCGCTCATCGCCTGCCGGAGCAGGTTCGCCCGGCCGCGCGTCGAGGTGACCTCCTCCTCGGAGGCGCGATAGGTCGGACACATCACCCCGCCGGTCGTCGACTGGTGGCCCCGACAACCGCCACACCCGTGACAGAGCTCGGCCATCCCCTGGAAGCCGTTCTCGTTCTCCCACCGGAGTTCGGTCTCGAAGCCCGCCTCGAACTCGTAGTCGGGGTCGAACCGGAGGTTCTCGGTGAGGTCCGGGAGTTCGCTGTCACCATCCGCACCGTCCGATCCCTCCGCGGGCGGCAACCCACAGACCTGGCCGGGGTTCAACAGCCAATCGGGATCGAAGGCGGTCTTGAGATCGCGGAAGACGTTCCAGAGGTGCTCGCCGTACAGCTTCTCGTTCCACTGGGTCCGCGCGCGGCCGTCACCGTGTTCGCCCGAGACCGACCCGCCGTACTCGACCACGAGGTCGGTCGCGCCCTCGGCGATGGCCTCCATCTGGCGAAGCCCCTCGACGGTCTTCGTGTCGACGAGCGGGCGGATGTGGAGCACGCCGGGCCCCGCATGGGCGTAGAAGCTCGCGAAGGTGTCCTGTTCGTCGAGGATGTCCTGAAAGCCCGAGACGTACTCCGGGAGGTGTTCGGCGGGCACCGCGCAGTCCTCGATGAACGAGATGTGTTTCGCGTCGGTGGTTCGCGAGAGGAGGATCGGGAGCCCGGACTTCCGCATCTTCCAGAACTGGGCGCGCGTCTCGGCGTCGTGGGCCTCCATCGCCGCGTTCGCGTAGCGTGCTTTTCCCGTCGTCTCGGTCGCGCCCTCGCTCGGCTCGACCTCGGTCTCGCCATCCACCCGGTCGGCGATGAGGTCCGCGGTCTTGCGTCGTCCGTCGTCGTCGGAGTCGGCGTAGAACTCGACGAGGAGTACCGAATCAGTACCATCAGGAAGCATCCCCACCACGTCCGCGAACTCGCTGGTGTCGCGTGCGAGGTCGAGGAGGACGGAGTCCATCACCTCGACCGCGGCCGGGTCGTGGTCGAGGATCGCCACCACGTCCTCCATCGCGTCGACGAGCGAGTCGTAGGTCAACAGCGCCACGGCCTTCGTCTCGGGGACGGGTTCGAGCGCGACGGTGGCCTCGGTGACGATCCCGAGAGTACCTTCGCTCCCCGCCAGCAATCGCGCGAGGTTCACCGAATCCGACTTCGCGTCGGCGACCAGCATGTCGAGGTCGTAGCCCGAGACGTTCCGTTTGAGGTCGGGATAGGCCCCCTCGATTGCCTCGCTCTCCTCGTCGACGACCCGGGCGACGGCGGCGTGGATCCGGGCTTCGAGGTCCCCTTCCGGGTCGGCGCGGTCACGAAGCTCGTCGAGAGGGAGCTCCCCGAACTCCGTCACGCTGCCGTCGGCGAGCACGACCTCGCAGGATTCGATGTAGGCGTCGGTCTTGCCGTACTTCAGCGAGTGCGATCCAGTCGAGTTATTCCCGATCGCGCCGCCGAGCGAACTCTTGTCGCCCCACGCGGGGTCGGGCGCGAACTTCAGGTCCCACTCCGCGAGCGCCTCGTTGATGTCGCCGAGGTAGCTGCCCGACTGGGCGCGGGCGGTGCGGCCGTCGGGGTCGATGTCGACCATCCCGTCCATGTGTCGCGTGAAGTCCAGCACGACCGCCTCGTTGACCGCCTGGCCCGCGAGGCTCGTCCCGCCGCCGCGCGGGAGCACCGGGATCCCCTCCTCGGCACAGTAGGTCATCACCGCCGAAACGTCGGCGGTCGACTCCGGGAAGACCACCCCGACCGGGGTCATCTCGTAGGCGCTCGCGTCGGTCGCGTAGAGCTGTCGTGAGTAGGTGTCGAAGCGAACGTCGCCCGCGGTCCGGGAGTCGAGCGCCGCGAGGAGGTCGGGCCGTTCGACCTCGTTACCCTGGTAGTCGTAGCTCGCATCGTGCTCGGCGGGGTCGTCGTGCGGAAGCGCGGCGAACTCGGTTGTCACGGTACCACACGTTCACCGTGGAGGCATAAACTCGCGTCGGCTATCCGACCCCTGGGGTCGTGGTCGGGTTCGAGACGAAACGAAGGCAGTGGACGGGGCTCAGAAGGTTCCGGGGAAGAGGACGTAGCTGAACAGCAGGGAGAGGAGGCCAGCGAAGGTCGCGTAGTACGCGAGCGGGATGAGTTCGAGCCGGATGACCCGGCCCTCCTCGCCGACGAGGCCGACGACCGCGAGCGCGGCGACCACGTTGTGGACCGCGATCAGGTTGCCGATCGCCCCGCCGACCGCCTGCGCACCCAGCATGATGGTTCGCGGTGTCCCGATGTCGGTCGCGACGCCGTACTGGAAGGTACCGAACAGGATGTCGCTCACGGTGTTCGACCCCGCGAGGAAGGCCCCGAACGCACCGACGAGCGGTGCGAAGAACGGGTAGATCCCGCCGGCGAGGTCGGCGGTGGCCTGCGAGAGCACGATCAGCATGCTGTCAGAGCCCGTCGCCGCCCCCGACTGGAGCATCACTTGGACCGTGGCAACCGCGAACAACAGCGCGACCACCGGCGGCGCGATCTTCTCGCCCGTCTCGCGCCACGCGCCACGGACCTCGTCGCCGCTCATCCGGTGGAAGCCGATGGTGAGCAGTGAAACGAAGACGAACGCCGCGCCGGGGAGGTAGAGCACCGCGAGGTCGTTCGTGAGGCCGGTCCCGAGGATGTCCGACCAGACGAGGACGCCGTTGGCCTGGAGGAACGTGGAGATGGGGTCGATCGTTCGGGTGACGACGAGGAGGACCACGAGCAGCGCGTAGGGGGCCCACGCCTTCCAGAGCGGCATCGCCTGGGCGGTGCCGCCGTCGGCCGCGATGGCCCCGCTCCGGGTCGAGGACTCGCCGGGCTCGATGTCGCCGACCCAGTGGTCGGGCCACGCCGAGCGGTCGCCGAAGTCCCACTCCTCGTCGGGATGGAGGTAACCGAGCCTGAGCACGCCCACGGTAAGCGCGAGGCCGACCATCGCGCCGACGAGGCCGGGGAAGACCGGACCGAGGAACATCGCGGTGAGCCAGTACGGCACCGCGAACGAGGCCCACGAGAACAGACAGAGGGGCAACACCTCGAGCGCCGGGCGGACGGAGCGCTCCTCGCCGAAGAAACGCGTCATCATCGCGACCCCGATGAACGGCACCGCGATACCCACGATGACGTGGTAGGTCGCCGCCCACGCCCCGATCTCGGCGACCCAGCTCGCGATGGTGTACGGCGTCTCCGACGTGACCGTCGACCGGATCGCCTCGCTCGACGCGAAGGTGTCCTCGAGCCCGATGATCAGCGGCGTGCCGACCGCGCCGAAGGTGATCGCCATCAGGTTCCCCGTGAGCGCCACCACGACCGCGGCGAGCGGCGGGAAACCCAGTCCAACGAGGAGCGGCCCGACGACCGCCGCCGGCGTGCCGAAGCCCGCCGCGCCCTCGATGAACGACCCCATCAGGAAGACGAGCAGGACCACCTGGACGCGGCGGTCGTCGCTGACCGCGGCGAACCCCCCGCTGATGGCGTCGAACGCCCCCGTCTGCTTCAGGGTGTACAACAGCAGGATCGCGCCGAAGACGATCCAGAGGATCTGGGTGGCGGTGATGAAGCCGTTGATGGTCGCCGCCGCGATCCAGCGGGGACTCATCCCCCAGCCGACGGCCCCGGCGGCGACGGCGACCAGCCACGCCACCGGCATCGCGCGCGTCGCCGGCCAGAAGAGACCGACCATCAACACCGCGATGGCCACCAGCGGCAACACCGCGACCAGAACCCCGGCGAGACCGTTCATCGACGCGCCCCGTTCGATGTCGGCGGGTCGGGCGGTCGACGACGATAGCCAGGGGTCGGCTCCCCGATCCGACGGTCGGTCCGGTGTGCGGTCATCACTCAGGCCTATTCATAAGGAATGATAATAAATTTTGGTGCCGGCCGGATCCCACGGTACCGGTCGATCCGCTCGAACGCCGAGGGGGGGGCCGAGAGCGCTGAAAACGGCGAAAGCAGCCGGACTGGCGACGATCTTTGACGAGTTAGTACGTCGGCGGCGCGTAGACGTTGATCGTCCGGAGGGGCTCGTCGCCCTCGCCGGTTATCTCGTGGGTCTCGCCCGCCTCGATGCAGACGAGGGAGCCCGATTCGAGGGCGGTGGATTCGCCGTCGACCACCGCCGAGCCCGCGCCCGAGACGACGTAGCACCACTGGTCGCTGTCCGGGTGGCGGTTCTCGGGGCCGCCGGTCGACTGGCCGGGGTCGAGGGTCATCGTCGCGGCCTGGGAGCGCTCGGTCTCGCCCACCACGTCGAAGAACTCGCCCGTCTCGCGGGTGTCGACGTGTTTCACGAGTCCGGCTCCGCGACCTTCACGACCTGCTTGCCGACGTTGTCGCCCGAGAAGAGCCCGAGGAAGGCGTCGGGCGCGTTCTCGAACCCCTCGACGACGGTCTCGCGGTGGTCGAGGTCGCCGGCTTCCACCCACTCGCGGAGGTGCTCGGTGGCCTGGGGGAAGCGGCTCTGGTAGTCGAACACCAGGAAGCCCTGTACTGTGGCGCGCGGCGCGATGACCATCGGGAGCTTTCGGGGCCCGGTCGGGGCTTCGGTCGCGTTGTAGGTGTCTATCTGCCCGCAGACCGCGACCTTCGCGTCGACGTTGAGCCTCGTGAACACCGCGTCGGAGATCGGGCCGCCGACGTTGTCGAAGTATCTGTCCACGCCGTCCGGTGCGGCCTCGTCGAGCGCCGCCCGGTAGTCGTCGGTCTCCTCGTAGTTGATCCCGACGTCGAATCCGAGGTCGTCTTCGAGATATCGGACCTTCTCCTCGGAGCCGGCGAAGCCGATAACGCGCGTTCCGGCGAGTTTCGCGATCTGGCCCACCGTCGACCCCACCGCACCCGCCGCGCCCGAGACGACCACCGTGTCACCCGGATAGGGGTCGAGCACGTCGCGCGTCCCGAAATACGCCGTTCTGCCGGGCATCCCGAGCACGCCGAGGTGGGCTTCGAGCCCGAGGTTCTCGCCGGGCTCCACGGGCGAGAGCCGGTCGCCGTGGGCGGTGACGTACTCGCTCCAGGTGAGGTCGCCGGTGACGAACGCGCCCTCGTCCCACGAATCGTGTTCGGACTCGACGACCTCGCCGACGACCGCGCCCTCCATCGGCTCGCCGACCTGCCACGACTCGGCGTAGGACTCCGCCTCGTCCATCCGGCCGCGCATGTAGGGGTCGACCGAGAGGTAGAGCGTCCGGATCAACACCTCGCCGTACTCGGGCTCCGGTACCTCGACTTCTTCGAGTTCGAAGGTGTCGCGGTCGGGGGTGCCCTCGGGTCGCTTGCCCAGCACGAACTGGCGGTTGGTGGGTGCCATACCGACCGGAGGGACTGTAGCTTTCAGAGCCTTCGGGTTCCGACAGCGGTTGGTCGTTCCACCCACCCGTCCGGTCGAACGCCGCTACACGACGCCCACGGCGTCGTAGACGTCCGTGAGCGCGTCGACCGCGTGGTCGACTCCCATCCCCTCGCGGCGCGAACGGCAGGTCTCGACGAGCCGGTCGCGGTCGGCGAGCGCCCGTCCGAGCGCGTCGCGAAAGCCCGCGATGTCGCCCGGTCGGTAGTGATAGCCCGTCTCCCCTTCGTCGATGGTCTCGGTGAGCGCGCCGGCGTCGACCCCCACGACGGGGGTGCCACACGCCATGGCTTCGAGCGCGACGAGTCCCTGTGTCTCGACCGGGCTCGGGAACCCGAAGACGTCGAGCGCGTTGTAGAATTCGGGGAGCTCCTCGCGTTCGAGGAACCCGAGGAATCGGATGTCGGCGTCGAGCTCCGCCGCCTCGGTTTCGAGGGTCTTTCGCGCCGGGCCGTCGCCACCGAGCACGACCGTCGCGTCGGTCCCCGCCGCGGCCGCGAGGAGGTCGGAGAGGTTCTTCTCGAAACCGTGGCGGCCGGTGTAGCCGATCAGCGGGCGGTCCTCGGGGAGGTCGTGGCGGGCGCGGAAGTCCGTCGTCGTCGGCGCGAACCGCTCGATGTCGACCCCGTTCGAGACCACCGAGAGCGGCCCGATGCCGCGCGACTCGAGTTCCGCCCGCGCGACCTCGCTCGGGACGACGACGTGGTCAGCGTGGCCGAGGAACCACCGTTCGTAGGCGTTGCCGGCGCGTGCGACGGCGTCCATCAGCCAGCCCTCCGCGAGGTAGCCCGCGTACTCCGCCGCCGGAGTGTGATAGGAGGCCACCAACGGCGCGTCGATCCGTCGAACCAGCCGGAGCCCACCGAGCCCGACCCCGAACGGGGTGTGGGCGTGGACGACGTCGGCCGTCTCGACCCCCTCGGGAACCGACGGCGCGCCCACACGGAAGTCCTCGTAGAACGGGAACGGCAGGCTTCGAACGGGGTGTTCGTCGGGGTCCGGGTCGTAGTCGTCGGCCGCGGGATAGACCACGTCCATCCGGCCGCCCCGTGCCCGCCAGCGGTCGCGCCACGCCCGGATGGTGTAGGTGACGCCGTTCACCGTCGGGAGATACGTGTCGGTGAAGGCGGCGACGTGGGGCGGCATTTCCCATCGGTTCTGGGAGCGCGAACTAAGCCGTTGTGACTTCCCGGTAGACCCTCGAGAGCTCCCGCCCGACCCGTTCGAGACTGTGCTCGGCAGCGGTCGCGCGCGCCCCCTCGCCGAGTCGTTCCCTGAGATCCGGGTTCTCGGCCAACCGGTCGAGCGCCGCCCGGAACTCCTCGTGGGTGCTGCACTTCAGGCAGTCCTCGCCGTGGGTGAAGAACTCCTCGAACACCGGGATGTCCCGCAGCACGACCGCCTTCCCGCAGGCCATCGCTTCGAGCACCGCGATGCCCTGATTCTCGTTCTTGGTGGGAAAGAGGTAGACGTCGCCTGCGCCGAACGCGCCGCGTTTGTCCTCGACCCAGCCCGTGAATCGGACGTTCTCGGGTGGGTGCTGGGTCCAGCGCCGCACCGTCTCCGAGGCCTGTGGACCCGTGTCGTAGGGGCCGAACCAGACGAAGTCGTAGTCGGTGGCCTCGGCGAGCCGACAGAAGTCGGTGAGTCCCTTGCGCTCGAAGACGTTGCCGAGGGCGAACACCACCATTCCCTCCAACTCGAAGCGCTCGCGGTACTCCTCACGGAGGTCCTCGTGGCCCGCGAGCGAGTCGCGGTCGACCCCGTTCGTGATCGTTCGGATGGGGGCCTCGACCGGATAGTCGTCGAGAATTCGTTTCGTATAGTCGCTGGGACAGAGCACGAGGTCGGCCTGTGAGTAGAACCACCGGAGATACCGTTTCAGGAAGGGCGCTATCTCCGAGGAGAACCGAAACGACTCCCCGAAGTCCTCGGCGGTCATGTGAGCGTGGAGCACCAGCGGGATCCCGTTGCGTTTCGCGTGACGGGCCACGGCGAGGCTCGCCGGTCCCGGCGCGTTGCAGTGGGCGAGGTCGTAGTCGGCGACGAGGCCCTCGCCGGTGAGAAGCGACGTCGCGGCCCCTTCGAGGTCGCCGCCGCACAGTGGCGACGTGAGCACCTCGATCTCCGTCGTCGCGAGCGCCTTGCGTTGCTGGGCGGCGGCGGTACCCCAGCCGCTGCGCTGGAGCGGGCCTTCAAGTTCGAGGTAGTTGAGCGCGCGCACAGCGAGAGCGCGCCGGCGGGCCGAATAACTCCACCGGAACGCGAAGCCGACAAGTACGCCGCCCGCCCAGCCACGATCCGATGACGCTCGCCGAGGAACGCATCGACCGGCTCGCCGACCTCGCCCGCGAGGCGACCAGCGAGGGCCACGACGACCGGGCGCGCGAGTACGTCCGGCGGGCGCGCCGGATCGGCGAGCGAAACCGATTGTCGCTTCCACGAGAACTCAAGCGGTTCACCTGCGACGCCTGCGACCGATATCTCCTGCCCGGTCGGAACTGCCGGGTCCGAACCCGAAGCGGTCACGTCGTGGTCACGTGTGAGTGTGGCTCGCAGGCGCGCTACCCGTATGAATAGGCTTACCCCCGCGGAGCGACGACAGCGGGACATGACGAGCGACGAGCAGACGCGCAGGGAGCGCGCCCACGGCGTCGATGCCACCCTCCGGGTCGGGAAGGCCGGTATCGAGAGCGTCGCCGACGAACTCGACAACCAGCTCAAAGAGCGCGACCTCGTGAAGGTGAAGTTCCTGCGGTCGGCGCGCGGCGGGACGACCACCGAGGAGCTCGCGGCGGAACTCGCCGATC
The DNA here is from genome assembly GCF_009900715.1 of Halococcus salsus. NCBI lineage: Archaea > Methanobacteriati > Methanobacteriota > Halobacteria > Halobacteriales > Halococcaceae > Halococcus > Halococcus salsus. Next base: position 168,106 of record NZ_JAAAJC010000003.1, read on the forward strand.
GAGTGGGTGCCGAGGTGATCGAGACGCGCGGCAACACCGCCACCTACCACTGATGGCCGGTGTCCAGTTCGGCGTGCTCCAGGCGGGAGCAGCGACCGGCAACAACAGCACGGTGCCCGAGGTCAACATCGAGGGGATCGGCGTGGTCGGGCGGACCCTCCGGGAGTTCGGCGTGGCCGGGACGTACGCGAAACCGCTCGGGGCGGCGATCTCGTTCGTGGTCGCGCTGGTCGCGGTCTACCTGGTCGGACGGGCCGTCGCGGTCCCGCTGTTCAGCCGTGCGCTCGGTCGCCAGGGGCTCGACGCCCACGAGCAACGCCCGCTCAAGCGCCTCTTTCGTATCCTCATCGGGTTCGTCGCGCTCGCGGTCGCGTTCAAGGCCGGACGACTCACCGGCTTCTTCACCTCGATCGCCGCCATCGCGGCCGCCGCGACCCTCGCGATCGGGCTGGCGCTCCAGGACACCCTCTCGAACTTCGTCGCCGGGGTGTTCATCTACACCGACCGCCCCTTCCGGATCGGTGACTGGATCGAGTGGGGCGGCCCGAGCGACGGCTACTCCGGCGTGGTCGAGGACATCTCCTTCCGGGTGACACGAGTGCGAACCTTCGACAACGAACTCCTCACGGTGCCGAACGCGGTGCTCACGGGCGACGTGATCAAGAACCCGGTCGCGAAGGACGAACTCCGGATCAGCTTCACCTTCGGGATCGGCTACGAGGACGACATCGAACAGGCCACGGACATCATCCTCGACGAGGCCGAACGCCACCCCGACATCCTCAGCGACCCGGCACCCACGGTGCGGATGAGCGAGAACCCGCTCGCCGACTCCTACGTCGGTCTGGTCTCGCGATTCTGGATCGCCGACCCGAACCGGGCGGACTTCCTCAAGACCCGCGGGGAGTACGTCACCAACGTCAAGGACCGCTTCGACGCCGCGGGGATCGACATCCCCTACCCGCAGGTCGACCTCTCGGGCACCGTCGACATCGAGAACAGGCGGTAGACGGACCGGGTTCGGTCTGGTTCGGGCGGTTCCGCCGACAGAAGTTCAGTCGTCGCAGACGGCGGTGTCGGCCTCCGGCAGGGTGTCGGGTGCGATCTCGTAGAGGTTCTGGCGGGCGTCGGCGAAGTAGACGTCCTCGTCGATCGCCCCGACGTTTTCGAGGCGTTCGAGCGCGTACCGAACTGTGCGCGCCGACAGCATCGACTCCTCGACGATCCCCTTCTGGGTCAGGGTGCCGTTGTACTCGAGGACCTTGAACACCAGCTTCGCGCTCGGCGGGAGGTCCACGAGCCCCTCCGCATCGGCTTCACTCATGGATCGTGGCCACGAGCGCAACGTGTATAAAACCGTGGTCCACGCGTGCCGAGCCCGTCGATCCGGGTCGTGGCCGACGGGAGTGTGAACCAGGGGATAGCAGACCACTGTACGACTATGAGACAAGGAGACCGACGCGACGTACCGATGCCGGCCAGACCGAGACGACCGCGACTGTGTCTCAGCAGCATCTCGCGGTCACGGTTCGTGCTTTTCCTGCCTCCCTGGAACCGTTTCAGACACTTGGATTCCGCTGCGGGGTGTGAGAAGCGTGACAACACACCAACCACGCCGAAGTGCCACTCCGTCAGCGAGCAACCGGCTGGGAGGAAGGGAGTCAGTTGCCCGTCTTTTCGGTCGTTTCCACCGTACCGCCGATGAACTGGACCAAAGCGTACGCAGTCATCGGCTGAACTCTTCGTTCTTGATGCTCTTGTACTGGAGGTCGTACCTGGACGCCAGGAAGTAGTAGAGTATACCGAACACCAAGACGTTCGGAAGCGTCAACAAGAACAGCCTGTCGAATAGGACGGTAAACAACGGGACTGAGACGATCCCAAATACGACCTGAACAGCGCAGAACCACTTTAGGAGAACCGGAATGTTTGTGTTGAAATGTTGGGGATAGTTCCGCACGAGCGGTATCTCGCTTCAACCGGCTTAACCTGTTCTGGTAGACACCCGGCTCGCTTCGTTCGTTGTTCGCTCCGGCGTCGTCGATGCATCGAGAGTGTGGGGCAACCACCGGTCACCAACAGAGGGAACGATCCAGTGAGTATTCGACCACCGGCGATTTACCAGGAGTAGCTCGATCGAGATCTACCCCGAGTTCCGCTGCTATCGTGATCCGTTCGTCGGAATCGTGACGAGCGTCCGATACCGAGTGCTGGAGACCACCGAGCCGTTCGGCAGGTCCGCGGTTCCCCGTGCGGGAGGGGGTCGAGCACCGACCGGTCGATGTTCGCCGCGAGCACCGGGTTCGGCGCTTCGAGCCCATCCATCCGGGCCGTGGCCGACGAGAGCGAACGGCTTTTGAGCGCGCGTGGCCGAGTCGGGGTATGTCGACCGAGACGGTCAACGGACGGCCCGACGACCACATGCGGAGCCTCACGGTGGTGGCGCTCACCTCGCTGTCGGGCATCGCCGCCGCGCTGGTCTCCTCGGCGCTGGCTGGCGACGCCGCCCAGGCCACCGTCGGCCTCTATCCGCTCGCGGCCGCCGTTCTGGTCCAGCTGCCGGCCCTCCGGCTGCTGGGCATCGACGTCGAGGAGTTCGGGCTGAAGGACAACCTCTACGTTGCGTTCATGACCTTCGCCTTCTGGTTCGTGACCTGGACGATCCTGCTGACCGCCGGTACCGCCGTCTAATGGCGGACGATTCGATCGCGGTCGTCGACCTCGACAGATGTCAGCCCGACCGCTGTAACTACGAGTGCGCCAACTTCTGTCCCCCCAACCGAACGGGTTCTGAGTGTATCGTCACCCGCGAGGAACGCTACGGCGAGGACGAGTCCGAAGGTGGCTACGACGGCGGCCCGAAACAGATCTCGATCTCCGAGGACATCTGCCTCGGCGAGACCTGCGGGATCTGCGTCGAGAAGTGTCCGTTCGACGCCATCGAGATCATCAACCTCCCCCAGGAGCTCGACGATTCACCCGTCCACCGCTACGGCGAGAACTCCTTCGCGCTCTACGGGCTGCCCGCACCCAGCGAGGGCCGCGTCACCGGAATTCTGGGGCCGAACGGCATCGGGAAGACCACCGCCGTCCGGATCCTCGCCGGCGAGATCGCCCCGAACCTCGGCGAGTGGGGCGACCCCGCGGGCTGGGACGCGGTGATGGACGAGTACCGCGGCACGGAGATCCAGAGCTACCTCGAAGCCCTCCAAGACGACGCCGTGACGGTGGCCCGAAAACCGCAGTACGTCGACCGGATCCCCGACCGCTTCGACGGCAACACGAGAGAACTCCTCGAGAACACCGACGAGCGCGGCGTGCTCGACGAACTGGTCGAGCGGCTCTCGATCGGCCCGGTGATGGACCAGCCGATCGACTCGATCTCCGGGGGCGAACTCCAGCGCGTTGCGCTCGCGGCGACGCTCGCTCGCGAGGCCGACTTCTACTTCCTCGACGAGATCACGCCCTACCTCGACATCGGTCAGCGGATGACCGCGGCGCGGCTCATCGGCGAACTCGTCGGCGACGACCGCTCGATGCTGGTGGTCGAACACGATCTCGCGATCCTCGACCTCCTCGCCGACTCCCTCCACGTGGCCTACGGCGAACCCGGGGCCTACGGCGTGATCACCGACCCGAAGTCGGTGAAGAACGGCATCAACGAGTACCTCTCAGGGTATCTCGACAACGAAAACATGAGGATTCGCCCGAACGCCATCGAGTTCGAGGAGCACGCCCCGCGGAGCACGAAGGGAGGTGACACCCTCGTCGAGTATCCCGACCTCGCGAAGTCCTACGGCGACGGCGAGTTCTCCTTGTCCGTGGAAGGCGGCACCATCTACGAGAACGAGGTCCTTGGTGTGGTCGGCCCGAACGGTATCGGGAAATCCACCTTCGCGGAGCTCCTGACCGGTGAACTCGCCCCCGACGAGGGCGAACTCGACACCCGACTCTCGGTGGCCTACAAACCGCAGTACATCCAGCTCGACCAGCCGATGCGCGTCGACTCGTACCTCGCCTCGATCACCACCGACTTCGGCACCTCCTACTGGAACACCGAGATCGCCCAGCCCCTCCAGCTCGGTCGCGTGATGGAGCAGAACCTCACCGACCTCTCGGGCGGGGAACGCCAGCGCGTCGCGATCGCGGCGTGCCTCTCGGAGGACGCCGACCTCTACGTGCTCGACGAGCCCTCGGCCCACATCGACGTCGAGCAGCGTGTGCAGGCCATCTCCGCGATTCGACGGTATACCGAGAACCACGACGCCACGGCGCTCGTCATCGACCACGACACCTACATGATCGACCTGCTCGCCGACCGGCTGCTGGTGTTCGACGGCGAGCCCGCCCAGTCCGGGCACGCGAGCCCGCCCGTGGGAATGCGCGAGGGGATGAACCGGTTCCTCTCGGACCTCGACGTGACCTTCCGGCGTGACGAGCGCGTCGGTCGGCCCCGGATCAACAAACCCGGGAGCCAGCTCGACCGCGAGCAGAAACGCGAGGGCGAGTACTACTACACGGCCTGATGGGCTGGCGTTCGAGGGTGCGACGCCGCGTTCGCCAGCCCTCGAAACGACGCGCGCTGCTTCTCGCGGGCTGTTCGACCCTCCTGGTCGCGCTCGCGCTCGTCGGCTTCGTGAGCGCCGCGACCCCACACCTCGCCGTCGACGGGGACCGACCGGCGACGAACACGCTCGTCGGCCTCCAGGGCTACCAGGACGAGGGCGGCGCGATGATGGTCGCGCCAAACGGGACAGTGATTTGGGAGTACACCGCGGTCGGCAACGTCTTCGACGTCGAGGCGCTCGGCCCCCATCGAGTGCAGATCGCCGGGTCGGACGAACGGCCCGACAGCCAGTGCCCCGCGCGGTACGCGACCGACAACGTCTCCGGCTGTGCACACAACACCGTGCGGGTCGTCGATCCACGAACCAACGAGACGCGCTGGCGGTACGGCTGGTACGACGTCGAGCGCCACGAACACGAACTCCACGACGTCGACCACTACACCGTCGACGGCGCGGACCGCTGGGTGCTCGCCGACATGGGCAACGACCGGGTGTTCGCCATCGACCGGAACGGCTCGATCCAGTGGCAGTGGAACGCCAACGCGACCTACGACCGGCCTGCGGACATGGGCCCCGAGGGCGACTGGACCCACATGAACGACGTCGACAGGCTCGGGAACCGGACCTTTCAGGTCAGCCTCCGGAACTTCGACACCGTCGTCGAGCTCCGCGTCGCCCCGAACGGGTCGGTGTCGGTGACGCCCGTCCTCGGCCCGAACCGCTACACGCCGGCGGGCTACGTCGGCCCGCTCGCCGCCCAGCACAACCCCGACCGCCTCGCGGACGGCCACGTTCTCGTCGCCGACTCCGAAGGCGACCGCGTCGTGGAGTTCGATCAGAAAGGCAATCGCGTCTGGGCCGCCGGCGGGAGCGCCCGCTTCGACTGGCCGCGCGACGCCGACCGCCTCGCCAACGGAAATACCCTCGTCGCGGACTCGTACAACGACCGCGTCGTGGAGGTCGATGCCAACGGCGAAACCGTCTGGGCGGTGAAGACGGGGCGACTGCCCTACGACGCCGACCGGATCCCCGCGGACGGGGCGGGCGAGGGGAGTGCTGACCACCCGACCGCCGACGAGCCGCGGTTCGACTCCCGGCTCAACGAGACGGGTCGAACGGTCCGGGCCGCGACCTTCGGCGTGACGCTCGCGAAGTACGGCCTCCCGATGTGGCTCGTCGGCGGGCCGGGGCTGCTCGTCGCCGGCCTGGTCCTCGGATTCGCCGCGCTCGTCGAAGCCCAGCGATGGCGGCGAAGCTGAAGCGGACGGACGTTCTTCGTGCCGACGACAGCGAGGAAGTGGAGTACTCGGGTCAGACCAGCCGTTTGCAGTCGCGACAGAGGTGTTGGCGTTTGACGTCGACCTCGCGGACGGTGGGCGAGAAGTTCATGACACAGCGCTCGTCGCTACAGTGTTCGAGGCCGAGGGTGTGGCCGATCTCGTGGACGACCTCCTTGCGGACGCGGTCGGTGAAGACGTCGCGCTCGGAGCGGTCGAGGCTCCCGCCGTCGGCGGCGGTCTGGAGGCGGTAGGTCGAGACCACGCTGCCGTTGCCCGAGAGGTAGGCGAGACCGAAGACGTAGTTGCGGCGGCGATAGAAGAGGTCCTGCGTCGTGAGCGCGATGTTCTTCTCGGCACTGCCGACCCGACCCGCGAGCTCGATGAACGATTCGGCGCGGTACTGCCCGCGGTTCTCGTCGTAAGCGTCGTCGGGGAGCGCGTAGGCGTCGTGGAGCGTGACGTCGCAGTCATACACCGACCGCAATCCGGCCGAGGCCGCCCGCTTGATGCGGACGGGGACGTCACCGACCGGCACGATGTCGACGTGCATACGAAGGGATTAGGTCGCGGCAATCATAAATGACCCGACGTGAACCCCACCATCGCGGCGCTCGCCGACCGACTCGCGGGATTCGACGCCCTCGTCGAGGTCGGCGTCGGTCGCCGAACCGACCTGGCTCGCGCGCTCACCAACGCCGGCGCGCGGGTCACCGCGACCGACATCCACCCGCGAACGGTGCCCGCGACCGTCTCGTTCGAACGGGACGACCTCACCGACCCCGACCACGATATCTACGTCGGTGCCGATGCAGTATATGCCCTGAACCTCCCGCGCGAACTCCACCGACCGGCGCGCGCCGTCGCCCGCGAGGCCGGCGCGGCGTTCCTCTTTACGACCCTCGGGAACGAGTTCCCGGCCATCGACGCGACCCCCGAGACCCTGCCGGGCGAGACGCTCTACACGGTGACGACGGGTGGCCGAACGCCGGCCGGCGAACGGAGGCGGGCATGAAGGCCGACGCGGTGGTGCTCGATATCGACGGCGTCGTGGTCGACGTCGCCGACTCCTACCGGCGAGCGATACGCGAGTCGCTCGACGTCGTGCTCGGCGAATCGATCGACGACAGTGCTGTGCAGGCGTTCAAGAACGCCGGCGGGTTCAACAACGACTGGGAGCTCACGGACGCCGCGGCGCTCTACCTCCTCGCGAGCCGTGAGGGGCTCGACGACGACGTTGGCACGTTCACCAGTCGGATCGCGGCCACCGGCGGCGGGCTCGACGCCGCCGAAGTGGTGGTCGCCGACGCGCTCGGTCCCGCCGAACGCGAACGCGTCCTCGCGACGTGGGATCCCGGCCGCCTCCGCGACGTCTTCCAGACCCTCTATCTCGGGCCCGAGCGCTACGCCGAGATCGAGGGGGGCGAGCCCGATCCCGACCTCGCGGAGGGGGTCGACACCGGGTTCATCGACGACGAGTCGGTCCTGCTCGACGGGGATACGTTGGACTGGCTCACCGCGAACTTCGAAGTCGGGGTCGTCACCGGCCGACCAGCCGCCGAGGCGGAGATCGCGCTCTCGCGAGCGGGACTCGACCTCCCCGAGAACCACCGCTTCACGATGGACAGTTCGCTCCCCGGGAAGCCCGACCCCGCGGCGCTCGTCGAACTCGCCGAGCGCTTCGGGGCGGAACGCGTCGTCTTCGTCGGCGACACGCTCGACGACGTTCGCACGGCCAACAACGCCGCCGAGGCCGATCCGGAACGCGAGTATCGTGGGGTCGGCGTGCTCACCGGCGGGCTCTCGGGCGAGGCCGGGCGCGAGGCGTTCGAGCAGGTCGGAGCCAACGCGGTGCTCGACTCGGTCGACGACGTGGTCGACCTGCTCGACCCCGTATAGCCGTGTTCTGAAACGGTAGTCCCCCGCCCCGTGGCTACTGGCCGCCGCTATGACCGGTCACACCACCAGAACCGGGACGGCGGCGGCTCCGATGACCCGTTCGGTCACGCTGCCGAGGAACACCCGGTCGAGGCCGGTCACGCCGCGCGTGCTCATCACGATGAGGTCGATCCCGGTGTCGTCGGCGTATCGAAGGATCTCCTCGGCGGCGATGCCACGACGGACCGCCGTCTCGACGTCGAGGCCGCGGTTCCGGGCCGCCTCGGCGAAGACCCCGATCGCGGTCTCGGCGGCCTCGTAGCGGTCGAGGTCCACTTCGTCGACCGCCGAGGGTCTGCTGTCGTAGAACACGGTGCTGGTCGGTTCGGCGACGTGGAGCAGGTGGACCGTCGCGTTCCACCCCGTCGCGAGGTCGAACCCGTCGTTGATCGCGTCGGTCGCGTTGTCGCTCCCGTCCGTCGGAAAGAGGAGGTCGGTGTACATTGGCGCTCCCGTGTTTCGAGTGGCCGACGTCGCTGTTCGGTCGGATCGAGGCGACCGACGAGCATAGCACCCTGCCCGGCGAGCGCCGGTTTGTCGAGATACGAACCATCATCCACGACCCACGACGCGCGCCGTCTCATGGCCACCGACGAGGTGCCACATCGGCGTCACACAACGTTTATTCGGCGTTCGATCGAGGAACAGGTATGCGAATCGCGCTCTGTGGCGGCACCGGCGACATCGGCACGGGCCTCGCGCTCCGGTGGACCCGCGACACCCCCCACGAGGTCGTCATCGGCTCCCGCGACCCGGAGAAGGCCCGCGAACACGCCGAGCGCTACGAGGACGAGCTCCGGAGTAGAGATATCGAGGGCAAGGTCAACGGGTTCGACAACGCGATGGCCGCCGACCGCGCCGACGTGGTCGTGCTCTGTGTCCCCGCCTACCACCTCGCGGACACCATCGAGTCGATAGCGGACGGGCTCGACGACACGGTCCTCGTGAGCCCCGCCGTCGGGATGAAGAACCGGGACGGAGCCATGACCTACAACCCGCCGAGCGCGGGCAGCGTGACCGCGCTCGCCGCGGGGGCGGCCCCCGACGGGGTTCCGGTAGTCGGAGCCTTCCACAACCTCGCCGCCGGTCGGCTCGCGGACCTCGACGCCGACCTCGACTGGGACGTGCTCGTGGTGGGTGACGACAGCGACGCCAAATCGACGGTCGAGGACCTCACGACCGAGATCGAGGGGATCCGGGCGCTCGACGCCGGCCCGCTCGCCGCCGCACCCGAAGTCGAGGGGTTGACGCCGCTCCTGATCAACCTCGCCGGCAACAACGACCTCCACGACCTCGGCGTTCGGTTTCAATAGAACCCACTTTTTTACTGCGGGGGGTTCCGCTCGCTGCGCTCGCTCCACCCCCGCTTGCAAAAACCTGGACTAAAAACTGCCGCTCGCTCCCGCCGGTCGCTCGCGGTGGGACCACTAACCGATTCCGCACCGAGACCGCTCCCGCACCGCTTCCGCCGAAGCCCTCGGCACGCTCCGCGTGCCTCGCCCTTCGTCCTCCAGGACTGCACCGCCACCGCCCCGCGGCCGCCGGCCGCACCGCGGCGGCCACCAACCCACTGGTCGACAGCGGTTTCCCCGAGAGTCGTTCACTACGGCGAGGAAATCCAATCCATCCTACAAATACGGATTTCAGGGAACGGTTTTGTCGGTTCCACACGGATCTGCATCCATGGCAGTCGAAAACACGGAGTACGTGCGGGTCGCCTCGTTGCCCGACCTCGAAGCCGAGGGCCAACAGGTCGTGAACGCCGGCGGGCAGCCGGTCGCGCTGTTCCACCACGAGGGCGAGGTCTACGCCGTCGACAATCGCTGTCCCCACATGGGGTTCCCGCTCACCCGCGGGACCATCGACGAGGGCATCCTGACCTGCCACTGGCACCACGCGCGCTTCGAATTGGAGGCGGGCGACACCTTCGACCTCTTCGCCGACGACCTCCAGACGTTTCCCACGGAGATCCGGGACGATGGGGTCTACCTGGATCCCGAGCCCGAGCCCGACGTGCCGCCCGCGACGCGGTGGCGCAACCGGCTCGCCGACGGCCTCCAGGAGAACCTCTCGCTCGTGATGGCGAAGTCGGTCATCGGGCTGGACGACGTGGCGCAACGCGCCACGGGACGGTCGAGCGGCGAGCGGAGCGAGCCGCGAGACGAGAAGGGTGAGGGGTTCTACACGCCGCTCGAAACCGCGGTGAACTTCGGGACGAAGTACCGCGCGATGGGCTGGGGGCGCGGGCTCACGACGCTCGGGTGCATGGCGAACCTCTACGACGCCGTCGGTGGGCGCGACAAGCGCCGCGCGATGTTCCTGGGGGTCCGCGAGGTCGCGAGCGAGTCCGCGGGCGAACCACCCCGCTTCCAGCAGTACGCCTTCGAGAATCGGGACCTCTCGAAGGAACGGCTCAAGTCCTGGTTCCGAAACACCTGTGAGGTCCGCGACAGCGACGGCGCGGAGCGATGCCTCCTCACCGCCATCGCGTGCCTCCCACCCGAGGACGTCGCGGAGGTCGTCTTCGCCGGAGCCACCGACCACCGCTACATGAACGCGGGTCACACCCTGGATTTCATCAACACTGCCTTCGAGACCGTCCAGCACCTCGGATGGGACGAGCACGCCGATAGCGCGCTCGCCTCGACGGTGGCGCAGATCACGGACGCCACCCGCTCGGAGGAGCTCTCCTCGTGGCGACAGCCAGTGGACATCGCGGGGCTGTGCGCCGACGCGAACGATTCCCTTCCGGACCTCGTGGCGGCGGGCGACGGGAAGGAGTGGGACGAACCCGAGGCGTTCGTCGAGACGCTACTCGCGGACGACGCCGAGGCGATCATCGACGCGCTCACGAACGCGATCCGGGACGGGGCGACGACGACCGAACTCGCGGACGGGGTGGCACGGGCCGCGACGAGACGCGTCGCGTGGTTCGCGACCAACAACGAGTTCCGCGACTGGAACACGGTCCACCACACCCTCACCTACGCCGACGCGGTCCGGCGCGCGACCGAGAAGACCGACGCGACCGAACTCTACCGAGCCTGCTTCGACGGCGCGATGAGTGTCTACCTCGACCGGTTCCTCAACTCGCCGCGTGCGCCGGTCCCCGAGCCCGGCGAGACCGACCGCTCACCCGAGGAGATCCGGGAGGAGTTGCTCGACGCGTTCGACGAGCAAGGCAAGGTCAACCGCGCGGCGAGCCTCGTGAGCGAGCACTTCGACGCGGGCGGCGATCCCGCGGACCTGAAACGCACTCTCGGCCGGGGGTTGCTCCGCGAGGACGCGAACTTCCACACCCTCCAGAACGTCGAGACCGCCTTCCGCCGGTTCGAGACCGTGGAAGACGACGAAGAGAAACGATTGGCGTTGTTGGCGTGTGCGCGCTACATGGCGGCGCACTTCCCGACCCGGCGCTCGGCCGAGCAGACGTTCTCGATCGCGACCCGGCTCCACCGTGGCGAGCGCCTCCACGAGGTGGAGTGACGTTCAGAGGATTCCAGCCTGCATGAGAACCAGCCAGAAGACGAGCGCGAAAGCCACGATCACCACCGCAGCGAGACCGAACCAATACCATCTGGATCGATAGAGTCGCCGTTCCGCGTCGGTGTCGAGCGCGTCCGGCGACCGCGGCAGCCACCGCCAGACGACGTATCCGGGAAACACGAGAAACGAGCCCCCATCGTAGTCGTCGAGAGCCTGACCCAATCGGGCGTCGATATCGTGACCAGTCCCCACGTCCCGTTGATGACGATGCTGTCGACGAGCTGCACGGTCAATCCCATCAGGAACGAGGCACGTACGATCAGCGGCACGTTCGGCTGACTACGCAGTTCGTAGTAGCCACCTAAAACGAGGAACGTCGCGAGGCCGACCAGCAACCCGACAACTCCTGCATCGACCATGCGCTACTATGCTGGACCTCTCTCATAAGTTCGGTTGGATCGCTCGGGAACGTTATGTGACTGCGGTGGCGCGCGGGAGTGCCGGAGGCACGACTCGCGCGAGGGATGAGCACCGTGGTTCGAGAGAGCTTCGCTCTCTCGTCATCACGAAACGGCTTCGCCGTTTCGAACGACAGTGAGCGAGTGGAACGAGCGAGCAAGGAGCGCAGTCGGTTGGGGTGGCTCGTGGCTGTTGCGGGGCGGTTGCGGAGCGGAAAGTCGTTGTACCGTGAGTGAGGCGAAGCCGAAACGAGCGGCAGTTTTTAGTCCAGGTTTTTGCGACGAGTGGTTAGCGAGCGCAGCGAGCTAACCCGAGGAGTAAAAAAGTGGGTGTCTATCCGGGAAGGAAGACGTTGATCACCGCGACCACGATGCCGGCGAGCCCCATCCGCGCGCCCGCGACGTACCACCGCTGACGCGAGATCGAGGCCATGTAGGCCCCGAAGGTGAACAGCACGCCGACCGCGACCGCGACGGAGGCGATGGTGGCCTCGAACATCGTGAGGACCGTGGCTTCGAGCAGGAACGGCGTGAGCGGGAGGACGAGCCCGAGCAACGGTCCCAGACCGCTCATCGCGGCGTTCACGACCTGGTTGCTCATCTTGTCGCGCTCGACTTGGGTGTCGCTGAGGTCCGCGAGCATCGCCTCCTCGGTCTCCTGGATCTCGGCGCGCATCTCCGCGCGCTCGATCTCCCAGACGCTCCAGACCCCGGAGGTACAGAGCCCGACGGCGGCGGCGAGGCCGAGGCTCACCACCGTGAGACCCTCGTCGATCCCCGAGAGATACGCGCCAACGGTGACCCCGACGCCGGTGAGCGCGCCGTCGAAGCCGTTCGAGACGAAGTACCGCCGGGCGATCGGCCCCACCATGTCGGTGCCGACCCGATCGAGCACCGACCCGCCATCCGAATCCGAACCGGCCGCCATCAGTCCTGCGGGGTCGGCATCTCGTCGACGATGTACTCGCCGCAGGCGACCTGGTCGACCGAGTGGACCTGCCCGCCCGTATCCTCGATCGTCTCGGTGACGGCCTCGAAGTCGATGTCCTCGCCCTCGATGGTGAACTTGATGTTCCGGACCTCCTCGTCCATCTCGACGAGGATGGCGTTCACGCCGCCGACGCCATCGAGCTCGGCGACCCGCTGGGCGACCGAGAGCATCGTCGGCTGGTGGGGTTTGAGGACGTCGATGACGAGCTGCCGGATAGTAGCCATGGCATCGAATAGGGGGTCAGCGCACTAAGGGTGTGTTGATCCGCCAACGAAAGTGGCACTTCAGTTGGGATTCGAGAACGCGAATGCCGATCTAGTTCTCGTCGTCCTCGTCGCCCGACGATTCGTCAACGTCCTCGAAGTCGGCGTCGACGTACTCGTCGTCGTCCGCGTCGGGGTCGCCGCCCATGTCACCCATGCCGCCGGGGCCCGCGCCCGCACCGCCCATCCCGCCCGCACCGCCCGCGGCCTGCTGGGCGGCCTCCTGCTGTTGGTACATCTGCTTGCCGATCTCCTGAAGCTCGGTCGAGAGGCTCTCGGTCGCGTCCTCGAGCTCCTCGGTGCTCGCGTCCTCGTCTTCGAGGACCTCCTCGACCTCACCGATGGCGTCCTCGATGTCGGCCCGGAGGTCGTCGTCGACCTGCTCTTCGTTCTCCTCGAGGAGCGTGTTCGCACGCTGGACGGAGCTCTCGGCGTTGTTGCGTGCCTCGATGCGCTCACGGCGCTGCTCGTCCTCCTCGGCGTACTGCTCGGCCTCATCCTGCATCCGGTCGATCTCCTCGTCCGAGAGGCCCGCACCGCCCTCGATCGTGATGTCCTCGGAGTTGCCCGAACCCTGGTCCTCGGCGGCGACGTTCACAATGCCGTTCTCGTCGATGTTGAACGTCACCTCGATCTGCGGGGTGCCCGCGGGCGACGGCGGGATGCCCGCGAGTCGGAACTCACCCAGCAGCTCGTTCTCGTTGGCGATCTCGCGCTCGCCCTGGAACACCCGGACCTGGACCTCGGTCTGGTTCGCGGCGGCGGTGGTGAAGATCTTCGACTCCTCGGTCGGGATGGTCGTGTTCTTGTCGATGAGGCGCTCGAAGAGACCGCCCTTGACCTCGATACCCAGCGAGAGCGGCGTCACGTCGAGCAGCACGATGTCGTCGACGTCGCCCGAGAGCACGCCGCCCTGGATCGCCGCGCCCAGTGCAACCGCCTCGTCGGGGTTGACGTTCTTCTGGGGCTCCTTGTCCACGAGCTCCGAGACCTGCTCTTGGACCTGGGGCATCCGGGTCGAGCCGCCGACGAGGATGACCTCGTCGATGTCGTCGGCGTCGTAGCCCGCGTCCGAGAGCGCCTGCTGGGTCGGCTCGACGGTTCGCTCGATGAGGTCCGAGGTCAGGGACTCGAACTTCGCCCGCGAGAGCTTCTCTTCGAGGTGAACCGGCCCCGAGTCCGTCGCCGTGATGAACGGGAGGTTGATCGTGGTCTCCTTCCGGTTGGAGAGTTCGATCTTGGCCTCCTCCGCGGCGTCCTTCAGCCGCTGGAGGGCCTGGCGGTCCTCCCGGAGGTCGAAGCCGTGGTCGGACTCGAACTCCTTTGCGAGCCAGTCGATGATGGCCTGGTCCCAGTCGTCGCCACCGAGATCGTTGTCACCGTTGGTCGCGACGACCTCGTAGACGCCGCCACCCAGATCGAGTACCGAGACGTCGAACGTGCCCCCTCCAAGGTCGTAGACCATCACCGTCTGGTCGGACTCGTCGTCGAGGCCGTAGGCCATCGAGGCGGCCGTCGGCTCGTTGATGATCCGCTCGACGTCGAAGCCCGCGATCTCGCCGGCGTCCTTCGTGGCCTGGCGCTGGCTGTCCGAGAAGTACGCAGGCACGGTGATGACCGCCTTCTCGACCTCGTCGCCGAGGTACTCCTCGGCGTCGCGTTTGATCTTGCCGAGGATCAGCGCCGAGACCTCCTGGGGCGTGTAACTTTCGCCGTCGATGTCGACCTCGTAGTCCTCGCCCATGTGGCGCTTGATCGAGTTGATCGTACGATCCGGGTTCTGGATCGCCTGGTTTTTGGCGGGTTTGCCCACGAGGCGCTCGTCGTCGGTGAAGGCCACTACCGACGGCGTGGTGCGGTCGCCCTCGCCATTGACGATGATCTCGGGGTCGCCACCCTCCATCACCGCGAACGCGCTGTTCGTCGTCCCCAAGTCGATACCGAGGATCTTGTTGCTCGCCATTGTTGGGAACCCCTATCGGTTTCCGCCGGTTAAAAGTTGCTACATCGGCCGTCGTCGTCGAACGCGCGATACCGTCCCCTTACAGCGTTTTCGAGGGTTTCGGTCGTGAAACCAGCGGGACGAACCCCGGACCGCAATACCATCGTTCCGGCGGACACCGTGTGGCGAACGGTCCGTGGGTGAAAGCCAAAAGCGCCTCGAACCCGCGCTCCGGCTATGGTCGTCCCCCTCGAGATGCACTGGCGTGAACTCCTCTTCGCCAACTGGCCGCTCCCACCCGAGACCGTCGCCGCCCACCTCCCCGACGCACTCGACGTCGACACGTTCGAGGGCGAGGCGTGGCTCTCGGTCGTCCCCTTCACCAACGCCGCCGTCCGCCCGCGCGGGGTACCGGAGCGATTCGGCGTCGACCTCCCCGAGCTCAACCTCCGGACCTACGTCGACGTCGACGGGACGCCCAGCGTCTACTTCTTCAGCCTCGATGCCGAGGGGATCACGGGCGTACTCGGCGCGCGGCTGTTCCACCACCTGCCGTACTACTACGCCCGGATAACCCACGAGTCGAGGGGGCATCGAAACCGGTTCGTGAACCATCGCCGCCATCCCGGCGCGCGACCCGCCGACTTCCGCGCGAGCTACGAACCGACCGAGGGCGAGGTCGAGACCGGGGCCGGAACCCTCGCCGACTTCATCACCGAGCGCTATCGCTTCTACACCGAAGCGCCGGACGGCACCGTCCGATACTCGAACGTGAGCCACGACCGCTGGCCGCTCTCGCGGGCCGACGTGACGATCGAGGAGAACTCGCTCTTTCGCGCCAACGGCTTCGCCGACCCCGAGAGCGACCCGGTTCACTTCTACAGCCCGGGGGTCAGGATCTCGGCCTCGGCGAGTCGGCGGCGGTAAGGTTACTCGCTGACGGTGACCTGCGCCGGGCGGAGGACCTTCTCGCCCATCTCGTAGCCCGGGCGGTAGACCTCCGCGACGGTGTCGCTGGGCTCGTCGCTGTCGACACGGAGCATGACCTCGTGGCGCTGCGGGTCGACGGCGTCGCCGGGGGCGGGGTCTATCGGGTCGACGTTCTCGTCGTCGAGCACCCGGTCGAACTCCTCCAGGGTGCTCTCGACGCCCGGCCGGATGTCGACCTCCTCGTCCTGGTCGAGCGCCCGCGAGAGGTTGTCGCGGACCTCGAGGAGACGGGTGACGAGGTCCTCGGTCGCGCGGGCCTCCTGTTCCTCCTGGCGCTGTTTGGCGCGCTTCTTGTAGTTCTGGAAGTCCGCCTGCTTGCGTTTCAGCTGGGTTTCGAGCTCCTCGACCTCGTCGGCGCGTTCCGCGGCCGTCGCGGCGCGCTCGCGGAGGTCGTCCACCTCGCGCGCGAGTTCCCCGTCCGCGTGTTCCTCGACACGTTCGACGAGGTCAGCGGCCGTCGCGTCGGTCTCCGGGGCCGCGTCGTTCGCCGTCGCGTCGCCGGTCGCCGCCTCCTCGACCGGCACCTCCTCCGGTTCGTTCGGGTCGCTCGACGGCCCGCCGTCGTTCTCGGTCATGGTCGAGGGGAGCCGATACACGGACAAAAGGATTCAGGAATCGTGCGCCGCTCGACGGACGCAGTGCCGACCATTGGGGGCGCATCCGGACGGCCCGACGGCGGGTATAAGCGCCCGCGACCCACAGGGTCGGCGTGGCCGCCACGCTGACCTACGAGAACGGCACCGTCCGGGTCGAGGGTGTCGACCTCGACCTGCCGTTCGTCGAGGCCGACCCGCGTTCGAAGACGGCCAGAGCGCCCGCGTTCCGCTACGCCGAACTGCGCGATGCCCTCGACGAGCGTGGGGTCGCGGTCGACGACCGGGTGCTCGACGCGCCGGGGCTCGACGTGGCTTCGGCGTACGAACTCCGTGACTACCAGAGGGAAGCGCTCGACGCGTGGCGGGCGAACGACGACCGCGGGGTGCTCGAACTCCCGACCGGGAGCGGGAAGACCGTCATCGGCATCGAGGCCATCGAAGCCCTCGGGGTCGCGGCGCTCGTGGTGGTCCCCACGATCGACCTCCTCTCACAGTGGCGGCGCGAACTCGAAACCGAGTTCTCGGTTCCGGTCGGCCAGCTCGGCGGCGGCGAACAGCGCGTCGAACCCCTCACCGTGGCGACCTACGACTCGGCCTACCTCCGGGCCGACGACATCGGCGACCGGTTCGGGCTGGTGGTCTTCGACGAGGTCCACCATTTGGGTGGGAAAGGTTACCGCGAGATCGCGCGCCTGCTCGCCGCACCCGCGCGGCTGGGGCTGACCGCGACGTTCGAGCGGCCCGACGGGGCCCACGACGTGATCTCCGAGCTCTGTGGCCCACTGGTTCACCGTATCGCGACCGACGACCTCGCCGGAGGTCACCTCGCGGCCTACGACGTGAAACGCGTCGAGGTCTCGCTCACCGACGCCGAACGCGCCGCGTACGACGAACATCGGGAAATCTTCACGAACTACCTCGCGCGCTCGAACCTCGATATGCGAAGCGGGAGCGACTACCGGAAGCTCGTGATGCGCTCGGGGAACGACCCGAAGGCGCGCGCGGCGTTGCTCGCGAACCAGCGCGCCCGCGAGGTGATGATGAACGCCGCGGCCAAGGTCGAGACCCTCGCCGACCTCCTCGACCGCCACCGCGCGGACCGGGTCATCGTCTTCACCGCGCACAACGACCTCGTCTACCGGCTCTCCGAGCGGTTCCTGCTCCCGGCGATCACCCACCAAACGGGCGCGGCCGAGCGCCGCCGGGTCCTCGAGAACTTCCGGGACGGGACCTACTCGCGGGTCGTCACCGCGAACGTCCTCGACGAGGGGGTCGACGTGCCGGACGCCAACGTCGCGGTGGTGCTCTCGGGCAGCGGCTCCGAACGGGAGTTCACCCAGCGCCTCGGCCGGGTGCTCCGCCCGAAGGCCGATGGAGGGCGGGCGCTGCTCTACGAGGTCGTCACCGAGGAGACCGCCGAGGAGCGGGTCGCCGAACGGCGGCGGTAGCGGCGAGTACGGTTTTTACGTCGTGGTTCCTCAGCTTCGGTGTGCTCACGAAGGACCTCCTCCGCGTGTCGCGCGCCGGCGGGGGCTACCACCCGCAGTTCGCGACCCCGGACGACCGGCGGCTCGCGGCGCGGGTCATCGGGGTCTATCAGGGCCACACCGGCGAGACACGGGCGGAGCTCGACGACGCGCTCGCCGACCTCGAACACGAGGCCGACGACTTCAAACTCGTCCGCGGGTTCGCGAAGCTCGTCGATCGTGAGGCGAGCTTCGAGACACGGGCCGCCGTCGACCCCGAACGGACCCGGAGCGCCGCCTTCGCCGCGGCCGAATCGGTGGGCGTGGTGACCGAGGCCGAGCGGGAGGCGGCGCTGTCGCGGGCCGCCGACGCGCTCGATGCGTCGCCGGAGGACGTCGAGCGGTCGCTCTACGCCGACCTCGACGAACGGCAGGTGCTCGTAGCGGTCGACGTCCCGTGGGACCCCGACGGACTGCTCGCGCAGTACGACCTCTCGCTGGCCCAGACCGCCCTCTTCGACGCGACCGAGGTCCGGATCAGGTGTTCGGACCCGCGAGCGGTCGTCACGGCGGTGAAGCGCCTCCGACTGATGTACGAGATCCGACGGACCGGCGAGCGAGGAGGGGCGCTCTCGGAGCGCGAAGTCGTCGTGACGGGCCCCGACAGCGTGTTTCGGCGGACCAGGCGCTACGGCACCCGGTTCGCCCGACTCCTCAGGAGCGTCGCCGGGGCGGGGGAGTGGGTGTTCGCGGCGACCATCGACGACCACGGCACCGAGCGCGAACTCCGACTCACGGACGAGGACCTTCGCGTGCCGGGAACCGAACCCGTGGTCGAGGTGAGCTACGACAGCGCGGTGGAGGCCGACTTCGCGACCCGGTTCGCCTCGCTCGACCTCGACTGGGACCTCGTGCGCGAACCCGAACCGCTCGAAACGGGTGCGAGGGTGATGATCCCGGACTTCGCGTTCGAGTGGAAGTACGGGGACTTCCGGGTCTACTTCGAGATCATGGGCTTTTGGACCCCGGCGTACGTCGCGAAGAAGCTCTCGCAGATCGAGGAGCTCGAAGCCGTCGAACTCCTCGTCGCGGTCGACGATTCCCTGGGAGTGGGCGAGGAGCTCGACGCCCGCGACGCCCGCGCGATCCCCTACTCGAAACGGGTCCGGCTCAAGGACGTTCGGGACGCACTCCGGGGATACGAGGAGCGACTCAACGACGAACGCGCGGCGGCGCTGCCGGACGAACTCGTTCCCGAGGCCGACGTCGTCCCGCTCGCCGAGCTCGCCGCCGACTACGGTGTCTCGGAGGGCGTCGTGGAGGGGAAGCGGTTTCCCGAACACGACCGCGTCGGGCGCACGCTCGTTCGCCCGGCGGTGCTCGCGTCGCTCGACGAGGCGATCGAACCGGGGATGGCGCTCTCGGCGGCCGAAGCCCGTCTCGACGAGGTCGGGATCGACGACGCCAGCGCCCTCCTCTCGAAACTCGGCTATCGGGTGGAGTGGGAGGGACTGAGCGGTGGTACGGTGCGCGAGAAGGGCTGAGTCAGAGGTCGCGTTGACGGCCCTTCGGGATCTGTGACCGGAGCTCGTCGTGGAGGTAGAGCCCCACACCGAGGGGTTCGGGCTCGTCGGCGACGTCGTGGGCCGCGACGAGGTAGCCCCAGTCGCCGTCCCACTCGATCGCCTGGTCCTCGCCCGCCACGAACCGCCGGGCCTCGTCGCGGGTGAGGTCGATCACGTTCTCGGTGGCGTGTCCGCCGAAGCGCTGGGCCGCGTCGGTGGTGGGTTTCCAGTGCTCCTGCCTGGTTCGGAGGCAGGTCATCCCGAGCGCCTCGATCTCGACCGGTTCCCCCATTTCGCCCGCGAAGGCCCAGACCTTCCCCGCACCCTTCTCCCAGAAGGTGTACTCGTCGAAGACGGTGGGAGAAACGCCGTAGCGGTCGTGCCAGAACGCTACGACTTCCTCGCGGGTCGCTCGCCCGTCGACGGAGCGGTCGGCGGCGGTCGCGGGCAGGCGGTCGAAGCGCGAGCCGTCGTTCTCGTTTGAACCGCTCATCCCGCGACCTCCAACTTCGCACAGAAGAATCCTCCTGTGTCGTTGAGATGGGGGTAGACCCGCTTCGCGCGCTCGACGCTCGAATCGAAGTGCTCGCCCTCCCACTCGGTGATCCCGGACCTCGTTTCGAGCCCACACTCGAACTCGACGACCCGACAGTTCTCGCCATCGAGAACCGCGTCTAGCACCGCCTCGTTCTCCTCCGGCGCGAAGGTACACGTCGAGTAGACCACCGTTCCACCCGACTTGGTCGCCTGGACCGCTCGCTGGAGGATCGACTGCTGGGTGCCGGCGATCGATTCGATTCGCTGGAGGGACCACTCGTCGAGCGCGTCGGGGTTCTTCCGGATGGTGCCCTCACACGAGCACGGCACGTCGACGAGCGCGCGGTCGAACGCCTCGAAGTCGAACGGCGCGAGCGAGTAGTTGCCGGCGTCCCGGTTCGTGACGGCCATCGAAGTCACCCCCAGGCGTTCGGCGTTGAACCGGAGGGCCGAGAGCCGGCCGAGGTTCCGATCGTTCGCGACCACGAGCCCGCGGTCGTCGGCGAGCGCCGCGAGCTGGGTGGCCTTCCCGCCGGGGGCGGCACACGCCGCGAACACCCGGTCGCCCGGTTTCGGGTCACAGACCGTCGCCGGCAACGCCGAGACCTCCTCCTGGCCGTGGAGCCAGCCGTGGAACGCACCCCACGTCCGGCCGGTGGTCGTGCCGTCGAGCTTCACGAGCCCCGGGTGCCAGTCGGGTGACTCGAACTCGACGCCCTCCTCGTCGAGTGCTCGTTTCGCGCGCTCGACGCTCGTCTTGATGGTGTTGACCCGGGCGACGTGGCCGAGCGGGCGCTCACAAGCCGCGCGGAACGCCGCGAAATCGTCGACGAGGGGTTCGTATCTGTCGAGGGGGTCCATTACCGCCGGTCGTCGGCGCGGTCGCTTGTCGATTTCGGAGTCCGGGGAAGAGCTATGTCGGCGCGGCGACTGGTTCCACCTATGGCCCGCATCGACGTCGTGGCCGACATCGAACTCGACTCGCCGACGCTCGTCGAGGGGCTCCCTGGGGTCGGCCTCGTCGGGAAGACCGTCGCCGACCACCTCGTGAACGCCTTCGAGATGGAGTACTACGCGGGGGTCCACTGCGACGGCGTCCCCCAGGTCGGGGTCTACCGCGGCGAACGCTCCGCGCTGGTCCCGCCGGTCCGCCTCCACGCCGACCCCGACCGGAACCTCGTGGTGCTCCAGAGCGACGTCCCCGTCTCACCCTCGGAGGCGACCGCCTTCGCCGCCTGCGTGACCGGTTGGCTCGACGAGCACGACGTCACGCCGGTCTACCTCTCGGGGCTGCCGGACCAGTCCGACGACCCCCGCGAACTCTACGGCGTCTCGACCGGAAACGGCGACCGGGTGCTCGACGAGGCGGGGATCGTCCCACCCGCCGAGGGCGGCCTCGTCAGCGGCCCGACCGGCGCGTTGCTCTACCACGCGGGCCGAGTCAGCCTCGACGGCGTCGGTCTGATCGTCGAGACTAACCCCCAGTTCCCGGACCCTGAGGCCGCCCGGGTCGTCCTCGAACACGGTGTCGCGCCGATCGCCGACATCGAGGTCGAGACCCAGGACCTGACCGAGCGCGCCGAGGAGATCCGCGAGGCCCGCGAACGGCTCGCCGAGCGGATGGCCGAGGCCGAGGACGAGAGCTCGCAGGCCGAGCCGTTGCGGATGTTTCAATAAAACCCCACCTTTTGCTGCGCTCGCCTTCGGCTCGCTGGCAAAATGTGGATCAAAAGCGCTGCGCGCTCCCGTTGGTCGCGCTTGCGCCCGCTCACTCGCTTCGCTCGTTCGCGGTACAATAACTACCGACTCCGCCACCGCACCGGCCGCCGAAGCCCTCGGCCACTCACTCCGCTCACGGGTCATTGCATTCCCCGTTCGGATCCGAGGGTCTCCCTTCGGTCGAACCTCGCTCCGTTCGGGCCTCACCCTTCAGCCACCAGGAATCGCAGAACAACGCAGCCGCGCTGCGACCGCACCGCAACCGCCGCCACGGCGGCCTACTGGACTTCGGAGAGGACGTCGAGACAGGCGACGTGGTCGCCGTCGGCGAGTTGCATCACCCGGACGCCCTTCGTGTTCCGGCCGACGGCCGAGATGTCCTCGACGTGGGTTCGGATGATCTGGCCGCGCTGGCTCATCACCACGAGGTCGTCGTCGGCGGTGACGGTCTCGATCGCCGTCACGCCGCCGTTGCGGTCGCCGGTCTTGATGTCCTTCAAGCCCTTGCCGTAGCGCGATTGGGTTCGGTACTTCCCCATCGGGGTGCGCTTGCCGTAGCCGTTCTCGGTGAGCGTGAGGAGGTCGTGGTCGTCGTCGGCGACCACCAGCCCGGCCACCGCGTCGTCGTCGGTGAGTTTGATCGCGTTCACCCCGCGGGCGCTCCGCCCCATCTCGCGGGCCTCCCCCTTCGGGAACCGGATCGCCATCCCCTGCTCGGTGGCGACGATCAGGTCGCCCTCGTCGTCGGTGACGGTCACGTCGACGAGTTCGTCGCCGTCTTCGAGCCGGGTGGCGATCAGGCCGTTCGAGTGGATGTTCTCGAAGTCGGTGGCGCAGGTCCGCTTGATGTACCCCTCGCGCGTGACCATCGTGAGGCACTGGTCCTCGTCGTCGAGGTCGTCGGTCGCCACCACAGCAGTAATATCCTCGCCGTCGTCGAGGTCGACGAGGTTCACCGCGGACTTCCCGCGCGCCGTCCGACCCATCTCGGGCACCTCGTAGACCTTGAGCCGATAGACGTAGCCCTGGTTGGTGAAGCACAGGAGATAGTCGTGGGTGTTGGCCCGGAAGACCGCCGACACCCTATCGCCTTCCTTGAGTTTCGTGCCGATGATCCCCTTGCCACCGCGACCCTGGGCCTCGAAGTTCGCCGCCGGCATCCGCTTGATGTAGTCGTTCTGGGTCACCACCACGACCACCTCCTCCTCGGGGATGAGGTCCTCGCGGGTCACGGTGCCGTAGTCCTCGACGATCCGCGTCCGGCGGTCGTCGGCGTACTCGGCTTTGACGTCCCGGAGTTCGTCGGTGATCACCCGGTCGAGCTCGGCGTCGCTCCCGAGGATGGTTTCGAGCCGGTCGATTTCCGTCTGAACGTCCTCGTACTCCGCCTCGATCTCCTCGACCTCGATCGAGGTCAAGCTCCCGAGCTGCATCCGAACGATGTGGTCGGCCTGGCGTTCCGAGAGGTCGTAGGAGTCCTGGAGGGCGGCCTTCGCCGCGTTTCGGTCCTCCGCATCTCGAATGCGCTCGATGACGTCCTCCGCGTTTTCGAGCGCCGTCAGCCGGCCGTCGAGGATGTGGGCTCGGTCCTCGGACTCGGCGAGGTCGTGTTCGGTGCGCCGACGGACCACCTCGCGACGGTGGTCGAGGTAGTGCCCGAGGAGCTGTTTCAGGTCGAGGACCTGCGGCTCGCCGTCGACCAGCGCGAGGTTGATCACCCCGAAGGTCTTCTCGAAGCAGTGTTCGAGGAGCTGGTTCTCGACGACGTCCGTCAGGGCACCGCGTTTGAGGTCGATGACGATCCGGATGCCGTCCCTGTCGGACTCGTCACGGAGGTCGGAGACCCCTTCGAGGGTGCCGTCGTTGACCAGGTCCGCGATGTGTTCGACGAGTTTGGCCTTGTTCTGCTGGTAGGGGAGCTCGGTGACGACGATCCGATCTCCACTCGAGTTCTCCTCGATCTCGTAGCTCGCGCGCATCCGGACCCGACCGCGACCCGTGGTGTAGGCCGAGTGGATCGCCTCGCGACCGACGATCTCCGCGCCGGTCGGGAAGTCGGGGCCCTTCACGTGTTCCATCAGGTCCTCGACGACGCAGTTCGGGTTCTCGATGAGGTGGATCGTGGCGTCGATCACCTCCCCGAGGTTGTGCGGCGGGACGTTGGTGCTCATCCCGACCGCGATACCGGACGAACCGTTGACGAGGAGGTTCGGGAAGGCCGCCGGAAGCACGTCGGGCTCTTCGAGGCGGTCGTCGTAGTTGGGGACGAAGTCGATGGTGTCCTTCTCGATGTCCGAGAGGAGCTCCTCCGCGATCGGGCTCATCCGGGCTTCCGTGTAGCGCATCGCCGCCGGCGGGTCGCCGTCGACGGAGCCGAAGTTACCCTGGCCGTCGACGAGCGGTGCGCGCATCGAGAAGTCCTGGGCCATCCTGGCGAGCGCGTCGTAGATCGCCGAGTCGCCGTGCGGGTGGTAGTCGCCCATCGTGTCGCCCACGACGGAGGAGGACTTCCGGTGGCCCGCACGGGAGGTGACGCCCTCCTCGTGCATCGCGAAGAGGATCCGGCGGTGGACGGGTTTGAGACCGTCGCGAACGTCGGGGAGCGCCCGACCCGCGATGACGGACATCGCGTAGTCGATGTAGGACTGCTCCATCTCGTCCTCGATACGAACCGAATCCATCGACGCGTCGGGACCGCTTGGGGGAATATCAGAACTCATGGATCAGGGGTGTGTCGCGGTTTCGGTGGCCGGTCGGCCGCCGCGGCGGTGCGGCGGCGCGGTCGCGGTACGGTTGCGGTACGGTTGCGGTACGGTTGCGGTGCGGTCCTGGTGGATGAAGGGCGACGGCGCGAGTGAAACGAGCGCCGGAGGGCTTCTGCGGTGCTGTGCGGTCGCGGTGCGGCGTCGGAAGGTATCGTACCGCGAGCGAGGCGGAGCCGAGCGAGCGGCCTTTTTTGATCCACATTTTTTGGCCGGGGTTGAGGACCGCGAAGCGGTCCGATTCCCCGGTGAAAAAAGGTGGGGGTGCATTAGATGTCCACCCACTCGGCGTCGGTCGCGTGGCTCTTGATGAAGTCCCGGCGGGGCTCGACCGCGTCGCCCATCAGCACCGAGAACATCCGGTCGGCGGCGGCGGCGTCCTCCAGGGTGATCCGCTTGAGGATCCGGTTTTCGGGGTTCATCGTGGTCTCCCAGAGCTGGTCGGGGTTCATCTCGCCGAGGCCCTTGAACCGCTGGACTTGGTCGGGCGAGCCGTCGCACTTCTCCTCAACGATCCGGTCGCGTTCGGCTTCGGTCATCGCGTCGTAGGTCTCGCTGCCCTTCCGGATCCGGTAGAGTGGCGGCTGGGCGGCGTAGACGTAGCCCGCCTCGATGAGCGGCTTGAGGTAGCGATAGAGGAGGGTGAGATAGAGCGTCCGGATGTGCGCGCCGTCGACGTCGGCGTCTGTCATGATGACGATCTTGTGGTATCGAGCTTCCTCGATGTCGAACTCCTCGCCGACGCCCGCGCCGATGGCGGTGATCAGGTTGCGGATCTTCTCGTTTTCGAGGATTCTATCGAGCCTGTGTTTCTCGACGTTGAGCACCTTGCCGAAGAGGGGGAGGATCGCCTGAAACTCCCGGTCGCGACCCTGTTTCGCGCTCCCGCCCGCGGAGTCGCCCTCCACGATGAAGAGCTCGGCCTCGCTCGGGTCGCGGGTCTGACAGTCGGCGAGTTTTCCTGGCAACGCAGTGGATTCGAGCGCCGACTTCCGGCGGGTGAGCTCCTCGGCTTTCTTCGCCGCGCGGCGAGCCTTCGCGGCCTCGACGGCTTTGCTGATGGCCGCCTTCGCGGTGTCGGGGTGCTCCTCGAAGTAGGTATCGAGGTGCTTGTGGACCGCGCTGGCGACGATACCGTTGACCTCGCCGTTGCCGAGCTTGGTCTTTGTCTGGCCCTCGAACTGCGGGTCGGGGTGTTTGACCGAGATAACCGCAGTGAGGCCCTCGCGGATGTCGCTGCCCTTCAGCGTGTCGCCGTCGAGCGGGTCGAGCAGGCCGTTCTCCTTGGCGTAGTCGTTGACGACTCGTGTCAGCGCGGTCTTGAACCCCGTGAGGTGGGTCCCGCCCTCACGGGTGTTGATGTTGTTCGCGAAGGCGTGGATCGAGCCCTGAAGCTCGCTGGTGGTCTGCATCGCCACCTCGATCGCGACCTCGCCATCGTCGATGGTCGCGGTGTCCTCGAGGTAGATCACGTCCTCGTGGAGCGCGCTCTTCGACTCGTTAAGGTAGACCACGAACTCGCGGATGCCGCCGTCGTACCGGAAGCGCTCCTGGCTGTCGTCGCGTTCGTCCCTGAGCTGGATCTCGACCCCGGAGTTGAGGAAGGCGAGCTCGCGCAACCGGGTCGCGAGCGTCGTGGTGGCGAAGTCCGTCGTCGAGAAGACCTCCTCGTCGGGCCAAAAGCGGAGCTCCGTGCCCGTCTCCTCCTCGGGGTCGAGGTCGCGAACCCGTTCGAGGTCGCCGTCGGGTTCGCCGTGGTCGAAGCGCTGTTTCCAGACCGCGCCGTCGCGTTTGACGGTGACCTCGACCCACTTCGAGAGCGCGTTGACGACCGAGACGCCAACGCCGTGGAGTCCCCCGGAGACCTGGTAGGACTCCTTGTCGAACTTCCCGCCGGCGTGGAGCACGGTCATGATGACTTCGAGCGCGGACTTCCCGTTCTCGTGCTCGTCGACCGGGATCCCGCGGCCGTCGTCGGCGACGCTCACGGAGGGGTGCTCGCCGTCGTGGATCGTGACGGTGATCGAGTCACAGTACCCGGCGAGCGCCTCGTCGATGGCGTTGTCGACGACCTCATAAACGAGATGGTGGAGCCCGCGGGCGTCCGTCGACCCGATGTACATCGCCGGACGCTTTCTGACAGCCTCGAGGCCTTCGAGGACCTGAATCTGCCCCGCTCCATACTTGTCTTGCGACATATAATCTATCGATTCGTAGCAGTCCTGGCGGCATAAGTCTCCCGCACGCGCGCTATGGGTATGCCGGCGCTGACGCCGTGATACACCGGTTGACGGCCGAGGAGGCGGGTGGTTTTCGCCGGCCACCGACTCGGTCGTTCCCTCCACTTCCACCGTGGTACCATCGGGGTTTTAACCGTCCCCGAAATACCACCACCAATGCCATCCCTCCAATCGACACTCGACGATGGGGGGGTCGCCGCGGAGCTCGCGGAGGGCCAGCGCGCGATCTCCATCGCCGAGTTCTTCGAGAAGAACAAGCACATGCTCGGGTTCGACAGCGGTGCCCGAGGTCTCGTCACCGCCGTGAAGGAGGCGGTCGACAACGCGCTCGACGCCGCCGAGGAGGCCGGCCACCTCCCCGACATCTACGTCGAGATCGAGGAGGTCGGCGACTACTACCGCCTCGTCGTCGAGGATAATGGACCAGGTATCACCGCCGAACAGCTCCCCAAGGTCTTCGGGAAACTCCTCTACGGCTCGCGATTCCACAAACGCGAGCAGGCCCGGGGTCAGCAGGGGATCGGTATCTCGGCGGCGGTGCTCTACAGTCAACTGACGAGCGGCAAACCCGCGAAGATCACGAGCCGAACGGGCGGAGGGGAGGCGAAGTACTTCGAGCTCATCATCGACACCGACACCAACGAGCCCGAGGTCTCGGTCGAGGAGACGACGACCTGGGACCGACCCCACGGGACGCGGATCGAGCTCGAAATGGACGCGAACATGCGCGCCCGGGGCCAGCTCCGGGATTACATCAAGCACACCGCAGTGGTGAACCCCCACGCCCGGATCGAGCTCCGCGAACCGGGTGGGGAGTTCAAGGCCGAGCGCGCGACCGACGAACTCCCGGCCGAGACCGAGGAGATCCGACCCCATCCCCACGGGGTCGAGCTCGGCACGCTGCTGAAGATGCTTGACGACACCGACTCCTACAGCCTCTCCGGGTTCCTCCAGGAGGAGTTCACGAGGGTCGGAAAGAAGACCGCCGCGAACGTCATCGCGGCGTTCAACGACCGCCACTACGGTCGCGAGATGGCGTGGCGAACGCCGCACGACGGCGAGGCGATCGAGGCCGCGGTCACCGACGTGGTGGCGAACAAGCGCGCCGAGGACGTCGAGGCGTTCGCCGCCCGCGTGGCCGAGACCGTCGGGGAGCGCGACCGCCTCGCACACCACGAGCTCGAATCGCTCGTGACGACGGCGGCGGGCGAGACCAACACCGAGACCGGTACGACGTTCGGCGAGACGGTGTGTGAGAAGGCCGTCGCGGCTGCGTGGGAGGTGATTCGGGAGAACCGTGAGAGCGACCTCTACGAGCTCGCCGACGACGCGACGAGCACCCGAAAGGACAGCTCGACCATCGAGCCGTTCGCCGACCGGCTGGCGGCGAAGTTCGAGGGCGGGCGCGACCGCCTCCGACGCGACGACCTCGCCGAGTTCGTCGACCGCGCGGCGGCGATGACCGAGGAGCGCGACGGGGTCTCGTTCGGCGAGACCGCGCGCGAGAACGTCGTCGAGGCCGTCTGGGGGGTCTGTCGGGCGGTGCCCGACGACCCGCCGAACGTCACCGAGGTGGCCGGGGACCGCGACACCGCGAGCGCGCTGTTGGACGCGATGGGCGCGACGGACATCATCGCGCCGCCGACCGACTGCCTCTCGCCGATCACCGCCGAGCTCGTGCGCTCGGGGCTCGAAAAGGAGTTCGACGCGGACTTCTACGCCTCGGCGACGCGGGACGCGGGCGTCCACGGCGGCGACCCGTTCATCGTCGAGGCCGGCATCGCCTACGGCGGCGAACTCCAAGCCGAGGGTAGCGTCCAACTCATGCGCTTCGCCAACCGGGTTCCCTTGGTCTACCAGCGCGGCGCGTGTGCGACGACCGACGTGATCAAGTCGATCGGCTGGCGGAACTACGGGCTCGACCAGCCCGGCGGCTCGGGGATGCCGAACGGGCCGTGCGTCATCATGATCCACGTCGCCTCGACCAACGTGCCGTTCACCAGCGAGTCGAAGGACGCGATCGCGAACGTCCCCGGGATCGAGGACGAGATCGAGCTCGCGGTCCGTGAGGCCGCCCGCGAACTGAAGAGCTACCTGAAGAAGCGCCAGTCGATGCAACAGCGCCGCCAGAAACAGGACGTCCTCGGAGCGATCCTCCCCGAGATGGCGACCAAGCTCGCCGACGTCACCGAGCGTGAAGAGCTGGACATCGACGACTCGCTCGCGCGGATCATGAACAACGTGCTGGTCGAGCGCCGTATCGAGGACGACCACGTCGAACTCGTCGTCGAGAACCACTCCTCAACGGGCGAGAGCCCGGAGCTCACCGAGATCGTCTCGGCCGAGCCCACGGCGGTCTCGGACGGCGCGCGCGTCGTCGAGATGGACGGCGAGTGGTTCATCAAGTGGTCGCCCGAGGTGAGCGGCAACGACGAGGCCACCCTCGAGTACGACCTCGCCGACGCCGACGCCGCCTTCGACCTCGACGTGACCGGTATCGACGACGCGAAACTCACCGTCAACGCCTAACTGTCACCAACAGCACCCACCCATGAGCACCGACACACCCGACATCGACGCCTCGGCGCGCGAGCGGCTCATCGACCTCGCCGCCGAGTTCTACGACCAGTTCGCCGCGGGGGAGGTCCCCGAGATGCGCCTCCCGACGCGGACGAAATCCAACATCGAGTACGACGAGGACTCGAACGTCTGGGTCTACGGCGACCGCGAGAGCACGCGAAGCGCGAACTCCGTTCGTGGCGCGCGCAAGCTCCTCAAGGCCATCTACACCATCGACTTCCTCGCCGAACAGCTCGACGAGGACCGCTCGTCCACCCTGCGTGAACTCTACTACCTCTCCGAGAGCTGGGGCGAGAAGGAGGCTCAGTTCTCCGACCAGGACGAGTCGAACCAGCTGATCGAGGATCTGGAGATCGTGTCCCACGTCACCCGTGAGGACTTCCACATGCGCCCGGAGGAGTCCGGCGCGAAGCTCATGGGACCCCTCAGAATCCGCGAGCAGACCAACCGCGGCGACCGCGAGATCCACTGCCAGGACGACGTGGGCCAGGGCGGCTATCAGATCCCGAACAACCCGGACACCATCGAATTCCTCGACCACGACATCGACTTCGTCCTCTGCGTCGAGACCGGCGGGATGCGCGACCGCCTCGTCGAGAACGGCTTCGACGAGGACT
This sequence comes from Halococcus salsus, assembly GCF_009900715.1. Taxonomy (NCBI): domain Archaea; kingdom Methanobacteriati; phylum Methanobacteriota; class Halobacteria; order Halobacteriales; family Halococcaceae; genus Halococcus; species Halococcus salsus. Next base: position 198,101 of record NZ_JAAAJC010000003.1, read on the forward strand.
TCAGTACCCTCGTGGTCCACCTCGGCGGCCAGCCCGCGCGTGCGACCCGGCGGATCATCAAACGCCTCCACGACGAACTCGATCTCCCAGTAGTCGTCTTCACTGACGGCGACCCCTGGTCCTATCGGATCTACGGGTCGGTGGCCTACGGCTCCATCAAGTCCGCTCACCTCTCCGAGTACCTCGCCACACCCGAGGCGCGCTTCATCGGTATCCAGCCCGCGGACATCGTGGAGTACGATTTACCTACTGACCCCCTCAGCGACTCGGACATCAACGCGCTCGAAAGCGAACTCACCGACCCGCGATTCCAGACCGACTACTGGCGCGAACAGATCGAACTCCAGCTCGACATCGGGAAGAAAGCCGAACAGCAGTCGCTCGCGGCCCGCGGTCTGGACTTCGTCACGGACACCTACCTCCCCGAACGGCTGACCGCGATGGGCGTGTTGTAGCTCGTCCTCGATTTCGCGGGCCGAAGCTGACGCGGCCGCAGGTTTATCCCGGATGGCGGGCAAGACCATCCATGACGGGGATCGTGAAGACGGACGACGTGCTCGGCGGGAACGCGCGCCTCGACGGCCGTCGGATCGCGGTGGTCGACGTTGCCGAGCGAGTTCTGGACCACAACCACGCTCCCGAGTACGTCGCCGACCAGCTCGATATCGAGATTTCGGCGGTCTACGCCGCGCTCGCGTACTACTACGACAACATCGAGGAGATGAACGCCGCTCGCGAACGGCGTCGAGAACTCGATGCGGTCCTGAAAACCCGTTCGAAGGCACCGGAAGCCGTCGAACACTGAGGGATGCCTCGGCTTTCGTTCCGCGCCGACGAACACGTCGACAGGGCGTTTATCACGGCACTCAGAGCCGAAGGCTACGATGTTTCGACGGTAGAAGCGGACTACGAACGGGGATTGAGTGACGAGGACCACCTCGCCGAATGTCGGGCGAACGGGCGGGTCGTGCTCACGAACGACGACGATTTCACGAGATTAGGGCTTGATGTGGAACACGCCGGCATCGTCCGCTACAGTGACCAGGGCCTCTCGCCGGGTGCGTTCGTGCGGGGGATCAGACGTATCGACACACATCTCTCCGCCGACGAAATGAGCGATCACGTCGAGTGGTTGGAGCAGTGGCTCTGAGGGCGACCGCAGAGACCCAACCGTGTTTCCCACAAGAGGGTCAGCATTCACCCCTACTTTTCCTCCTCGGGTTAGCTCGTTGTGGCTCACGGGTCGCTCCGCTCCCCGTTTGCATTGAGGTTCTCACTTCACCCGAACCTTGCGCCGCTCGTTCGCGGAACAACCACTAACCTTCCGCACAGCACCGCTTCCGCGACCGCCACACGCCTCCCCAGCCGATTCGCTTCGCTCGGACTCCGTCCTCGCTCGCTCATCCACCGTCGGAGCTTCGCTCTGACGAGCCTGCACTCGCGTTGCTCGCACAGACCTCGCACGGTGTCAGGGGTCGGCGCTCACCGTCGTTCGCACCGACGCGAGTGCGCGCCACGGTGATTGGTCGGGAGCACGGGGAGGTATCCGCGCCATCGACAGTCGCGGGGTTGAAGACGGTCGCTCGCTCACTGCGGGGTATGTCGAGGTCAGACCTCGCGGGGCGGGTCACGGACGTGCTCACCGTCGACGTCGATGAGTTCAACGCCCGCGCCGAGGAGGAGGCCGCGGTCGTCAAACGCGAACTCGATGCGGGCACGTTCGACAACCCACAGGCGATGATCGGGCTGGAGTACGAGTTCTACGGGGTGAATCGCGGGACGAGCGCGCTGGCGCGGGTCCCGCGCCGACTCCTCGAGTACATCGGCTTCGAGAAGGAACTCGGGCTCCACAACGCCGAGATGTGTACCAGCCCGCAGCCGCTCAACGGCTACGGGCTCCAGGCCCAGGAGGCGGAAGTCAACGCCCGCCTGCGGACCGCGCTCGACGCCGTGGCGAGTTCCGACCTCCGGCTGGTGAGCGACGGGATGTGGACCATCCCCCCGGAGGGAGAACCCGCGAACGAATACCTCACCAGCAGCGTCGCCGACGACGGGATCCGGATCGCCTCGAACATGAGCGAGTCCGTGCGCTATCACGCGATGGCGAACACCGAGGGGGCGGATTCGGCTGGGATGCGCCTCGACGCACCCCACGTCTCGCTCTCGGCCGACACCGTGATGCCCGAGAGCCTGATCACCTCGATCCAGCCCCACTATCAGGTCTCCCACGCCGCCGACCTCCCCGAGTACTTCGCCTACGCGCTCCGGGTCGCGGGCCCGCTGCTCGCGCTCGGCGTCAACTCGCCGTTCTTCCCGCCGGACCTCTACGACGACACCCCCGCAGAGCGCATCCTGGACGACGGCTGGATGAGCAATCGGGTCCACGTCTTCGAGGCCGTCCTCAACCCCGATGGCGGCACCGGGAAGGTCCGCTTCCCCCACGACCTCGATTCGGCCGAGCAGGCCGCCGAGCGGATCGCGAACGACGACACCGTGGTCTCGATGCCGGTCGAGGAGACCAACCGGTTCGACGACGCGTTCTCGACCTTCCGGGTGAAGCACGGCACCTACTGGCGGTGGGTGCGCCCCGTCTTCGACGGCGCGACCGAGTCGGCGGCGAACGCTCGGATCGAGTTCCGGCCGATCGCGGGCCAGCCGACGGTCAGGGACGCCATCGCGTTCCAGGCCGCCTTCGCGGGCCTCCTCGAAAGCCTCACCCGACGGGAACACCCCGTCGCGAGCCTCGACTGGCAAGACGCCCACGAGAACTTCTACGAGGCGGTCTATCACGGGCTCGACGCCGACCTCGTCTGGATCACCAACGACGGTCGCGAGACCCGGGACTACGAGGAGATCTTCTCGGACCTCTTCGCTCACGCGAAGGACGGCCTCGAATCCCGCGGGCTCTCCGAGAACGAGACGGCGAAGTACCTCTGGCCGCTCCGCCAGCGCGCCCGCCACCGGGTGACCCCGGCGGACTGGAAACGAAACGAGGTCAGAACCCGCCTCGACGACGGCGAGGGGTTCGCGGACGCCGTCCACGGGATGCAGCGCGCGTACATCCAGCGCCAGTCCGAGACCCTGATCGGCGACCACAGCTTCGCCGACTGGATCGCCGACTGAGTGACGACCGGCCGCCCGCGGCGGTCTGCGGTGCGGTCGCGGCGCGGTGGCCGTCGCGGCCAGCGGAGTGGTGTTGTTCCTGGTGTCTCGGCGAGCGTCAGCGAGCCGAGGCTCAGGAGAGCGGTGCTCTCCTGGTGGATGAAGGGCGAGCCGCGCGAGCGAGGCCGGAGGCCGAGCGAGGAGCGAACGGAGTGAGCGCACGGCGAGGGCTTCGGCGGTGCGGTTGCGGGAGCGGTGCTGTGCGGGGTCGTTAGTGATCGTACCGCGAGTGAGCCGAAGGCGAACGAGCGGCAGTTTTTAGTCCAGGTTTTTGCGACGAGTGGTTAGCGAGCGCAGCGAGCTAACCCGAGGAGGAAAAAAGTGGTCTCAGTAGAACTCGCGAACGAGGTCCGTCGCGTCCTCGGGTGCGCCGTCGGGGATGTCGGCCATGTTGGCGTCGAGGTCGTGGCGCTCGTTGTAGGGCACCGAGTCCTCGTCCTGGTAGAGCACGCCCATGTACTCGGTGTCGTCGTCGGCGATCTTCTCGAGAGCCGCGTCCCTGTCGTTCGAGTCGTGGTCGGTCTCGTCGAGGTCGACGATCGAGTCCCGGAAGTAGTCGTAGGTGTCGACGTCGTTGAACGTCACGCACGGGCTGTAGACGTTGACGTAGCCGAAGCCGTCGTGTTCGATCGCCTGCTGGACGAGCTCGGCGTGGCGCTGGGCGTCCGAGGAGAACGACTGGGCGATGAAGCTCCCGCCGGCGGCCATCGCGAGCGCCTTCGGGTTGACCGGCTCCTGTTTCGGCCCGTCGGGCGAGGTCGCCGTCTCGAAGTCCTCGCGGCTGGTCGGCGAGAACTGGCCCTTCGTGAGGCCGTAGATCCGGTTGTCCATCACGACGTAGGTCATGTCCATGTTGCGGCGGACCGCGTGGACGAAGTGGCCCGCGCCGATGGAGTAGCCGTCGCCGTCGCCACCCGAGACCATGACTTCGAGGTCGGGGTTGGCGCTCTTGACGCCGATGCCCACGGGCAGAGCGCGGCCGTGGACGCCGTGGAGCGCGTAGCTGTGCATGTACGTCCCGATCTTGCCCGAGCAGCCGATACCGGCGACCACGAAGGTGTTGTCGGGGTCGTTGCCGGTGTTCGCGAGGGCTTTCATCATGCCGTTCATCGTCCCGAAGTCGCCGCATCCGGGACACCACGTCGGCTGCTTGTCGGACTTGAAATCCGTGAATCTGACGTCTGAGCTCATGTGGGGACCTCCTGTGGCGTGTCGAGTTCCTCGGTGATCCGCTCGGCGAGTTCGTCGGCCTTGAACTGCACGCCGTTGTACTTGTTGACGCGGTTGACGCGGGTAAGGGTGTCGTGTTCGAGTACGTCCGCGAACTGGCCGGTCGCGTTACACTCGACCACGATGACCTCCTCCGCCTCCTCGAACGCCTCGGAGAGGTCGGGTCGCGGGAAGAGGTAGGGCACCGAGAGGAACCGGACGGAGACGTCGGCCTCTTCGAGGAACCCGATCGCCTCGCGCATCGCCCCCTCGTTCGAGCCCCACGAGACCACGAGGGTGTCGGCGTCGGGGTCGCCGAACTCGCGGTAGTCCCACTCCTCCTCCTCCTGAGCGGTCTGAACCTTCTGGTTTCGTTTGTCGACCTGCTCGATACGGACGTCGGTGTCCTCGGTTCGCCGACCGAGCTCGTCGTGTTCGAGCCCGGTGGTCATGTGCGCGCCGCCCGAGGTCCCGGGGAGGGTGCGGGGGCTGACGCCGTCGGCGGCCGGGAAGTGTGGCTGGAACTGGTCCTTGTCGTTGAGCCACGTGTCGATGTCGTTCTCGTCGACGAGTTTCCCGCGGTCGACCTCGACCGCGTCCATGTCGAACTCCTCGGGCTCGTAGGTCTGTTCGGTGACCGAGAGCGCCAGGTCCGCGACTAGGTATACCGGCGTCTGGTACTTCTCCGCGAGGTTGAACGCCTCGACGGTCTTGTGGAAACACTCGGCGACCGTGGTGGCCGCGACCACGAATCGGGGGATCTCGCCGTGCCCCCCGTAGAGCAGCATGTCGAGGTCGCCCTGTTCCTGTTTGGTCGGCATCCCGGTCGAGGGCCCCGAGCGCATCACGTCACAGATCACGAGCGGGGTCTCGCTGGTCGCGACGAGTCCGAAGGTCTCGGTCATCAGGTCGATCCCCGGACCCGACGTGGCGGTCATCGAGCGCGCGCCGGCCCGTGCCGCGCCGAGCGCCATGTTGATCGCCGAGAGTTCGTCCTCGGCCTGCATCACGTGGCCGCCGTAGCGTTCGATCCGGCCCTTCAGGTACTCCATCACGTCCGTCGCGGGCGTGATGGGATAGCCCGAGTAGAACCGGCAACCGGCGGCGATCGCCCCCATGCCGATGGCCTCGTCGCCGTTCAAGAGGACGTAGTCGCTGTCGGTGGTCTCGACGTCGTAGCCGAAGTCGTCGCGGTCGTACTCGTCCTGGACGTGTTCCTCGCCGAGCCGGGCGGCCTTCTTGTTGTTCTCGACGATCGACTGGCCCTTGTTGCCGAAGCGTTTCTCGAGCGCCTCGTCGAGGTTCTCGATCGGGAAGTTCGCCACTTCGCACGCGGTCCCGAGTGCCACGATGTTCTGCATGATCGCGCCACCGGCGTCCTCGGCGAGCGATTTCAGCGGGACGGGGAGCCCGATCATCCCCTCGGGGGCCTCGAAGTCCTCCATCATCGTCCGCTCGCCGTCGTAGATGATGACCGAGCCCTCGTGGAGTTCGTCCATGTTCTCCTCGACCGTGCGTTGGGTCAACGCGATCAGGATGTCGAGCCGGTCGACGACGCTCTCGACCTTCTCGGTCGAACTCCGGACCTTGTAGGCCGTATAGCCGCCGCGGATGCGCGAGGCGAAGTCCTTCGAGGTGAAGACGTGTCGGCCCGCGCGCGAGAGCGCTTGAGCGAAGATCTTGCCGGTGGAGTTTATCCCGTCGCCGGCTTCCCCGCCGATGGCCCAGTTCAGATCGTCTGGCATGTGCTTGAACCGCGTACGCCATCTGCGGAGGAAAAGGCTTCGGAACACTGACCGAAGTCCCTTTGGCCGAAACCCACCGAGGCGAGCTATGGAACCAACACCGACCACCGTCGAGGGGGTTCGCGACGTCGGGCCGGATACCGTCGCGCTCGACCTCGTTACTCCAGGGGGATTCGACGCCCACCCCGGCCAATTCGTCAAACTCACGCTCGATGTCGACGGCGAGCGCGAATCGCGCTTCTACACCCTCTCCTCGCCCGCGGTCGCCGAGACCTTCGAGGTCACGGTCGGGATCGACCCCGACGGCGACCTCGGGCCCCGACTCGCGAGCCTCGAACCGGGCGACAGTATCGAGGTCGCGGGACCGTTCGGCAGCGCCCACTACGAGGGTGAATCATCCATCGCCGTGCTCGCCGGCGGGCCGGGTGTGGGCCCCGCCGTCGGCGTCGCCGAGCGCGCGCTCCGCGACGGCGGCGCGGCGAGCGTCGTCTACCGCGACGACGACCCCGCCCATCGCGAGCGCCTCGACGCGCTCCGCGAGGCGGGCGCGTTCGTCACGGTGCTCGACCCCGAAACGGAGCTCACCGACGCGGTCGAAGAGGCGCTCGAAACCACCCCCGACGCCCAGGCGTTCGTCTACGGCTTCGCCGACTTCCTCGACGACGCCACCGCGGCGCTCGCGGCCGCCGGCGGCGACCCCGACGACGCGAAGGTCGAGAACTTCGGGTAACACACACCCACTTTTTTACTTCGTCGGGTTCGCGCTCCGCGCGAACCGCTCCTCGCAAAAACCTGGACTAAAAACTGCCGCTCACTCGCCTTCGGCTCGTTCACGGTGAACCGCGCTCACTTCGCTCGCGCGGACGCTACCATACCCCGCAACCACACCGCCGAAGCCCTCGGCGCGCGCTCACTCCGTTCGCTCGCGCGCCTCGCCCTTCATCCGCCAGGCACCGCGACCGCACCGCCACCGCCCCGCGACCGCCGACCGCACCGCGGCGGCCACCGCACCGCCGCACCGCCGGCCGGCCCGAAGGTCCGAGATCGAGCGGAACGGTGGGTTGATGGTCGGGCCGGTGGTATGTCAGCCATGAACGTGCGCGACTGGCAGGACATTCTCTCCGACGTCACGACGTCGGGTGCGGACGCGGGCGGCTGGCGCGCGGTCGCGGGCAACCGGGCCTCCGGCATCGGCGAGGACATGTACCTCGGCCACCCCTCGGCGGGCGTCTACCAGCTCAAGACCTACGCCAAGAACCCCTTCGAGGTCCGCGGCGTCGGCACCCGCGTGGCCCGCCGGATCGACGACGACCTCGACTCGCTCTTCCCGAAGAAGGACGCGGGCCGCTTCGGCGTCCAGTCCCCGATGACCGACGAGAACGAGGCGACCGAGGCCGCTCGCGACCTCGAGAGCGTGCTCGAAGCTCACTCCGACGCGCCGACGACCCCAGGAGATCTCTTCGAGGACGTGATGGGCGCGCTCGACAGCCCCGCCTACGGCCCGATGGAACACGATTCCTACGGGCGACCCGACGGCCTCGACGACCTCTCGGGGGAGTTCGAAGAAGCCGAACGCCTCCTCAACACCGAACTCGACGAGCTCGTGGACGCCGACGAGACCAACCGCGGCTTTCAGTAACCCCACCGAAACCCGCCCAATGACCGCCGAATCCACTATCGAAGCCTACTACGATACCCTCCGCACTGGCGACCCGCTCCCGCCCTTCTTCGACCTCGACGAGTCGACCGTCAAGTTCGGCATCGGCGAACGGCTCGTGGGCGAGGAGATCGAGGAGGGACTCCGCGAACAGACCCGTACGACCCGCGAGTGGACCGTCGAGAGCCACGCGCTCCGCGTCACCGAACGCGACGACACCGCGTGGTTCTCGGACCAAGTCCGAATGGCGTGGATCGACGACGAGGACGAGCGTCACGACCACGAGACGCGCTGGAGCGGCACGCTCGTACGTCGCGGCCCGGACGAAGCGGAGGGGATCGACGCCGACTGGCGCTTCGTCGGGATGCACGTCAGCGTGCCCGGTGAAGCCTGATGGTCGGGCCCGTCTCCCGCGAGGAGCGCCTCAGCGTCTCCCGGCGGCTCAAGATCGGGTTCGTGCTCCTCGTCGGGGCCTCGGCCGGCCTCATCACGTTTCAGGGCGAGCCGACGCTCCCCGTGGTCGCGGTCGCGGTGCTGTTCGGGCTGGTCGTCGGAGCACTCCTCGTCGTGTTCGCCTTCCCGAAGGGGTTCGCCTTCCGGGATTAGGCCACTCGCGCGAGCCACTCCGCGGGCGCGTCGAGTTCGGCGTCGCTCGGCAGGTTCTCGGGTCGGTCCCAGACGAGGCTCGCGGTCTCGAGCCCGCGTTCGTCCGCCACCGTCTCGAAGAAGGCCTTCCCGCGTTCGTACTGTCGGCGTTTCATCCCCATCCCGAGGAATCGGCGCACGAGCTGTGAGATCGGTCCCTTCCCGCCCCGACGCGCGTCGACTTTCCGTCGAAGGTCCGCGTACTCGTCGTCGAACGCCCGGTCCATCAGGAGTTCGGCGTAGCCCTCGACCGCGGTCATCGCGGCGTTCACCTCCCGAAAGGCCTCGCGGTCGATGCTGCCCTCGCCGAGCGCCGCGACGCTGCGCTCCATCCGGGCTTCGAGGTGGCCCGAGAGCCACGGCGCGGCCCCGAACTCGGCGGCGTGGGTCACCTCGTGGAAGGCGATCCACCGGCGGAAGCGCTCCTCGGAGACGTCGAGTTCGTCGGCGACCCGGACGATGTTGGGGTGGACGAAGTAGAGCGCGTGGTCCTCCGCCGGGGCGTCAGCGAGGAGGAGGGGGTCGTACTGGCCGAGGACGTTGTTCGCGAGGAAGGAGAGCGCGACCGTCATCGAGCCGGTGTTGAGAACGCGTGCGACCCCGAGGTCCGGTGCGAAGCTCCGGGTCTCGGTTTCGAGGGTGCCCATCACGCGCTCGAACGTCGCGATGTTGGCGTCGATCCAGTGGTAGCGGTTCTGGACTTCCACCACGTCCGGGAGGTCGAACTCGACGGCCGAGACCTCCTGAATACGGGTTCTGGCGTCGCGCACGTCGCGCGCGTAGCCCGACCGGGTCGCCGACGAGAGCGAGAGGTCGCCGGGCTCGGTGGCCGAGCGCGCCGCCCGGGTGACGGCGTTCCAGTCGATCAGGCCCTCACCCGAGGCCTCGGCGACCGCCCGTACGCTGTCGTAGAGGTTCACGGCTCATCGAGGCCCCGACGAACCAAAGCGTTTCGCCCTACAGCTCTTCGAACTCGTTCTCGATGTCGTCGTCGCCGAGGTACCACCACGCGGCCAGCGCGAGGAGGCCGACCACGACCAACAGCAGGAAGGTCCGACCGATGCCACGGCCACCCGAGTCGTCGGCTTCGTCGTAGTCGGGTTCGTCTTCGACCTCGGTGTCGGGGTCGATCTCGACTACTGCGCTGCCGGTCTCGGTCTCCGTCTCGGTTTCGCTTTCCTCGTCCTCACCGATCTGGACCGTGTCGCCGCCGTCGGCGGTCGCCGAGTCCGTCTCGTCGTCCCCGAACGGGAGCGGGTCCTCGGAGCCCCCGAAGCCGAGCCGGTCGCGGAGCACCTCGCCGATGTCGGAGTTGAGTTCGAGTTCGCTCTCGAACTCGTTGTTGTCGGCGTGGAGATGGAGTTCGACCAGCGTCAGTTTGTCTGCCATACCGGCCATCTGTGGGCCGGCATCTTATCCGTTTTGGGCTTGCGTGCGCGATGGGAATCCGAGGCGTTCGGGCCGTCCGATTTCGAGCGGTTCATGGCCACCGACCCGGTAGACGGCGGGTGAACGAGACCCAGCGGACGTTCCTCGACGATCTGCTCGAAACCCCGACTCCGTCAGGCTTCGAAACCCGTGGTCAGCGTGTCTGGCTCGACTACGTCGGCGAGTTCGCCGACCAGGTCTCCACCGACGACTACGGCAACGCGGTCGCGGTCCACGAGGGGAGCGACGACGCGCCGACGGTCGCGCTCACCGGCCACGCCGACGAGATCGGGTTCGTGGTTCGGGACATCGACGGCGAGGGATTCCTCCGATTGGGCTCCATCGGCGGCGCGGACAAGACCGTCTCGCGCGGCCAGCACGTCACCGTCCACACCGACGACGGCCCCGTCGCGGGCGTCATCGGCCAGGCCGCGATCCACCTCCGCGACGAACACGAGGTCGCCGACATCGAGGACCTCCACGTCGACATCGGGGTCGAGAGCGAGGAAGCGGCCCGCGACCTCGTCACCATCGGCGACCCGCTGACGGTCTCGACGACGCTCGAACCTCTCCAGGGGACGCGACTCGCCGCCCGCGGGATGGACAACCGGGTCGGCACGTGGGCCGCCGCCGAGGGGCTCCGACGGGCCTGCGAGGCCGACGTCGAGGCGACCGTCTACGCCGTGAGCACCGTCCAGGAGGAGGTCGGCCTCCAGGGCGCGAAGATGGTCGGCTTCGACCTCGCACCCGACGCGGCCATCGTGATGGACGTCACCCACGCCACCGACGAACCCGCGACACCCGGCAACCGCTCCAACGGCGTCGAACTCGGGGCCGGCCCGGCCATCGCCCGCGGCGGCGCGAATCATCCCATCCTCGTCGAGAAACTGCGCGCGGCTGCCGACGAGGCCGAGATCGACGTGCAGCTCCAGGCCACCGGCTCCCGGACGGGCACCGACGCCGACGCGATCTTCACCCAGCGCGGCGGCATCCCCTCGCTCAACGTCGGCATCCCGAACCGCTACATGCACACCCCGGTCGAAGTAGTCGACACCGACGACCTCGATTCAGTCGTCGACCTGCTCGGCGCGTTTTCAGAATCTGTGGGTGCGGACGAGTGCTTCGCCGTCGAGATCTGAACCAACGCCGCTTGCCCGCGTTTTCGTCTACGAGTTGACTCAGCGAGCTATCGAGCCACTGGCAGAAATGTTTAAGCGAACCCTTCGAGATGCACTGAACATGAATGGAAGAAAATACGTCGGCCGTGTCGCTCGGCTGATCGCTGTCGGCCTCTGTGTTCTCGGGATCGTCATCGCCGGCTGGGCCACGTACACCACGGCTCAGTCGACACCGTATCTCGTGCAGGTCGACGACGTGACGACGTCGTCGTCCGAGCCGGCGATAGCCTATCGCGACCTCTCGTCATCACAGCAGGCGATCTTCGACCGGATGACGACGGACCCCGCTGGGCCGGCCACCGGTCAGGCAACCCACGTCGAAGGCACCTCACTGGCGTTCTTCGCAAACAGCGCGGTTCGATATCGGGGTGAAATGTACACGTTCGATATTCAGTACGACCCGGGTTCGCCGGGGCCGCTGTTCGTCGGGTTCGGTGTGCTGGTCGCGCTCGTCGGCGGCTGCTCGTTGCTCCTGCTGTGGTATCGGGGTCGGCGACGGGAGGCGACTGCGGACCCGCTCGCTGCCTGATGTGTTGTTTTGGTCGAACAGCTGATTCGCTACTACGATTGATTTGCCGACTCGTTTACGGCAACGTCCGATGCAAACGAGAGACCGCACAGCACCGCCCCGCACTGCCCACACACCTCCCCAGCCGACTGCGCTTCTCGTTCGCTCGGCTCACGGCTCACTTCGTTCGCCGTTCGCGACCGAGGTTCTCCTTTCAGTCGAACCTCGCGCCGCTCACTCCGGTGCTCATCCCTCGCACAGTGTCCACGACCGGCCCTCACTGTCGTTCGGACCGGTCGTGAGCGCGCGCCACCGCAGCCAAATATGCGAAGATCGCGGGACGGTGACCCTCGTCGTCGACCCGAAACGGTCGCGAACGGTCGGTACGTTTAAGAAGCGAACCCGGCGAGTGGGGGCCATGAGTGGACGACCCCTCGACGTGCTGGAGGCGACGCTCGGTGACCGCGTCACCGTCCGGCTGAAGGACGGCGCGGCCTACGCCGGCGAACTCGGCGGCTACGACCAGCACATGAACGTGGTGCTCGACCCCGCGGAGGAGGACCCCGAGAACGACGCAGCGACCGAGACGGTCGAGAGCACAACGATTATCCGGGGCGACAACGTCGTGTCGATAACACCATGACGGGCTCAGGAACACCGAGTCAGGGGAAGAAGAACAAGACGGTGCACGTGAAGTGCCGGCGGTGCGGCGAGGCCTCCTACCACAAGACCAAGAAGGTCTGCGCGTCGTGCGGGTTCGGGAAATCCGCCAAACGACGCGACTACGCGTGGCAGGAGAAGGCCGGCGAGTAGATGCACGAGAAGTGCGGCGTCGTCGGCGTCTCCCTCGCCGACCGAGCCGCCGCGCGCCCGCTTTACTACGCGCTCTACGCCCTCCAGCACCGCGGCCAGGAGTCGGCGGGGATCATCACCCACGACGGCTTCCAACAGCACTCCCACGTCGAGATGGGGCTCGTCGGCGACGCCTTCGACCCCGCGGACATCGAGAGTCTCAACGGCTCGAACGGCATCGGCCACGTTCGCTACCCCACCGCAGGCAGCGTCGACAGCTCCTGCGCCCAACCCTTCGCCGTCTCGTTCAAGAGCGGTTCGCTCGGTCTCTCGCACAACGGAAATCTCGTGAACGCCGACGCGCTCCGCGACGAACTCGCCGGGCTCGGCCACGCCTTTACTTCCGACGGCGACACCGAGGTCATCGCCCACGACCTCGCGCGGAACCTCCTCGACTCCGGGCTCGTCGAAGCCGTCGAACGAACCATGGGCAAGATACACGGCTCCTACTCGTTGACCGTGATGCACGACGATCGGGTCTTGGGCCTCCGCGACCCACAGGGCAATCGTCCGCTCTGTCTCGGCGAGCTCGAGGACGGCTACGTGCTCGCCTCCGAGAGCGCCGCCATCGACGCGCTCGACGGGGAGCTCATCCGCGACGTCAAACCCGGCGAACTCGTCGTCCTCGAACCCGACGGCTCGGGCTACAGCACGTATCAGCTCACGGAACTCGACAACACCGCCCACTGCTTCTTCGAACACGTCTACTTCGCCCGGCCCGACTCGACCATCGACGGGGAGCTCGTCTACGAGGTCCGACGCGAACTCGGCCGGAAGCTCTGGGCCGAGAACGGCATCGACACCGACGTGGTGATGCCGGTGCCCGACTCGGGCCGGGCGTTCGCCTCGGGCTACGCCGAGGCTGCGAACGAGAACGAGGGTAGCGTCGAGTTCGCGGAGGGGCTGATGAAGAACCGGTACGTCGGCCGGACGTTCATCATGCCGACCCAGGACGAGCGCGAGCGCGCCGTTCGGCTGAAGCTCAACCCGATCAAGTCCACGGTCGAGGACAAGACGGTGACGCTGATCGACGACTCGATCGTCCGGGGAACGACCTCGACCCAGCTCGTCGAACTCCTCCGGGACGTGGGCGCGTCGGAGGTCCACCTCCGGATCGGCTCGCCCGCCATCACCGCCCCGTGTTACATGGGGATCGACATGGCGACCCGCGAGGAGCTCATCGCGGCCGATCGAACCGTCGAGGAGGTCAGAAACGAGATCGACGCCGACAGCCTCGCGTATCTCTCGCCAGGGGCGATCGCCGACGCGCTCGACACGCAGCGGAACGACCTCTGTATGGGCTGCATTACTGGGGAATACCCCTACGACATCGACGGCGAGCCGACGGATCGGTCGGTGCGCCAACCCGTTATCGCCGACGACTGACTGCGCTTTTCAGTAGACGTCGTTCAGGAACCCTCTGAGTGCCTCGTTGACCGCGTCGGGGTTTTCGAGGTTCGAGGAGTGCCCGGCTTCCGGGATCAGTTCCTGGCGGGCGTCGGGGAGCGCGTCGAGCATCGGTTCGGTGCGTTCGGGGGCTATCGAGGCGTCCTCCTCGCCGTGGATCGAGAGGACGGGAACGTCGATACCCGAGAGCTTCGGCGTGAAGTCCGGCTGGTTCAGCCACGAGTGCATCTCGTGGTAGAACCCTTCGGCTGGGTAGGTCCGCCACCGGTCGACCCAGCGATCGGGGAGGGCGGGGTTCTCCGCGCGTGTGGTCTCGCCGAAGAGCCCGTCCCGCGCGACCGTGACGCCGGGCTCCGTGAATTTCCCTTCCGCGCGAGCCTGCTCGGCGAGCTGGCCGTACTGCTCGCGTTCGACCTCGGTGTACGCCTCGGCCATCGAGTCGATGAGGACCAGTCCGTCGAGCCGCTCGGGGTAGCGCTCGGCGAAACGCAGCGCCATGAACCCGCCCATCGACATCCCGCAGAGCACGACCGTGTCGAGTTCGAGCCCGTCACAGAGCGCGTCGACGTCGTCCGCGAGGTCGTAGAGGTCGTAGGAGCTCGCGTACTGGTCCGTCCGCGCCCGGAGGTCGTAGGCCACCGTCCGAAAGTCGTCGGCGAGCGCCTCGACCTGCGGGTCGAACATCGTCCGGTCCATCAGGGTACCGTGGGCGAACACGACGGCCGGACCGTCACCGCGGTCGGTCACCACCGTCTCCGGTCGAACTCGATACCGTTCGGTCGCTGTGTCCGACGTAGTATTCGACACGATCGATGTTCGGGGTGTATCGACTTATACTCCCCCGTGGCGGCGGTGAGCGCCGAGATCACCGGCTCGACAGATCGGTTTCCGGAAGAACTGGAAACCCGGCACCGCCGCTTATGTCGGTGGGCGTGAACACCAGCAACATGATCCGGGACGCCCGCGTGCTCCAAGACGAGTTCCTCCCGCGCGAGGTGGGCCATCGCGACCAAGAGATGAACGCCCTCACCCGCGCGCTCGACCCCGTGACGCGCAACGAACCCGCCGAGACCGCGTTCCTGTTCGGGCCCTCGGGGACGGGCAAGACCTGTCTCGCCCGGTTCGCGCTCGCCCGCCTCCGCGAAGTGGTGCTCGACCTCAACTACCAGTACGTCAACTGCTGGCAGGATTACACCCGATTCCGGGCGCTCTATCGCATCCTCGAAGCCATCGGTTCGACGGCGGACATCCACCGCCAGTCGACGCCGACGGATGCCCTCCTCGAACGGCTCGAAGCCTACGACGGGCCGGAGTTCGTGGTGATCCTCGACGAGGTCGACCAGCTGCAGGACCACGACCTCCTCTACGACCTCTATCGCACCGTCGGCGTCTCGATGGTCCTGATCGCGAACAGCGAGGAGGAACTGTTCGCACGGCTCGACAGCCGGCTGGTCTCGCGCCTCCACGCCTCGACCCGGATCCGCTTCGAGAAGTACGAACTCGACGAGCTGGTCTCGATCCTCCACGACCGGGTTCGGTGGGGGCTCGACGTGGAGGTCCCCCGCGACCGGCTGGTGACCATCGCCGACGCCGCGGCCGGCGACGCCCGCGTCGCGATCGGGATCCTCCGGAGCGCCGCGCGGCAGGCCGAGAGAGTGGAGAAGGACGGGATCGGGATGGAGACGATCCGAACGGCGATCCCGGCGGGCCGAACCGAGGTCAGACAACGAAACGTCGAGCAGCTCACGCCACACCAGCGCGCGCTCTACGAGATCGTCCACGACCGCGAAACGGTCACCCCTGGCGAGCTCTACGAGGCGTATCGCGAGCGGGTCGAGGAACCCCGCTCCAACCGGACCGTCAGAAATCACCTCTCGAAGCTCGCCCACTACAACCTGATCGAAAAACGGGGTGAGGGACGCGGTCGAACGTACCATCGCCCGGAGTAGCGCTTCTGGCACTCCCGGAAAGCCGTCCCGCTCGCTTACGACGGTCCGTCGGGATCGCTTCACTGGAGGCAACATCGATGATCGGGGATCTCGCGTTCTGTCCGAAGACCGGTGCACGACTCTCAGAGGAACGGTACTATCGCGCGGACGGCCCGCCACTCAGGGTACCCGTCGACGACGAGTACGTCTCGGCCGAGGAGATAGACGGCGAACTCACCGCGGGGGCCGTCTGTTCGTCCCGCCGGGCGCTCCTCACCCACTTCCGGCGCACCCACCAGTACTACCACCGGCCGGACGACGAGCTCTATCGGACGGTCGCGCTCCGGCTCCGCGACCTGAAACGCACCGCGAGCGGACCACACTCGCCGGACATGGTGGTCTGGCTCGCGCTCCACGACCACCTCGACACCACGGGGATCGACGCCGACTGGATGCTGGGCCACGTCGAGTTCCGGTGTCCACACTGCCACGGTCGGCTGAAGTACCACCAGCACGACCCCGAAACCATCCACGCCGTGTGCGCGACGAACTGCACCGACGACAACGCCGACCGCCTCGCCGAGATCGAGCGCCTCGCGAGCGAACTCGCTCGTGACGCCCTCGACCGAACGGACGTCGAGGAGGGTCCCGGTTCCCGAACGACGGCGCGGGACGCGCTCACCGAACCGCTCGGGTAGCCGCCGCCGGCGACGCGCCGCCCCCGCTCCGGTCGAGGTGCGAGGAGAGCCGTACCCAGCAGCACGGCGGAACTTTCGGCATTAAATCGTTACTTCTCGACATCTCGCGCCTGAATTCCAGTTAGATGATTGATTTCGAGATTTCTGCAATATTCTCTCGTTGTCTGCCAATTTTGAAAGCAAACAGGTGATTATCGGAGTTCTCCAGTAGAGACAGAGACATTAGGCCGGAAGTGATGCGCGGTGGTCGGTCTGTGGAGAGTGTCAGCGACCGACGGTCGATCCAGCTCTTTTACCGTCTCGTTGTCGTCATTCAGATGAATCCCGTCTCTCCGATCCGTTGGTCGAGCGAGCCTCTCCCGATCGGGCGTGTAAAGACTTATTTCTGATTTCGAGTCGAGCCGAGCCGACTGGGTTCGTACCCGCGGACGGCTACCGGTCGGCCGGTTCGAGGATCGCGTTCCGTGCCGCGGGCGTGAGGTTCGAGGAGACGGCGTGGTCGGCGAACTCGTCGAGCACGAACTTCGAGGCGGTCTCGTTGACGCCCTCGACGGCGACGATCCGGTCGATGAGGTCGTTGAGCTGGTCGCGGCTCTGGACGCGGCTGACGACCACGAAATCGACGTCGCCCATCGTGTAGTAGACGTGTTCGACCCCGTCGAGCGCGACCAGCGACTCCCCGATCGCCTCGGAGTAGCCGGTCTCGTGGGTCACCATGACGTCCGTGACGGCGGTCATCTCTAGCCCCAGCGCGAGGGGGTCGACGTCGGCGGTCACCCCGCGGATGACGCCGTTGGCTTCGAGTTTGTTGAGGCGATAGTGGACCGCCGACTTCGAGAGGCCGAGTTCGTCGGCGATGGTTTCGAGGCTGACGTCGAAATCCGCCTCGACCTGTTCGAGCAGCGCGAGGTCGGTCTCGTCGAGCGCCGCGGCCGCGTCCTGTGAACTGTTCATACCGTCGGATGGGGGCGCGAGGGTATGAACCTCCGGGCTGGCGATGGCGCGGCCGTCAGTCGTCCATCGCGTCGTCCGAGACGTCGAGCCCGGCGTCGAGCGCGTCGATGGCCTCGTCGACCTCGCGCTCGGTGATCGGGAGTGGCGGCGCGACGATCAGGGTGTTGATCATGTTCGCGACGTAGGTCCCGTGGTCGGCCGCGGTCGCCGACACCTCGTCGACCACGGTCGTGCCGGTCGAGATCTTGTCCTTTCGCTCGCCGAAGGGGACCCGCTCGTCGGCACGCTTGGTGAGCTCGATCCCTCGGAAGAGGCCGACCCCGCGTGTCTCGCCAACGCTCGGGTGGCGCTCGCCGAGCTCTTCGATCCGCTCGCCGAGGTAGTCGCCGACCTCGCTGGCGTGCTCGATCAGGTTCTCCTCTCGGTAGGTCTCGACCGCGGCCGTCCCCGCCGCGACCGCGACCGGGTGGCCGGCGTAGGTGTGGCCGTGACAGAACAGTTCGTCCTCGAAGTGGTCGGCGATCTCCGAGGTGACGATCGTCGCCCCGAGGGGTTGGTAGGCTCCCGTCAACCCTTTCGCCATCGTCATGATGTCGGGTGTCACGCCGAAGACGTCACAGCCGAACCACTCACCCGTGCGCCCGAACCCGCTCATCACCTCGTCGCAGATCAGGAGCGCGCCGTGGTCGTGGGCGATCTCCTTCAGTCTCGGGAGGTACTCGTCCGGCGGCACCAGGATGCCGTTCGAGCCGACGATGGGTTCGACGAGAACGGCGGCGACGGTGTCGTCTTCGAGCATCAGCATCTCGTCGATGTACTCTAGACTCTCCATCGGGTCGAGCGTCGAGCCGTAGGCGTAGGGGTCGGGTGCCTTGATGGTGCCCGGAACACCGGGTTCCGAAGCGAGCCGTCGCGGGTCGCCGGTGACGCTGATCGAACCGTGGGTCGCGCCGTGGTAGGACCGGTAGCGCGAGATCACTTTCTGTTTGCCGGTGTAGAGCCGGGCGATCTTGAGCGCGGCCTCGACCGCCTCGGTCCCGCTGGTCGAGAAGAAGGTCTTCGAGAGATCCCCTGGAGTGATCTCGGCGAGCTGTTCGCCGAGTTTCGCGCGTGCGTCGGTGGTGTAGCTCGGCGCGACGAACGGCACGTCGCGGACCTGTTCGGCGACCGCGTCGGCGACCCGGTCGGCCGAGTGACCGAGGTTCGAGCACATCAGCTGGCTCGAGAAGTCGATGTACTCGGTGCCGTCGGCGGTCGTGAAGCGGACGCCGTCCGCCTCGACGACCTGGGTGGGGTCGACCTCGGACTGGTAGGACCACGTCCCGAAGACGTGTTCCTTGTCGGTTCGCTCGACCGCGTTGGCCCCGATGGGTGACTCGGGTTCGCTCATACGCCACCCTCTACGGAACTACCCGTGATTAGTCTTTGGCTCGTTCGGCGATCGACTGAACGAACGACGATTTCTGGGAGAACAGTAAAACAGGAGTCGATGGATTCGGGGCTCGAACGAACGCTGTCGGAAAGGTTTATGTCGAGGTGGACACACTCACGCACATCGCATGACGCTCGATACCACCCCGCCGTGGGACGACGTACCGAACTACATCGACGGCGACTGGACCGCGCCATCCGAGGAGGGTCGCGAGGTCGTCAATCCTGCAACCAACGAGACGGTCTCGACGGTCGGCTTCAGTTCGGCGGCCGACGTCGACGAGGCCGTCGCGGCCGGCGAAGCGGCGTTCGAGACGTGGCGGAAGACGCCCGTCGAGGAGCGGATCCAGCCGCTGTTCAAGCTCAAGACCCTGCTGGAGGACCACCACGACGAACTCGCGGAAGTGCTGGTTCAAGAGCACGGCAAGACGCTCGGCGAGGCCAAGGGCGAGCTCCGCCGCGGGATCGAGAACGTCGAGGTCGCCTGCGGGATCCCCTCGATGATGCAGGCGGGCCACCTCCCGAACGCCGCGCCCGGCATCGACGAGACCGCGGTCCGCAAACCGCTCGGCGTCTTCGCGGCGATCACCCCGTTCAACTTCCCGGGGATGATCCCGCTCTGGTTCCTGCCCTACGCCGTGGCGACCGGCAACTCGTTCATCCTCAAACCCAGCGAACAGGACCCGGTAGTCGCCCAGCGCCTGTTCGAACTCCTCGACGAGGCGGGCTTTCCCGATGGCGTCGTCCAGCTCGTCAACGGCGGCGTCGACACCGTGAACGAGCTCCTCGACCACGACGGGATCGAGGGGGTCTCGTTCGTCGGCTCGACGCCCGTCGCGCGCACCATCTACGAGCGGGCGGCGGCGAACGGCAAGCGCGCGCAGGCCCAGGGCGGCGCGAAGAACCACATCATCGTGGCCGAGTCGGCCGACCTCGACTTCGCGGCGAAAAAGACCATCTCGTCGGCGTTCGCCTGCGGCGGCGAACGGTGCCTCGCGAACGACGTCGTCGTGGTCGACGAGTCGGTCTACGACGAGTTCACCGAGCGCGTCGTCGCGGAGGCCGAGGACCAGGTCGTCGGTTACGGCCTCGACGACGGCACGGACATCGGCGCGCTGATCAGCCCCGAACACGAGGAACGCGTTCGGGAGATGATCGCGACGGGGGTCGACGAGGGGGCCGACCTCCTGCTTGACGGTCGCGACGTCGAGGTCGAAGGATACCCCGATGGCAACTTCCTCGGGCCGACCGTCTTCGGTGACGTCGACCCCGACGCGACCATCGCGCGCGAGGAGATCTTCGGGCCGGTGTTGGGACTCCTCCCGGTGGCCGACATCGACGAGGCGATCGAGGTCCTCAATCGGAGTGCCTTCGGCAACGCCGCGAGCCTCTTCACGGGGAGCGGGGCCGACGCCCGCAAAGCTCGCCACGAGGCCGACGTCGGCAACCTCGGTGTGAACGCCGGCACCGCCGCCCCGATGGCCTTCTTCCACTTCGGCGGCCGGAAGGACTCCTTCTTCGGCGACCTCCACGCCCAGGGTGACGACATGATCCGCTTCTACACCGACGAGACGGTCTACATCGAGCGCTGGCCCGACGCCTGAGCGCGGACGGGAACGATTCGCGTTCCACCCTCCCCGATCCGGCCAGCGTTTCGGGGGAGGATACAAACGAAATCCAAATTTCTCGGTTCTTGACGAACGTTTAGCGAGAGATTCGGTGGATCGGTAGACATATTACGAACGAAACGAGTCGTGTGACCGTATGACACTCGACGAGTTCGCGGTGACGTTCAAGGGTGACGTCTCGCCGGAACGAACGGTGGCGCTCGCGGGGCTCGCGGAGGACGCGGGGTTCGACTACGGCTGGTTCTACGACTCCCACGTCCTCTGGAAGGACCCCTACCCGCAGATGGCACAGTTGCTCGAAAACACGGACCGGATAAAGACGGGAACGCTGGTCACCAACCCCAAAGTACGGGACGTCTCGGTGACCGCCAGCGCGTTCGCGGGGCTGAACCAGCTCTCGGGCGGCCGGGCGGAGCTCGGCATCGGGCGTGGCGACAGCTCGCTGCGAATGCTCGGCGAACAGCCGGTGCCGTGGCACGAGTTCGAGACACAGGTGGACTACATCCGCGACCTCCACCGAGGCGAGCCGATCGAACACCCGAACACCGGCAACGAGATCGAGCTGACCTGGACCGACACCGAGCTCGTGACGTGGGTTGCGGCCTACGGCCCGAGGATGCTCGAACTCGCCGGCAAGACCGCCGACGGCGTGATCCTCCAGATCTCCGATCCCTACCTCGTGGGCTGGTTCGTCGACCAGATCCGCGAGGGCGCGCGCAAACACGGCCGCGACCCCGAGGAGATCCGGATCATGTCGTGTGCGCCGGTCTGGGTGGGCGAGGACGTAGACGAGGCGCGCGACAGGCTCCGCTGGTTCCTCGCGATGGTCGGCAACCACGTCGCCGACCTCGTCGACACACATCACAAGGGCGACCAGCTCCCCGAGGAGCTGACGACCTACATCGAGGGCCGGAAGGGCGAGGGCGCGGAGGGTGGCTACGATTACTCGGAACACGCCGAACAGGACGCCGACCACCTCGACTGGATCCCGGACCAGATGATCGACCGCTTCTGCGTGCTCGGCACGCCCGAAGACCACATCGAGAAGCTCGAAGAGCTCGAAGCACGAGGCGTGGACCAGTTCAACATCTACCTCATGTCCGGCGAGGAGGCCAGACACGTCGAGACCTACGGGAGAGAGGTACTGCCGGCGTTCACCGACGGCAAGGAGTACGCCGACGCGGGGATCGAATCGTGACGCACGGCTGGGTTCGCCCGAACGGGGATCACAACCCAAAAGAATAAGTCGGTCTCAAAACAGCCACTATCATCGCATGAACGACCGACAACCGACCAGCGAACGAGGGGACAGGGTGGAAAAGCTCCATGTCTGAAGGGGATAGTACGACGAACACCGATATCGAGTCGGGGATGGTGATATACGGGGTCGACGACAAGCCCCCGCTGGGGCGGTCGATACTCCTCGGCGTCCAACACTGGATGACGATGATCGGCTCGACGATCGCGATTCCACTGGTTCTCGCGGGGGCGCTCGGGTTCGACGCGGCCCAGACCGCCCAGCTCGTGGGGACCTTCTTCGTCGTCTCGGGCGTCGCCACGCTCGCCCAGACCACGATCGGGAACCGCTACCCGATCGTGCAAGGGGGGACCTTCTCGATGCTCGGGCCGGCGCTCGCGATCATCGGCGTGCTCGCGGCGAGCAACGCACCGCCGGAGGTGATGATACGCCAGCTCCAGGGCGCGGTGATCGTCGCCGGGCTCGCCGAGGTGGCGATCGGCTACTTCGGGGTGTTCGGCCGGCTGAAGAAGTACATGGGTCCGATCGTGATCGCGGTCGTGATCGGCCTCATCGGGCTCGCACTCCTCAGCGTGGGCCAGATCACGTCCGCGAACCAGAACTGGTACCTCGCGGGGCTGACGCTCGCACTGATCGTGCTCTTCTCGCAGTATCTGAACAACTACGCCGAGGTGTTCAAACTCTTCCCCGTGTTGCTCGGGCTCGGAACGGCCTACCTGATCGCGCTCGTGGTCACGCTCGCGGGCGTGGCGAACGTCGTCGACCTGAGTCCGGTCGCGGCCGCGCCACCGATCCGCGCGATCGTGCCCTTCCAGTGGGGCATGCCGCTGTTCACCGGGTCGTTCGTCGTCGGGATGCTCGCCGGGATGTTGGCCTCCGCGATCGAGAGCTTCGGGGACTACCACTCCGTCGCGCGGATGGCCGGCGAGGGCGCACCCAACAAGAAGCGGATCAACCACGGCCTCGGGATGGAGGGGCTCGGCAACGTCTTCGCGGGGATCATGGGCACCGGCAACGGCTCGACCTCCTACACCGAGAACGTCGGCGCGATCGGGATCACGGGTGTCGCCTCCCGGTACGTCGTCCAGATCGGCGCGCTCGTGATGATCGTCGTCGGCTACGTCGGCTACTTCGGGGCGTTCGTGACCACGATCCCGGACCCGATCGTCGGCGGGCTCTTCCTCGCGATGTTCGCCCAGATCGTCGGCGTGGGGCTCTCACAGCTCCAGCACGTCGACATGAACCAGAATCGGAACGTGTTCGTCGTTGGCTTCGGGCTGTTCGCGGGGCTCTCGATCCCCCAATACATCGCGAACGTCGAGGCCGCCTCGGGCGTGACACTTCAGGCCGGCCTCGCGAACGTGCCGCTGCTGGGTCCGGTGCTCGGGATCCCGGAGGTCGCGAACACCATCGGGATCGTGCTCGGAACCGAGATCGCGGTCGGCGGGATCGCGGCGTTCGTCCTCGACAACACGATCCCCGGCACCAAGGAGGAGCGCGGCCTCACCGCCTGGGAGGAGATCACCGAGGACGAGAACGCCTTCGAACCCGCCCACGAGCGGTTCCTTTCGAACCGGGGCAGCGGAACGGGTGACGACTGATGGCGCAGGCAGGCGACGCGACCGGGGTCGCCGAACCGGGCCAACAGTCACCGGACTCCACCGACCAGGACGAGGTCGCCATCACGCGGACTTCGCTCCGGAACGGTGGCTGGCTGGGCTACGGGAACGACGGTCTCTACGTGAAGCGCGACGGAAAGGTGAAGATCCGCGACGAGGACATCACACGGATCACGCTCCGAGCGATCGAGTGGGACCTCGTCGTGATGAGCCTCCTGCTCGTCGGCGTCGGTGGCTACGTCGCGGCGACCCGGAACCCGCTCGTCGGGGTCGGTTTCGCGGTCGCCGGGCTGTTGAGTCTCTATCGAACCTATCGAAAGCGGTACGCGCTCTCGGTCCACGTCGGGAACGACGGGCCACTCACGGTGTATCCAACCCACCCGAAGCGGTGTCACGAACGGCTCGCCGACCGGATCGAGTGAGGGGTTCCGGGAGGACGAGTCGGTGAAAGCGACCGATGACGTGGTTTTCGACGGCATCGAACGGGGAACGGAGCCCGAAGCCGTGGTGAGGTGTACGCCGGTGAGGAAAGCTTAAGAGGCCGGTGTCTGTCGTGGTAACATGCGACTCGATGTCGACAAGGAGCGGCTCGTCGAGACGATGCAAGCCCAGGCCGCGATCGGCGCGACCGAGAACGGCGGGCTCCACCGGCTGACGCTCTCGGACGAGGACCGGGCGGTCCGCGACTGGCTTCGCGACGAGATGGAGGACCTGAACCTCGACGTCCGGGTCGACGCGGCGGGCAACATGTTCGGCCGGCGCGAGGGGACCGCGGACCTCCCCACCGTCCTCGTGGGCTCGCACATGGACTCCCAGCCCTACGGCGGGATCTACGACGGCCAGCTGGGCGTGGTCGCCGCGCTCGAATTCGTTCGCTGTCTCGAAACCGAGGGTATCGAGACCGACCATCCCGTGGAGGTCGTCAACTGGACCAACGAGGAGGGCTCGCGCTACCAGCCCGCGATGCAGGGCAGCGGGATCTGGGCCGGCGTTCACGACCTCGAAGAAGAGTACGACCAGACCGACGAGGACGGGCACCGGTTCGAGGACGAACTCGAACGCATCGGCTACAAGGGCGACGTGCCGGCCGAGCCCACCGAGGAGTACGAGGCCTACCTCGAACTCCACATCGAGCAGGGGCCCTACCTGGAGGAGGGCGGCCACGACGTCGGCGTCGTCACCGGCGTGGTGGGGTTCACGTGGGGTGCGATCACCTTCTACGGCGAGGCCGACCACACGGGGCCGACGCCGATGGAGTACCGTCGGGACGCGCTGGTGCCGGCCGCCGACGTCATCACGCAGATCCGGCGGATCCCGGGGACCCTCGGCGAGCGCACGGTCGGCTCGACGGGCTACATCGACGCCAGCCCGAACTCGATCAACATCATCCCCGGCGAGGTCACCTTCACCTGGGGCTTCCGTGACCCCTCCGACGAGATCGTCGAGGAGGCCTACCAGCGCGTGCTGGCGGAGGCGGAGGCGGCCGCCGAGCGCGAGGGTGTCGAGTGGGAGCACGAGGAGCGGATGCGTGCGCCGTCGGTCGAGTTCGCCGACCAGTGCGTCGAGGCGGTCGCGGGGGCGGCCGACGACGCGGGCTACGACTCGCGGTACATCTTCAGCGGCGCGGGCCACGACGCGACCCACATGACGTCGCTGATGGACACCGGCATGGTGTTCGCGGTCAGCGACGACGGCAAGAGCCACAACGAGGCCGAACACACCAGTTGGGACGACTGCCACGCCGCCGTGACGACCACGGTCAACGCGGCCTACGACCTCGCGACGGAGGAACCATGACGACGTTCGACCGGGTCGGGATCTGGAACTGGGAGCGCCCGGACATCGCCGAGGAACTCCACTACGCACAGTACGCCGAAGAACAGGGATTGGATTCGGTCTGGCAGGGCGAATCCCGGCTCGTACGCGACGCGATGACCGTGATGGGGGCCTACACCCAGGTCACCGACGAGATCGACATCGCGCCGGGGGTGACGAACTGCTACACCCGAAACGTCGCGCTGATGGCCCAGACCTTCTCGACGCTCGACGAACTCTCCGGGGGACGAATGAAACTCGGGATCGGCGCGTGGTGGGACCCGCTCGCGAGCAACGTCGGGATCGACAGGGAAAATCCGCTCCGGCGGATGTGGGAGTACTGTACCGTCACGAAGCGACTGCTCGACCTCGAGAACGTGACCTACGAGGGCGACACGCTCTCGGTCGAGAACATCGAACTCGACCTCGTGCGCTCGAACGCCGACGCCCGCGACGTCCCGATCTACGTCGGCGCGACCGGCCCGACGATGCACAAACTGACTGGGGAGCTCGTCGGTCTCGGGGTCTGCGGCGGGGTGTTCATGAACTACCTCATCCCCCCGGAGCACAACGAACTCGGGGTCGAGAAGCTCGAAGAGGGGATCGAAAAACAGGGCGGCACGCTCGCGGACATCGACCGACCACAGCTCATCGCCGTCTCGATGGACGAGGACTACGATGCCGCCGTCGAGAACGCCCGCCACCTCGTGACCCAGTACATCGGCCAGCAGCCCCACATCCGGAAGGCCTGCGGCATCGACCCCGAACGCGGCGAGGAGATCAAAGAAGAACTCGGAAGCTGGCCGGCGAAGGAGGCGGACATCGAACGCGCGTCCCGACTCGTCGACGACGACGTCGTGACGAACGTCGTGGCGGCCGGGACACCCGAGGACGTGGTCGAACGCGTCGGGGAGTACTGCGAGGCGGGCTGTACCGAGCCGGTGGTCTACTCGCTCGGTGACAACGTCGAGGAAGTCATCGACGTCTTCGCCGAGCACAAAGCGTCGTAGAATTCGGGGAGTTGTTCCTTCCTACTCCGCAGTCCGAGTGTGGCCCGCCGGGCCCCAATCGGGGACCTCGCGCGCGACGAACTCGCCGTGGCCCGGTTCACCGACTATTTCGCCGTCGTCGGCCACGAGCTCGCCCCTGACGAAGGTCTTCTTCACGCGGGCCTGGACCTCGCGCCCCTCGTAGATCGAGAACTCCGAGACCGAGTGGTTGTTCGCCGGGTCGATCGCGTAGGTCTCTTCGGGGTCGAGGAGGACGATGTCGGCGTCGGTACCGGGTTCGAGGGTCCCTTTTTGGGTGAGGCCGAACGTTCGGGCGGGGTTGGTAGCCATCACCTCGACGACGAGTTCCGGGTCGAGCCCGCGGCGATTGACGGCCTCGTCGTAGAAGACCGGCAAACTGACCTGGAGCGCGTTCGCGCCGAAGGCGCTGTCCCACCAGTGCTCGACCTCCTTCTGGTCGAGGCGATAGCCACAGTGGTCGGTCGAGACGACGCCGATAGTACCGGATTTGATGTACTCGAACATCGCTTCGATGTCGTCGGGTTTCCGGATCGGCGGGGCGATCATCGGGAGGTTGCCCAGCTCCGCGAAGATGCTGTCGTCGAGCGTGCAGTAGTGGGTGCAGGTCTCGGTGCGGATCTGGCTGCCGTCCACCTGGTACGAGTCGATCACGTCGGCGGCCGCGCGACAGGAGGTGTGGATCCCGTAGTACTGCAATCCCGTTTCGAGCGCCATCCGGACCGCGTCGTCGGCCGCCATCGCCTCGACGTAGTCGGGCCGCGACTTCGGATACCACTCGGGGTCGCCCTTGCCCTCCGCCTTGAACTGCGCGTTGAGGTGGTCGACGAGCGAGTCGTCCTCGGTGTGGAAGACGCCGACCGCGCCCTCGTCCGCGATGTGCGCCATCGCCCGGTGCATGAAGCCGTTCGAGAGGCCGTGTTCGTAGGTGGTGAACATCTTGAACGACGAGACGCCGGCGTCGATCACGTCGGCGAGCTCGTCGAAGACGGCGGGGTCCTCGCGCGTGATCGCGCCGTGGAGGCCGTAGTCGATCAGCGCGTCCGCGCCCTTCTCCCGCTTGCGTTCGACGCCGTCGAGGAGCGTCCCCGGCTCGTCCCAGATGCTGAGGTCGCCGGCCCAGGCCTGCCAGGCGAAGTCGATGTAAGTGGTCGTCCCGCCGGCGGCGGCCGCGCTCGTCGCCGTCTCGTAGCTGTCCACCGAAAACATGTCGTCGACGTGGACGTGGACGTCGACCGCGCCGGGCATGACCAACTGGCCGGTCGCGTCGACGGTTTCGGCCGCCTCGGGCAGGTTCTCGGGGTCCCCGATGGCGACGATGCGACCCTCGTCGATGGCGATGCCAGTCTCGGTGCGCCCCTCGGCAGTGACGACCGTTCCGCCGGTGATGCAGCGGTCTACAACCATGCACAGTGAGACCATGGCACGGGTATAAAATTTGTGATCCCCACACTGGATGGCGGATCGAGGGTCGGTGTGGAAACGAGCCGCCACGATGGAACGAAGATCGGAAGGAGGCTACCGCGACCGGTGGTCGGGCGGACCGAACGAAGCGGTGACCACGAGGACGAGCGGACCTCGGGGACGAACGTACGAACCGTTCTTCGGCGATCGAGGATAGTGTTGAAATTCGTTCCCCTAAATTCGATCAAGTTCGAACTTCGTACCGGTTAGTAGCCAGATCGTCGTCTAATGTCTTAATACCACTAGTATCGACGTAACAATCATAGGTCCATTACAGACTTCCGATCAGAAGTAATTGCGTCTCCGGGATCGTTAATCTTCGAATAGTCGACCTGAAATGGATATCCGACGTCGTTTCGTCCCGAGGAAATCGACGACGAAGTCACCGTCCCGCGAGCGAGGCGCGAGTTCGTACTTCTGACTACCGGAAGAAAGGGCGACGACGAAGGAACGGAACGGTCGACGCCGGTGTCGTACCAGCATTAAGTGATTACAGTTCGTTGGATGACAGCGTCAGTTCGTCCAGCGTTTCTTCCCGGGCTCGGTGTCGGTTTCCGTCGGAGCGGAAGCCGCGCCCCCCGTCCGGACCGTCCTGTAGGAGAGCCCCGCTTCGCTCATGAGTTCCCGGACGCGACGGAGTTCGTACTCGACGCCGAACGTCTCGGCGATGTACTCGCGCGCGAGCGCCGGCGTCCACGTCGAGCGGTCGTAGCCGAAGTCGGTCGGCGGTCGATTGAGGGCGTCTTCGAGTCGGTCGCGCTGTTCGTCGTCGAGTTTCGGCGGGCGACCCGGTCGCGGCGCGTCGTACACCACTTCCTCGACGGGTTCGTCCGCGAGCCGGTCGAGCCGACGGAGCCAGTTGTAGATCGTCTTCTCGGTTCGACCGTACATCCGCGCCAGCCGTCGCTGTGAGAGCCCCTCCTTGTAGTTGAGCCCGACCATCACACGCTGTGTGGCCCGTTTTCCCTCCACCTCCGCGAGGATCTCCCGGAGGTCGTCCGCCGAGACGTCTTCGAGGTGTGCCATTGCGGACGGGAGGCGAACGATACGTAAAGGGTTTTCGCCGGTTTTCGAACCGCTTCAGGCCTCGTCGAAGAGGGTCTCGCCGGCGACGAGGTGCTCGCCGACGGTGTCGAGGTCGAGCGTGAGCCCGAGACCAGGCTCGTCGGGGATCGGGAGCCGACCCGTTCCGAGCACCGTCTCCTCGACCAGGTCGTCCCACCAGCCGAGCTGGTAGGAGTGGTACTCGACCGCCAGCATGTTCGGGATCGCCGCCCCGACCTGTGCGCTCGCCATCGTGCCGATCGGCGAGGAGACGTTGTGCATCGCGAGCGGGATGTAGTAGTCGTCCGCCATGTTCGCGATCTTCATCCCCTCGCGCATCCCGCCCACTCGCGGGATGTCGGGCGTGAGGATGTCGACCGCTTCGTTCTCGACCAGGTGACGGCTCCCGTGGGTCCGGTAGACGTTCTCGCCCGTCGCGACCGGCGTGGTCGTCGCCTGGGTGACCGTCCGCTGGACGTCGTGGTTCTCGGGGGGGATCGGGTCCTCGAGCCACCAGATCGGGTACTCCTCGAGCGCGTAGGAGAGGCGTTTGGCCCCGTCGGCGGTGTACGACCAGTGGCAGTCGAAGGCCACCTCGGCGCGGTCGCCGACCCGGTCGAGCACCTCGCGCACGATCGCTTCCTTGTGTTCGATGTCCCGCGGCGAGAGGTGACGATTTGCTCTGTCCTTCTCGTCGCCCGAGGGCACGTCGAGGTCGAACTTGATGGCGTCGTAGCCTAGTTCGTCGACGACGCGTTCGGCCTCCTCGGCGTTCGAGGCGGGTTCGGCCTCGTTACCGGCGTGACAGTCACAGTAGACCCGGACTTCGTCGCGGTACTTTCCTCCGAGAAGTTGGTAGGCCGGGACACCGAGGAGCTTGCCCGCGAGGTCGTGAAGCGCGATCTCGATGCCCGATATCGAGGAGATGGCTTTGCCCGCGATCGAGCCCTCACCCGACATCTTCTGGATCAGGTGTTCGTAGAGCCGGTCGATGTCGAGGGGGTTCTCGCCAACCAGGAACGGTCGCATTCGCTCGATGACGGCGGTCTCGCCCCCGCCCCAGTAGGCCTCGCCGGTGCCGACGACGCCGGCGTCGGTGTAGACCCGGACGAGCACCCACGGATAGTTGCCGTCGACCATCGCGGTCTGGACGTCGGTGATCTCGGCGTCACGGATCGACGCGTCGTCCTGGATCCCCATCGAATCGCCCGAGAGGTCCCGCATCGTGTACTCAGCGTTCGGGTCGCTGAGCTGTGTGTAGTCTACCATCGTCGGTAGTGAGTTCACCGGAGAGGCATAAATACGGATCGGAGCATCGCCACTCGTTCCGGGAGACGGCGCGAGCCGACCGACACGAGGTAGCAAAACCTATTAGCACCGCCCTCGGAATCGCCATCGATGTCGGATTTGGAAATCACGGATTTCGAGACGTACCTCGTCGCGAATCCCTGGAAACCCTGGGTGTTCGTCGAAGTCGAGACCAACGAGGGTGTCACCGGGCTGGCCGAGGCGACGACCCACGACAAGCCGCGAACCGTCGCCGCGGCCATCGACGAGATGTCGAACTTCTTCATCGGGCGTGACCCCTTCGACACGGAAGCGCTCTGGCTGGAGATGTACCGCGACGAGTGGTTCTCGAAGGGCGTCATCAACACCACCGTCTGCTCGGCGATCGACATGGCCTGCTGGGACATCAAGGGGAAAGTCCTCGACAAGCCCGTCTACGAGCTTCTCGGTGGGGCCGTCCACGGAACGGAGCTTCGGACCTACGCGAACGGCTGGTATCAGGACACGGGCCACACGCCCGAGGGCTTCGCGAAACAGGCCCAGAAGGTCGTCGACGACGGCTACGACGCGATGAAGTTCGATCCCTTCGGGACCGCGTGGCAGTCGATGTCCCGGAAGGAGCAGAACAATTCGGTGAACATCGTCGGCGCGATCCGCGACCAGGTCGGCCCGGACGTCGACCTCATGATCGAGTGTCACGGCCGCTTCTCGGCCGGACAGGCCGTCGAGATCGCCCGCGAGATGGCCGAGTTCGAGCCCACTTGGTTCGAGGAGCCCTGCCCCCCGGACTCGATCAACAGCCTCGCGGAGGTCGCGCGGAAGTCGCCGATCCCCGTCTCGACGGGCGAACGCCACATGACGAAACACGACTTCTACGAACTCGTCACGCGAACCGACGTGGACCTCTTCCAACCCGACCTGATGAATACAGGAGGGATCACCGAGGGCAAGAAGATCGCCGGCCTCGCCGAGGCCGACCACGTCGACCTCGCGCCGCACAACCCGCAGGGGCCTGTGGCGGGCGCTATCTACGGCCACTTCTGTACCTCGATCCCGAACTTCCGGATCCAGGAGATGTTCCAGACCTACGACGTCGACTGGGTCGACGACCTCATGAACAAACCCCTGGTCGTCGAGGACGGCTACATGCAGATCCCGGAGGGCCCCGGCTTCGGTATCGAACTCGACCACGACGTCGTCGAGGAGCACGAGTACACCGAGGACAAGGTCCACACCATCGACCTCTGGGAGAGCGGCTGGGAAGAGCGCGCCGACGAGAAGCGGTAGACCGACACCCGCACCCCACGACCGGCCCGACGGTCGTAGCGGTTCGGTATCGCGAACCCTTTTTATCGAACGACCGATGATACGTGGGTATGTCACTCACAGACTGGCTCGACGACTACGAGGAGCGGGACTGGCAGACGGCGACCGACGGAACGGTTCGCTACGCGCTGGTCGGGCTCGGCTGGTGGGCCACCGACGTCGCGATGCCCGCGATCGCCGACTCCGAGTTCGGCGAGACCACAGTGTTAGTCAGCAGTTCGAACGAGAAGGCCGAGCGGGTCGCCGAGGAGAACGACGTCTCCCGGGGGATAACCTACGACGAGTTCACCGAGGGCGAGGCGAGCGAGGAGTACGACGCGGTCTACGTCTGCACCCCGA
Source organism: Halococcus salsus (assembly GCF_009900715.1). Taxonomy (NCBI): domain Archaea; kingdom Methanobacteriati; phylum Methanobacteriota; class Halobacteria; order Halobacteriales; family Halococcaceae; genus Halococcus; species Halococcus salsus. The sequence continues at coordinate 229,711 of NZ_JAAAJC010000003.1, forward strand.
ACGCCCACCACCTGGAGTACGTCGAGGCGGCCGCCGAGCTCGACAAGGGCATCATCTGCGAGAAGCCGATGGAGGCCAGCGTCGAGCGCGCCGAGCGGATGGTCGAGGCCTGCGAGCGTGAGGACGCCCCGCTGATGATCGCCTACCGGATGCAGACCGACCCCGCGATCCGGCGCGGGCGCGACCTCATCGAGGCGGGCTTCGTCGGCGACCCCGTCTCGGTCTACGGCCACAACTCCCAGCCGCTCCTCGAGATGATCCCCGACACCGACCAGTGGCGGCTCACCCCCGACCTGACCGGGTACGGGACGAGCGTGATGGATCTCGGGATCTACTCGATCAACACCGCACGCTACCTCCTCGACCGCGACCCCGTCGCGGTGCAGTCGATGCTCGCGACCGAGCACGACGCCTTCGAGGGGCTCGACGACGAGCGCGCCGCGTTCATGCTCGACTTCGACGGCGTCGAGATGGTCTCGACCGCCACCCAGAACGCGCACAACGACTCCCAGCTGGTGGTCACCGGCACCGAGGGCCAGATCGAGTTCCGGCCCGCCTTCCACGGCGAGTGTCGTCTCCGTATCGCCCGCGACGGCCGCTCGGTGGACTTCGACCGCGAGGAGTTCGGGGCCGTCGAGGAGATGCGCGAGGAGTTCGACTACTTCGCCGACCGGCTCCTCACCGACGCGCCGGTCGACCCCGACGGCGAGCACGGTCTGGTCGACCTCCAGGTCGTCGAGGCCATCCACGAGGCCACCGAAACAGGTGGAACGGTCGACGTCGGGCGATAAGGGAGCTTTTGGAGAGGGTTCGTCGGCGTTACTCGGTCTCCCGGTCGACCGCGTCGGTGACGTCCGCGAGGTGGTCGGTAAAGAGCCCGACCTCGACGCCGAGGGTGACGTACTGCACGCCGGCCTCGATCCAGCGGTTCGCGATCTCGGGGGTGTCGGCGAACGCGCCGACGACGACGTCGGCCTCGGCGGCCCGCTCGCAGACGTGGTTCATCAGCTCGACGACCCGATCGTCGGTGACTTCCCCGGGGATCCCCAGCGACTGCGAGAGGTCGTACGGACCCAGGAAGACCACGTCGATCCCCTCGACCGCGAGGATCTCGTCGATGTTCTCGACGCCGCGCTCGCCCTCGACCTGGACGACGAGCAGGGTCCGTTCGTTCTGGTCCTCGGTGTAGGTGTCGCTCCCGACGTACTCGCCAGCGCGGACGTACTGGGAGAGCCCGCGACTGCCGAGCGGGTCGAACCGGGCGGCCTCGACCGCCGCCTCGGCGTCGGCACGGGTCTCGACCTGGGGGACTTGGACGCCCGCGGCACCGAGGTCGAGCGCGCGCTGGATCTCGGCCTCCTCGTTGGCGCGGACCCGCACGAGCGGGGCGACGCCCGCGTTCTGGGCCGCGGCCGAGAGGTCGAGCGTGGTCTCGGCGGTCAGCGGGCCGTGTTCCTGGTCGTAGACCACGAAGTCCATCCCGGCGACGCCCACCATCTCGGAGACCATCGCGGAGTCGAGGAGCTGGAAGGTCCCGACGGCCACCTCGCCGTCCCGAAGCCGGTCGCGGATCGAGTTCGTTAGCATACCCCCTCCTCCTCTTCGAGGGGATAAGAAACGCCCGGTGGACCGACGCTGACCCGTATCGATCCCCCGCGGTTCCTGTGTGGGGGGTCGGTCGTTTTGGGGGAGGGGTAGAGCAGCCGAAACTAGTCGGTTCTACCGAAGAACGTGACGCGCAGTTCCACGATGAAGAACGCTCAGCGTGCTGAAAGCGATGTAGTTTCACCAAATGAAGTTTCGTTCATCGATCGAGAACGCCGCAGTCGGGTTCGAAACGGGAGTCAGTATGGGGGAGTAGTGACGGAGCGACTGGTGAGGGTATAGAGGGGGCGTGCGCTCGGAAGCGAGTGCCGGTACAGGTCGTGATACGGCGCATCGCCGGCCGTCGTCCGAGGGGATCTCATCGGATCGATCGAGTTCGACAGTCCTGAATTTCGAAGGATCGAACGTCAGCACCGAATTAGACCCGATATCGAACGATCGTCGCTCGTCTTTCGGGAGAAGATCGAGGATAAGGGGCGAAGATCGGTGCCGAACCCGAGAAGGGAACCCCACAGTAGTCGAGCGGCGTTCATCCATAACGAATACGATGGATTCGACGCACGGTGGCGTCACCGATCGTTTCGACGAGTTCGTCAGGCCAGGATGGGGTCGTCCGCCGGCGACCGGTTCGGCGTCGGCGCCGACAAGGGTTAAATAGCGCACCGCCGAAGGGAGGACGAATGCAGCAATCGAGCACGGCGTCGAGAGCCGAGAGCGACGAGCGGACGTGCAAGATCGACCGGATCGCGGTCGAGTACGACCTCGGCGACATCGCCGAGGAGCTCGGGGAGCTCTGGACGCGCGAGGAGGAACGGTACAGCCTCCGACGGCTTGCGACCCACTTCAATCGCCGCCTGCTCCGGGCCGCGATGGAGCGAAACGGGATGGACGTCCTCGAGGGCGAAGCCGAGAACACCTACCGGCTCCTCACCGACGACGACGTGAGCGTCGGGACCCGAACCCAGGCCCGCAATCGCCTCCGGAAACAGGGGGTCGACATCGAGGCGGTCGAATCCGCGTTCGTCTCCTACCAGACCGTGAACCGTCACCTGAAGGGCTGTCTCGACGTCGAGCGCCCGGCGGAGCCGGACGAGGACGACATCGAGAAGGCGACACAGCGCATCGCCGCCCTCCGCAACCGAACCGTCGTGGTCACCGAGAACACCCTCTCGCAGCTCCGTTCGGCCGACGAGATCACCCTCGGCGACGCCGACGTCTTCGTGGACGTCACCGTCACCTGCGCGGACTGTGGGACCCACACCACCGCCCGGGAACTCATCGCCGACGGCGGCTGCGACTGCGAGTGAGCACGGGCCGTAACACCCATACTTGTGTTATCGGGTCTGGAAACGGGACGAGACGGAGGTTTTCGGCGACGACCGAGTCGGGTCTAGACGAAGAACGAATCAGCTGTCGTCAGAAGAATTCACTCGTCTTTTGCTCCCCGACCTCGATGTTTGTAGCGGTTCGGTAGTAGTCTCGGTGGAGAAACTTGACCCAACACTCGGCGAGTGAGTGGGACATCGTCGAGACACGGATCGTTGATCGGTCGACGTTACGACCGCGTCGCGCTCCAGACCCGGTCCCGACGACCGTCGGTTTCGGTACCGGCCGCCACCGACCTCGTTCGGGTCGTGGTACACGACAAGCCGGCCTCCGACATCAACCGACGAACGTGTCGTCGGCAGTACTCCACGTCGAAGGTCTCCGCGATGTAGCGCTGGGCGAGGGTCGTCGTCCACGCCGTCGCGTCGTAGCCGACCGCCGTCGGCGCGTCGTGGAGCGCCGCCGCGAGTCGGTCCAACTGGTCGGGCGAGAGCGCCCGTGACTGTCCGGGTTTGGGGCCGCGTTTCTGGTCGTAGAGCACCTCCGCAGGTGGTTCGGTTTCGAGTCGGTCGAGCCGGGCGAGCCAGTTGTGGACGGTCCCCTCCGAGACGCCGTAGCGCGCCGCCAACGTCGGCTGGGTGACCGACTCCTCCTTGTAGTTGAGCGCGAGCATCAGGCGCTGTGTCGGTCGTTTGCCCTCGACCTCGTCCAGCAGACCACGGAGTTCGTCGGCGGTCACGTTTTCGAGATGGGCCATACCCTTTGTCGGGGCTCCACCATCAAGTAACTTGAGCCATCTCGGTTCGAGCGGACGAGGCCGTCGACTCGCGTGATGGTTCGTGTAGCACGAAACAATGTGGATAACTCGAACTGTCGACCCAGATCGAGCAGCGAGTTTTGATCTCTCGTCAGTGGCCGACGCGTCCCTCGTAGACCACCCCGCGACCGGCGTCGAGGGTGACCTCGTCGCCGTCGGCGAGCGAGTCGGGGAGCGAGACGTTCGAGACCATCGGCAGGCCGGTCTCGCGCGCGACGATCGCGGCGTAGCCCGTCACGCCCTGGTGGGCGCTCACGACCCCACCGAGTTTCGTCGGATCGCCCGTGAACTCGTCGTCGAACGTCTGCGGGACGAAGAGGACGGCCCCCTCGGGTACGGTCGTGAGGTCACCGTCGGGCGCGTGGTGGAGCGGACCGGCGACCCGACCCGTGACCACCGACCGGCCCGAGGCGAGCACCTCGGCGGCGACGTGGAGTTTGAGCATGTTGGTCGTGTTCGCGCCTTCGAGGTCGGTCATCAGCCCCGCGAGCACCACCACCGTATCCCCGCTTTCGGCGACGCCCGCCGCGAGCGTGGTCCGGACCGCGTTCCGGATCACGTTGTCGGTCCCCTCGCCTTCGCCGGTGAGCGGCGCGTATCGAGGGAGGACGCCCGCCGAGAGACAGAGCCGCCGGCGCACGCGGTCGTCGGGTGTGACCGCGACGATCGGCACCTCGGGACGGTATTTGGCGGTCTTGAGCGCGGTGTAGCCCGACTCGGTGGCCGCGACGACCGCGGTGGCGTCGGTGTCGCGGGCGAGGTAGCGCGCCGACCGCGCGAGGACCCCAGTGCGAGAGTCGTCGGGCTTCGGGACGGCCTGCTCGACGTGGTCGTCGTACTCGGGGCTGCGCTCGACCTCGCGGACGATCCCACTCATCGCCTCGACCACTCGAACCGGGTGGTCGCCGACCGCGGTCTCGCCCGAGAGCATCACCGCGTCCGTCCCGTCGAGCACCGCGTTCGCGACGTCCGAGGCCTCCGCCCGAGTCGGTCGGCGCGAGTGGGTCATCGTGTCCAGCATCTCGGTCGCCGTGATGACCGGTGTCCCCTCCGCGAGACACTCCCGGATGATCCGTTTTTGGATCAACGGGACCTCTTCGAGCGCGCACTCGACCCCGAGGTCGCCCCGCGCCACCATCACGCCGTAGGCCGCCGCCACGATCCCTTGGAGGTTGTCGACCGCGTCGGCGCGCTCGATCTTCGCCACGACGGGGATGTCGGCGTCGCGGGCTTCGAGCGCCTCGTTCACGGTGTAGACGTCCGCGGCCTCGCGAACGAAGCTCATCGCCACGAAGTCCACCTCGGCCTCGGCCGCGAGGTCGAGTTCGCGCTCGTCGGCCTCCGTCAGCACGTCGAAGCCGAGGTCGACACCGGGGATGTTGACGCCCATCCGCCCGCGCATCGACCCGCCGGAGTCGACGTGGGCGCGCACGACCTCGCCGTCGACCGATTCGACGGTGGTCTCGATCCGGCCGTCGTCGAGCAGGACGGTGTCGCCGGGCTCGACCGCGGTGATGGATTCGGAGAGGCCGACCCGGTCCGACGACGTTTCGGCACCCTCGACGAATTCGACGGTCGAACCCGCCGCGAGGTCGAGGTCGGCGTCGAGCGGCGCGGTCCGGACTTCGGGGCCCGAGAGGTCGAGCATCGTCGCGACCGAGTCCTCGGTGGCCTCGTCGACCGATTTGACTCGTTGAATGAGGTCGGCGCGCTCGTCGGTGCTCCCGTGGCTCGCGTTGAACCGCGCGACCGACATCCCGGCCGCGACGAGCGCCTCGATGGTCTCGCGGGACCCCGAGGAGGGCCCGAGGGTGCAGACGATCTTGGTGTTGTTCATGCGATCACCCACTCCCGGGCTGGTACTTCGGTCCATCGGTCGGCCCGATGGCTCATAGCACGACGGTCTTGCGGCGGACGAACCGCTCGATGCTCACGCCGATCCCCTCCCGACCGATCCCGGAGGCCTTGTTGCCGCCGAACGGGAGGTCGCCGAGACCGTGCGAGGGCGCACCGTTGATCCGCACCGCGCCGGCGTCGATCCGGTCGGCCAGGTCCATCGCGCGGTCATGGTCGGCCGTGAAGACCGCGGCGTCGAGCGCGAGGTCGCCCGCGTTCGCCACCCGTACCGCCTCGTCCTCGTCCTCGATAGTGGTCACGGCGACCACGGGCCCGAACTGTTCCTCGGTCACGATCCGCGCGTCGTGGGGCACGTCGGCGAGCAGGGTCGGCTCGACGAACCGGCCCTCCCGACCGCCACCGCGAACGAGCCGCGCGCCCTTGTCGAGCGCGTCCTCGATGAGCTCCTCGACCCAGTCGGCTTGATCCTCGGAGATCAGCGGCCCGAGGTCGGTCTCCTCGTCGAAGAGGTCGCCGACGACCCACTCGTCCATCGCGGGCTCGATCCGTTCGACGAGGTCGTCGTGAACCGACTCGTGGGCGAGCACGCGCGAGACCGCCGAACACCGCTGGCCGGCGTACTTCAGCGAGCCCTTCGCACAGGCCGCCGCGGCGGCGTCGAGGTCGGCGTCGGGGAACACCACCGCGGGTGCGTTGCCCCCGAGCTCCATCAGGAGGTTGACCATGCCGCTCTTGTGCGCGACGTGCTCGCCCGCGCTCGACGAACCCGTCATCACGATCGCGTTGACCGTGTCCGACCCTGCGAGTACGTCGCCGATCTCGCTCGCCGCACCCGGCACGAAGTTGAACGCGCCCTCGGGAACCCCGGTCTCGGCGATCACCTCGGTGAGAATCCGACCGGTGACCGGGGTCTGGCTCGCGGGCTTGAGGACCACGCAGTTACCCGCCGCGAGCGCGGGGGCGACGTGGAGCGCGGTCGTCATGAGGGGGTAGTTGTAGGGCGCGATCGAGAGAACCGTTCCAACTGGTTCGGGTTTGACGAGTGCCTCCCAGCCCTCGTGGCCGTCGGTGGTGCCGGTGCGGTGCTCGCCGGTGAGGCTCCGGGCCTCGCCGGCCGCCCGCCGGAAGCGCTCGGCGGCCGAATCGACCTCGCCGCGGGCGCTCGATACCGGTTTGCCCGCCTCCCGGACGATGGTCTCGGCGAGTTCGTCCTTCCGGGCTTCGAGCCCCGCGGCGATCGCGTCGAGCCACTCGACGCGTTCGGGGATCGTGGTCTCGCGCATCCGCGCTTCGGTTTCCGCCGCCGCATCGAGCGCCGCGGTCGCCTCCTCGGGACCGGCGGCCGCGATGTGCGCGAACGTCTCGCCCTCCTCGGTGAGGTCCTCGACCGACAACCGCCCGTCGGTCGCCACCCACTCGCCGCCGACGTACGGACCGCTCCGCTGCTGCTTGGTTGCGGATGCCATAACCGATCTTTCGCGGGCGGACACAAGAACGTTACTGCGACGAACGATGATGGTGTTCCCGTGGTTCCGCGATCGACCGGGACGGCATCAGGCCGGTCCCGAATCGAGCGGAGTCAGGGACATCGTTCTGTAGAACAGAACGAATTGGTCGGGATCGGTCCTTCATGGACCGACCCGGCTCGGTCAAACGGATCTGCGGAACCCGTACCGGTGGAAACGCTGGGTCCGGGCGACGGGACGAAGCCCACTGTTCGGAAAGACAGAACACTCATGTGGGTACGCGACCGGTGTACCGTATGGATACCTCCGAAACGCCGAACGTCCCGGTGAAATCGGTCGAACGGTCGATACGGTTGGTCGAGGCGGTGCAGCGCCGGAGCGGGGCGAACCTCACCGAGCTCGCGGACGACCTCGGCGTGGCGAAGAGCACCGTCCACAACCACCTCCTCACGCTCGAACGCCACGGCTACCTCGTTCGGACGGACGACACGTTCCACGTCGGATTCCGGGCCCTCGACCACGGTGGGTTCGCACGCGAACGGGTCCCCGGCTATCGGTTCGTGCGCTCGGAGCTCCACGACCTCGCGGACGAGACCGGCGAGCTCTGCCAGTTCGTCGCCCGACAGGGTGGCGAGGGGTTCGTACTGTTCCAGACCAGGGGTTCGGACGCCGTCGAGACCCAGTTCCGGGTCGGGTCACACGGTCCGCTCCACAGCCTCCCCGGCGGCAAGGCCGTCCTCGCCCAGCTCCCCGTCGAACGCATCAGCCGGATCGTCGAGGAGAACGGGCTCGGGGCGACGACGCCCGCGACGATCACCGACCCCGGGGAGCTCTTCACAGAGCTCGAACGGACCACCAACCGTGGATACGCCGTCAACGACGGCGAATACAGCCCCGGCCTGAACGCGGTCAGCGTCCCGGTCGAATCGGACGCGGCGGTCCTGGGCGCGCTCTGCGTCGTCGGTCCAACCCACCGACTGAACGACGACGCCACCGAACGACGCCTCTCGAATCGGCTCCTCGAAGCCGCCAACGAACTCGAACTCAACGTCACCTACTCGCGGGCGTAGACCGAACCCCGACCCGACGACAAATTCTGGATAGCAGAACACGTAGGCGAAAGAGGAGAGGTCGGCACCGAATCGCGATGAGACGAGGGGCGTGACCGCTTCATAACAAATGTAGATTTGTTCCAAACCAGTCCGCCATCGGACGGTCGATCATCGAGAAGGATGCTTCGACACTATAAAAAAATGCACAGTCGCTCTCGTGAACTCGCTTCACATCGAGGGAGTTCCCGAGTCTGGATCCTCAACGGATCGAAGGAGTACGTGCGGGAGCAGAGCCAATTCGGATTCGCTGAGGACACTCTGATGGGGTCGAGCTGCACAACAACGACATCTGTGATGGAATGATCAGGGTAGTCACGGCCGAAGCCCGACGGATGACCTGCTCTCACCGGCCAACGATCCGGTCGCTATCGATCGCTCGGTAGAGTACGAAATCGAGATATTTCGGCGGATCTCCGGCGTTTTATTCAGCTAATTGGGGAATTAGCGGATTCTAATTCGACTTCGTGGCCTCTCGATAGCGGTCTCGTCGATAGTGTCGAAGTCCGTCGGCGTGTGGGAAGATGTTTGTAACTCGTTCCTTCGGTTTCCCGTCATAAGGACTGGTCCGCAGTCGAATCCACGAGTCGGACGGACGAACGGGATCGACTGGTCAATCCATGTGTTCCGCGTAGAGCGCCGACCGGTCGACGATGTTCTGGACGGTGGTTCTCGTTATCCCCGCGAGCTTCGCGGTCGAGCGCTTGCTCTTGCCGTCGCGGAGCCGCTCGATGACCAGCAGCGCGGTGTTGAAGTCGTCGTTGGGGACCAGTCGTCCGTTCTCGCTGTCGAACCCGTAGGGCGGCCGACCGACGTGTTTGCCGCTCGCCTTCGCGGCGTGGATCCCCTCGCGCGTTCGTTCCGTGCTCACCGACGCCTCGATGTCCGCGGCGATCGACAGCCCCTGCAGTATCGCGCGCTCGTCGGGAGTGTCGGTTCGGTCGGCGTGAACCGTCCCCGGCTCACCCAGTTCGAGACCGATATCGAGGACGTGGAGCGCGACCCCCGCGTCGAGGAGCGTCTCGACGAACTCGTCGAAGTCCACGACCGTCTTCGCGACGCGCGCGGCGTCGGTGACGATGACTCGTCCCACCGCCGCCGTCGCGACCCGGTCGAGCATCGCCTGATAGCCCGACGACTGGTCGGCACGCGCTTCGGCTCCCTCGTCGGAGAACATCGACACGTTCGCCGGGTTGAGGTCGAGGTCCCGCTCGGCGTAGTCGAGGATGCGCTCGCGCTGGTCCGCCACCGTCCCCGTGTTTGGCAGAACGCGGACGTAGCCGACCGTCGCCCCTTCCGTCGTGCTTGTATCGCTTTGTGTCGCCATCGATCGAGGTTCGTTGACGGTCTCGGTTGCCGCCGATATGTGCGTTGCGGATGGCCGGGCGGTGGCCGTCCACGCCGGTTTCCCGTTTCGGCGACGGATCGTGACCGAGGCCTGATTTTAACCCAGGGGTTATTAACACCCTGCCAGTACAAGCCGGCCCGGTATCCGGACGCTGGCCATAGGCTGCATACATCTCTCTCGACGGTATCGTAGCCGACACGCTTGAGAGGGTGGTAGAAACTAATGGATATGAGCAATCGAGCGCTGGGCGAGAGCATACAATGACTGGCGACCGAGGGTCGGCCTCGACGCGACGGAACGTCCTCCGTGCTGGGGCGCTCGCGGGGGTTGGAGCGCTCTCTGGATGTATTGGGTCGGGGGCGACAGCCGGGCGAGAGCTGACGATCGGCTATCAGCCGTACTACGCCGAGGCGTGGTCCGCCGTGGTGATAAAGAACGCCGGGTTGGCCGAGGAGTTCCTCCCGTCGGGCTACTCGGTCAAGAACTGGGACTCCGCGCTGCAGGGGTCGATCGTCGGGACGCGGATGATCTCGGGGAAGAACCAGGTCGGCTACACGGGCGACATGCCGACGATCACGGCGATCGCGAACGACAGCACCCCGATCAGCGTCGTCGGTCTCGCGGGCTACTCGGAGGGTCAGCAGTGCAGCCTCGCGGTGCGACCCACCGGTTCCGGAGTGACGGAGGTCCAACAGATGGACGGCCGGGACGCCGCGGTCACGACCGGGAGCTGCACCCACCGATTCTACCTCAACGTCGTCGAACAGACGGGCGTCCAACCGAACCTCGTCGACAACTCGATCGGGAACATCCTGGCCGAGATCCGCCAGGGCTCGCTGCCGGTCGGCTTCGGCTGGGAACCGAACATGGCCCGAACGGTCTACCAGGAGGACGCCGCCGAGTACTTCATCAGCGGTTCGGAGTTCGACACCGGCGACGCGGCGGGGATCATCATGCCCGACTCGTTGATCGAGAACGACCGGGAAGCCGCAATCGGCTGGCTCAAGGCCGAGCTCAGGGCCAAGGAGATCATGGCCAACGACCACGAGCGCACGCTCGACCTCGTCGCCGAGGAGGGCGACCTCGCGACCTACGACCGGTCGGTCCTGCGCTCGTGTCTCTACGAGAGCCTCCAGCTCGACCCCTCGATCAACCGACTCGAACTCATCACGGACTACGCGGCCGTCCCGCAGGCCAACCGATTGATGACTCAACAGGGTCCACGGTTCCTCCAGGACCAGGGTGCGATCGCCGCGCTGCCGGCCGATTCGAGGTACAAACCCGGGCTCACGCAGACGGCGGCCGACGAGCTCGGCGTCGGAACCGGACTCGACCGGTTCGACAGGTCGGACGGATCGAATAAGTCGAGTTCGAACACGACAGGGACGAACGCGAGCACGTCCGGAGGCGGGCGATGAGCACGCAATCGTTCTCCGAACGGTTGCTCGGGGACCGGGCGGGTCTCGGCGTTCCGCGTCGGGTCGTCCAGTTCGGGTCGGTGCTCGGGTTCCTCGTCGTCTGGTGGGCGCTCGTCCGGTTCGGCGTCCTCGGCTTCGAGTACCTGGCCGACCCGGTCGAGACGGGGACGAACATGCTCGCCTACCTCGCCGGCGAACCGATGGCGAGCGGCGGGACCATCTATCTGCACGCGGCGTACTCGACCTTTCGCGTCGTCTTCGGCGTCGGCATCGCGGCGGTGCTAGCCGTCCCGCTCGGGCTCGCGATCGGGACGAGCCAGCGCTTCGAGGACTACACGTTTCCGGCACTCGAGATCCTCCGACCGATCCCGCCGGTCGCCTGGGTCCCGATCAGCGTCCTCCTGTTGCCGGCACTCGATCTCCTCGGGATTCAGGTCAGCCTCGCCGTCCTGTTCGTCGTCTTCATCGGGGCCTTCTTCCCGATCCTCATCAACACGGTCGAGGGCGTTCGCACGATCGAGGACGAGTACACACGGGCCGCCCACAGTCTCGGTGCGGAGGGGCTCCAGGTCTTCCGGTACGTCGTCTTCCCGGCGACGCTCCCGTCGATCCTCACCGGGATATCGATCAGCATCGGCCTCGGCTGGATCACGGTCGTCGCCGCCGAGATCATTGCCGGCAACTACGGCCTCGGGTACACGATCTTCCAGGCCTATCGCCTGCTCCAGACCGACGTCGTGCTCGTCGGGATGGTCGTGATCGGCGTGCTCGGCTACGCCTCCTCGGCGCTGGTGAACCGCTACGCCGCACGACGGATGCCCTGGAGCGAGCGTGAGAGCCGATGACGGGAGCACACCACGGCCGCGTCGCCGTCCCGCCGACCGCCGGTCGCACGACCGTACCGACTACCGAACGAACTCGACCGACCAACGACCACCAATGAGCAACACCGACCAAAACACGACCGAGGCTGTGACCAGTACCGAATCGAAGACCGCGGCCGCGACGAACGGAACGCGGGGGAGCGAAACGGGGGCGATCGAGATCGACGACGTCACGAAGGTGTACGACCCCGATGGCGACCACGTCGTCGCCGTCGAGGACATGAACCTCGACATCGGGGCCGACGAGTTCATCACGATCCTCGGTCCCTCGGGGTGTGGCAAGAGCACGGTGATGGAGTGCATCGCGGGCTATCTCGAACCGACCGAGGGCGAGGTCCGCGTCGACGGCACCCGCGTGAACGGTCCCGACCCCTCCCGGGGCGTCGTCTTCCAGTCCAATCGCCTCTTCCCGTGGCTGACGATCGCCGAGAACGTCCGGTTCGGCCCACGGATGCGAAACGAGGTCGACGACGAGCGCGTGAACGACCTGATCACGCAGATGGGGCTCGACGGCTTCGAGGATTCCTATCCCCACGAGCTCTCGGGCGGGATGCAACAGCGCGCCGAGCTCGCCCGGCTGTTCGCGAACGACCCGGACATCATGCTGATGGACGAACCGTTCAGCGGGCTCGACGCGATGACCAAGGAGCTGATGCAGGAGGCGCTGCTCGAGGTCTGGGAGAACGAGAGCCGAACGGTGATCTTCATCACCCACGACGTCGAGGAGGCGATCTTCCTCGCCGACCGGGTCGTCGTGATGAGCGCCCGACCGGGTCGAGCCAAGGACGTCCTCGACGTCGACCTCGACCGACCCCGAAACCTCGATATGATCACGAGCGACGAGTTCACCCGCGTCAAACGCCGCGCGCTCGACCTCATCCACGAGGAGGCCGAACGCGCGATGGAACAGGCCGCGGGACGGGTCGATTGATGGCGACCGTCGAGAACGAACGCGGCTCCGAGTCGGGATCGGGGTCCAGCTCGGGGACCGGTGGTTCGGTCACCGTTCCGCGGTCGGTCCGCCGTGTCACCTCGGTGCTCGCCTTGCTCGTGCTCTGGGCACTCGCGACCAACTTCGGGCTGCTCAGCGAACTGCCCTCGCCGCTCGCCGTCGGGACGACGTTCCTCGACCAGTTCGCCGAGGTGTCGTTCTGGAGCGCTGCGGCCGTGAGCACGGCCCGGATCTACGTTTCGTTCGTCCTCGCGCTCGTCCTCGCCGTCCCGATCGGGTTGCTGATCGGCTGGAACCGGACGTTCGCGGACGCGGTCTATCCGGCGCTCGAGATGCTTCGCCCGGTGCCGCCGGTCGCCTGGATCCCGGTCGTCGCGCTCGTGTTCCCGATCGTCTCGGTCGGGGCCGGTGCGCTCGACTACCCGGTCGATACGGGCATCCTCTTCATCACGTTCCTCGGGGCCTTCTTCCCGATCCTGCTCAACGCGATCAGCGGGGTCAAACAGATCGACGAGGAGTTCCCCCGGGCGGCCCGGTCGCTCGGGACGTCGCCGTTCCAGACGTTCCGATACGTGGTCTATCCCGGCGCGCTGCCGTCGATCCACGCGGGAATGGTGAGCGGGATGGGGCTCGCGTGGGTCAACCTCGTCGCCGCGGAGATGATCGCCGGAAGCGGGCTCGGCTACCTCACCTGGTCGTCGTACATCGCCGGCGACTACGCGAGCATCGTCGTCGGTATGCTCTCGATCGGCCTGCTGGGATACTGCTCCTCGCTCGTCATTCGCCGGATCGGCACGCGTCTGCTCCCGTGGAACAGCACGGAGTGAGCGGGAAGGGAGAAGCCACGGGAGCGGTGTCCGCTCCCTCGGAAACGCGACCTCAGTTCTCCGTGTTCGAAAGTCGGTAACGGAGCCGAGCGAGTTCACACCCACTCGTAGAACCGTTCGAACTCTCGACGACTGGGTGCGCGATCTCGGACTACTTCCATTATTTCGGAAAGTCCGTACGCATTGAGTCGATCTAGACCATTCTATATCGCAATATGTAATTTACCGCTGAGTAGCACGGACGTCACAGGCCATACGACGGACGATCAGATCTATTCACTCGAAACCGCAACGAACGAGACGGCCGAACCGCACAAACGGTACCGGTCGGGATCCACCGAGAGCGGCCTATCAGGGCACCCAGCCACCGGAATCGTCCGATCCGTCCGAGCCGGTTCGGCGCACCGGTCGATAGGAGAGCCCCGCCTCCTTCATCAGCCGTCGGCAGCTCGGGCGCGAGTACTCGACACCGAAGGTCTCGCGGAGGTAGCGCTGCACCAGCGGTGGGCTCCACGCGGAGGCATCGACACCCACCTCCGAAGGGGGCTGCTGGAGGGTCTCCTCGAAGGCTTCTCGCTGGTCGGCGGTGAGCTTCCGCGGACGACCCGAACGGTCGGCGTCGACGACCGCGTCGGCGAGCGGCCGTGATTCGAGCCGCATGAGCCAGCTGTAGATGGTGCGGCGCTGGACCCCGTACCAGTCGGCGAGTTCGGTCTGACTGACGCCGTTCTTGTAGGCGATCGCCGCGAGAAGGCGCTGTGCGGGTTTCGCTCCGTCGACCTCGTCGAGGGCCGCCTGCAGTTCCTCGACGGAGATCTCGTCGAGATGGTCCATACCGTAAGTGGATCCGGTGAGCGGATAGTTCTAGCGGTCTCCGTGGTAGCGGTGTGGGTGATCGCGGTATCGGTCGGGAGCAAGCGGTTTATCCGCCCGACCGCGAACCACGAACATGGTCGAGAACGTCATCTGGCCGGCGTACCTGGACGCCGGACGCAGTCGAACCGAGGGTCGGCGGGTGCCCCGAGGCGTCGCGGTGCCCGAGCCGACCGTCGACGAGATCGCTCGTGCGGCCGGACAGGTCGGCTACGACACCGTGATCGAACGCGAGAAGACCTACCCGCGCGAGCACACCGCCCGTGGCCGTGTCCTGGTGAAGGACGCCGACGACGACGGGAAGTCGGACCTCCTCCAGGCCGTCGCGGTCTACGTCGCCGCGCTCCGGGAATGAAACGCGCAGGCGAGGTGGTCGGCACGGCTCAGGGACTCGCCATCGTCCGGTGTGACGACGAGGGCTACCCGAACATCGGCACCCAGCTCGTCGACCAGAGCCTCTCGACGGTCGGCCAGGTCGTCGACGTGTTCGGGCCGACCGACCGGCCGTTTCTGGCGCTGAAATCGACGAACGCGCCGGCGGGGTTGCTCGGCGAGCGCCTCTACAGCGAGTAGGCTACCACCGCCAGCGGTCCGACTCCTCGACGTCGAAGAGGCTGGGGCCGTCCGCCGTGCTACCCTCGTCGAGGTAGCTCGACCGCCCCGCGAGGACGACGTTCGTGACCGCGCCGAACAGGAGCACGAGACAGCTGTAGTAGAGCCAGACGAGCACGAGGAGGACACCGCCCACGATACCGTAGGCCGTGTACTGGCCCGCGTAGCCCACGTAGATCTGGAAGGCGAACTGGGTCAGCGCCCACCCGATCGCCGACAGCACCGTACCGGGCAGGACTTCGGTCACCGAGACGTCGACGTCCGGAACGAAGTAGTAGACCGGGAAGAAGACGAACGTGAGCCCGACGACGAGGTAGAGCGGGCTGAGGCGACCGAGAAAGGGGATCGGGAGGTTGGGGACGAACGCGAGCACGCCGCCGGTGAGCACGACGGCTACGACCCCGAAGGCGACGCCCACGAGCACGACGAGGGCGTCACGGAGCTGTTTGGGGAGGGACTTGACGTCGCGGACGCCGTAGACCGCGTCGAACGCGATGTCGAGCCCCCGGAAGAGCTTGAGCGCGCTCCAGAGCAGCGTCGCGAGGCCCAGCACGGACGCGCCGGTCTGGCCCGACGAGTCGGTGAGGGCGTCCGCGAGCAGTTCACGTGCGCTCCCGGTGAGCGTCGAGTTGAACAGCGCGGTGATCTGCTCGGCGAACGCCTCGCCGCCGATAACGGACGCCGCGATGAAACTGAGGAGGAACAGCGGGATCATGGAGAGGAAGGCGTAGAACGCGAGGCTCCCCGCCATGAAGGTGAGGTGGTTCTGCGTGACCTCGGCGACCATCGCGCGGGCGATAGTCACCGGCCGGGAGGAACGAATGCTCATAGGCGGTCGTCCGTCCGGAAACGTGCGGAATCAACCTAATGGTTCGGTTTTCGACGTCGTTTTGTGACCTCCCGTCCAGGGCGGTCGACCCCGGTTCGAACGTGGTGGGTGACCGACGGGTCGCTCGCACGAGTCACCGAACGAAACCCCGAAGACGGCGGCGGGGGTGGTGGAGGTATGCACCAGCGCACGCGGGTGTACGCGGCGGGCGCGATGGCGGTCGCGGTCTTCGTGCTGATCCAGCTCGGGGCGGTAGCGCTGGTCGGTCCCTTCGAGCGCGCGGGCTACCAGGCCGTCGAGAACCCGACGGACCCCGCGAACAGCGCGGTCTACATCGGCGCGATCCTCGTCGCCACCGCCGCGATGCTCGCGGTGATCAAACTCGACATCCAGTGGCTCCTCCGGGGGTTCGTGGTGTTCTCCAGTGGGCTGGTCTCGCTCTACGTCTTCTCGGTGCTCGCACCGCCCGTCTCGACGAGCCTCGCGGGCGTGGCGTTCAACCCGCTCGCGGTCGGCGGGGCGGTCGTCCTCGCGGTCGCGCTGCTCGCCTACCCCGAGTGGTACGTCATCGACGCCGCCGGGGTGGTGATGGGCGCGGGCGCGGCGGGCATCTTCGGCATCAGCTTCGGCCTCCTGCCCGCGATACTCCTGCTGGTCGCGCTCGCGGTCTACGACGCGATCTCGGTCTACGGCACCGAACACATGCTGACGCTCGCCGACGGCGTGATGGACCTCAAACTCCCCGTGGTGCTCGTGATCCCGCTCACGCTCTCGTACTCGTTCCTCGACGATTCGCCGACGGCGAACGCGGCCGAGAGCGTCGAAGCCGACGGCGGGGAAGGCGAGGAGGGCGAAACGGACGAGACGAACGAGACGACCACGCCACCGGCGGCCGGCGACCGGGACGTGTTCTTCGTCGGTCTCGGTGACGCGGTGATGCCGGGCGTGCTGGTGGCGAGCGCCGCGTTCTTCGCGCCCGCTCGCCCCCTGATACCGGGCTTCGCGCTCTCGCTCCCCGCGCTCACCGCGATGGTCGGCACGGTCTGCGGCCTCGTGGTCCTCCTTCGGCTGGTGATGAAGGGGCGCGCCCACGCCGGACTGCCGTTGCTCAACGGCGGGGCGATCGCCGGCTACCTCGTGGGCACGGTCGCCTCGGGGATCCCGGTCGTGACCGCGCTCGGACTCGGGCCGTACCTCTGAACCCGGCGCGTCCCGACCGCGATCCTATAGGACTCGAAACGTTCGGAGACCCATGAACAGCATCGAGACGAGCGATAGCACGCCGAGCGACGAGCACACCCGGCCGAGCCTGTCGCGCTCGACGGTCGCGACCGGTCTGGAGGCCGGGGCGTTCGCTACGGTAGTGATGACGGTCTTTCGCGAGCCAACCGCGCGCGCCCTGCCACCGACCGCGGAACTCCTCGCGCGGTGGCTGGGCGGCGACGCCGACGACTACCACCTGCACTCGCTGGGGCTGCATCTGGTCTACGGGGCCATCGCCGGCGGGCTGTTCGCACCGATACTCGCCGTGATAGACGCCGACCGAACCCACCCGGAAGCGGTCGGACTCGTCGTCGGCGGGGTCTATGGCCTCGCCCTCTCGGTCTTCGGCGAGGCGGTCGTCCTCCAGCGCTATCTCGACATGGACCTCGCGACCGACGAGTCGGCGGTGTTCCACGCCGGCCACCTGATCTACGGGCTGGCGCTCGGTGCGTGGCTCGGGTCGCGGGCCTGAGCTTGGCGAGTTTTCGGCCCGCCGAAAGATCGGAACGGCTATGTTTTGTTAGGCGAGCCTAATTCGTATGTCACGCGACGCTACCGATGGCTCGACGCGCCGCCGGTTCCTCAGGACCGGTGTCGGGGTCGGTCTCGCTGGGTTGTTCGCCGGCTGTTCGAGCGGAAACGACGCGGGGAGCAACGGGTCCAACGAAACGGGCGGTGGGGCCGGCCCGGCGAGCGCGACGGCCGGGTCCGGCGGATCGACCGCTGGCGGTTCGACGGACGGGACCACGAGCCAGGGTGGAGCCACTGAGAGCGGCGGGACGACTGGAGAGTCGTACTCGGTCTCGATGGCACCGGTCGGGAGCGTCACGTTCGACTCCGTTCCCCAGACGTGGGTTCCGTTCACCGGCGACTACGCCGACATGGGCGTCGCGCTCGGCCAGTCGGACGGCCTCTCGGCGATCGGCGTCGCCGCCCGGTACGGCGCGTTCTACTACGACGACCTCCCGGGGGTATCGGTCGACACGGGCAGCCTCACCGAACTCTATCAGGGTGACAGCGTCGGGAAGGAGGTCTTCTACGAACTCGACGCCGACGTCCACGTCGTCGACCCCAACTTCATGGTCAACAGGCTGAGCTGGAGCCAGGGCGACGTCACGGAGATAACGAACCAGGTCGCGCCCTTCTTCGGCAACACCACCTTCACGCAGGTCTACGACTGGCACGACTACCGCTACTACACGATGGAGGAGCTGTTGGGGAAGCTCGGTGCGGTGTTCGACCAGCGCGGACGCGCCGAGGCGTTCACCGAGGTGCTCGACGACGTCCACTCGACGGTCGAGAGCGACCTTCCGAACGAGACCCCCTCGATCGCGCTGCTGTACCCCGCCGACGTCCCGCCGGAGTCGTTCTACCCCTACCTCGTGGGCGAGGGGACGACCTCGAAGCAGTGGCGGACCCTCGGCGTCGAGGACGCGCTGGCGGCGAACGACGTGGCCGACGCCCAGGCGGGTGGGAGCGCGATCGACTTCGAGACGCTGCTCGAGGTCGACCCGGACGTGCTCGCGGTGCGCCTCCAAGACGAGATCACCGACCAGTACTTCCAAGAGAACATCGTCACGCCCCTCGAAAACCACGAGGTGGCCTCCCAGCTCAGCGCGGTCCAGAACGGTCGAGTGATCTACGCCGGGCTGACCTACCAGGGTCCGATCATCTACCTCCACCAGCTCGAACGCGCGGCCCAGGGCGTCTACCCCGACGCGTTCGGCGGCAGTCAGCTCTTCGACCGCCAGCGCGTCGCGGACATCGTGACCGGGGACGGATGACCGACCGCGACGTCGCCGGCCCCGAACGGGTGCTCGATGCGCTCGACGACGACGCGATCCATGAGTATCTGGACGGGAGCTGAGGGTTACTCGCCAGTGAGGGCCTGGCTGCCCGGCGCGAACGCGAGCTCGGTGCCGAGGCCCTCCTCACGGGCCTTCTCGTAGACCAGATAGCCCGCCGCGACGGTCTCGATACCGGTGCCACCGGAGTCGAAGACCGTTATCTCGTCGTCGGACTCACGGCCGGGGGCCTCGCCCGCGACGACCGCGCCGAGTTCGGCGTGAATATCGTCCTCGGTCACGACGCCTTCCTCGACGGCGTTGATGAACGAGCCGGCGTCGTTCATGACCCGCTCGCGGAGGTCGGGGACGTACTTCGCGCGCTCGACGGTGGTCGCGTCGAGTTCGTGCTTTTCGGGGTGATACTGGCCCATCGCGGTGACGTGTGCGCCGTCCTCGAGGAGTTCGCCGTCGAAGACCGGTTCGGATGCACTCGTCGCGGTGATCACCACGTCCGCACCCTCGACCGCGGCGTCGCTCGACGCCACGGCCGCGACCGCGGGGTTGAGCTGTTCGTTCATCTCGGCGGCGAATTTCTCCCGGTTCTCCGCGGTCGGCGAATAGACGTTCACCGTCTCGAAGCTCCGAACGGTCGCACAGGCCTGAAGCTGACCGCGGGCCTGGGCACCGCTCCCGATGACCGCGAGCGTCGTCGCGTCCGTTCGCGCGAGCGCGTCGACGCCGACCGCACCCGCCGCGCCGGTCTTGAACGGGTTGAGGCTCGCGCCGTCGAGCAGGGCGATCAGGGCCCCCGACTCGGCGTCGAACACCGGCTGGACGAACTGGGCGTCGCGGTTGCCGAAGCCCGCGGCGTACATGTAGCCACCCATCGCGCCCGTCTCGGGCAGGATGGCGGTGTAGCCCGTGAGCATGCCCGGCGGCTCCTCGTTCGTGAGTTTCGTCCGCGGCGCGGCCGGCGCGCCCTCGCCGCGCTGGCGGTAGCCCTCGCGCACCGCCCGGACGTACTCCTCGGGCGTCGCGAGCCCCGCACACTCCTCGCTGGTCAGAAACAGCGTTCCGTCGTCGGTCATACGGGCACAAGGGCGAGCGAGGCTTTATGAGTGGTGGCTCAAGTCACCCCGTCGCTTCGGATTCGAGGAAGCCGCGAAGCGCGTGACACAGCTGCGACCGCCCCGCCGGGCCGAGGAAGTGCCGTTCGTCGGGGAGGGTGAGGACCTCCCGGCACTCCGGAAAGGTCGTCCGAATGCGGGGGCCGATCGTTCGAGCCGGGAAGAACGGGTCGTCGGCCGCGACCACGCCGAACACGGGTACCCCGACGGTTCGAAGCGCATCGCGCGTCGGGCCGGGGAACCCGGTCATGAGGTCGGCGGTTCGGAGCGCGGCCGCGATGGTGTCGCGGACGACGGGCGGGAGCGATCCCGGTGGTTCGGTCGCCAGCGAGCCGAGTGCGCGGTCGAGCAACCAGCGCCGCGGGAGGGAGCGGTAGGCGAGCGACGGGACCCCGACCCTCGCCAGCCCGGCCGGGGGGCCGACACCGAAGCCCGCCGGAACGACCAACGAGACCGACTCGAACCGGTCGGGGGCGCGGACGAGGGCTTCGAGGAGCACCCCCGCACCGTGGGAGAGACCGACCGCCGGAACCGCCTCGACCCCGAGCCCATCGAGGAGCGCCACGAGCCACCGGCCGTAGTCCGCCGTTCGGGCCGTCGTCTTTCCCGGCTGTCCGGGCGTATCGGGCGCGAGCAGCCGGTACTCGTCCGCGAGCGCCTCGACCCACGCGAGCGTGACCGGGGTCGTGACGTTCCCGCCCTGGAGGACGAGCAGCGGTTTCGCGTCGGGGTCGCCGGCGAGCAGCAGGTGGGTCTCGCCAACGGCGGTCTCGATTCGCCGCTCCTCGACCGGACCGTCGAGGAGTTCCGCGACGGCTCGGTCGTAGAGTGGTTCGAACGGTGTGGCGGTCATACGGTGCCCTCCGTCGGGAACATGCTTGAGTCGAGCCGTGACCGAAACGCGTTGTAAAAGCAGTAGTCAGCAGAGAAGTCGAAGAGAGGGAGAAATTATTCGGCCGAGTTGAGCGAGCCGCCGTTGGGCTGCGGGGCGGGCTGGGTGTCGGCACCCGGCGAGCGAACGAAGAGACCGTGACCGATGAGCGCGACCGCGACGGCCGCCGCGAGCGGGACAGCGAGCGTGAGTGAAACGCCGAGGGCGACGAGAAGGGTGGTGATACCGCCGAGCGCGAGCGGAATGAGTCCGAGGATGTAGTCGTAGTACTGAGCCATTATACTCAATGATACGGGGGTGCGTCACATAAGTGTTTCCCATAGGTGGGTCGTGAGCGAGAGATATGAGTTGCTGAGATCACACGAGGGTTCTCTATAAGTTATGGGTTGGAGATCGTCGACGTGGATCGCTGAGGACCGAGCGGTGACAACGGGGATGGGGTCTCAGGAACGACCGACGAGCGCGGCGACGGCGACGCGCCACGGGACCAGGAGGACGAGCCCGACGCCGAGCGAAACGAGGACGAACGCGAGCGCGAAGTCCCCGTGGAAGAGGGCGGTCGCGCGGAGCGCCTGGCCGACGAGCGCCGCGCCGACCCACGCGAGGGCCGTGCGGATGGCGGCCGAGCGGGGGGCGCGGTACACGGCGGGCGTGTAGACACCTGCGAGCACGGACGCGACGACCCAGCCGATGACGAACGGGAGCGCGGTGCCGACGATCCGGCCGGGCTGGGCGGTGAGGCTGTAGCCGTGCTGGAGTTCGCCCGCGACGACGAACAGGCCGATCAGGACGAGGTCGCCGACCGCGAGCCCGAGGGTCGTCCCCGAGACGTCGATGCGGCCTCCGAGGGAACCGACGGCGTTGCTCATGGGTCGGGCGAGGGGCGCGAGCGGCATGTAAGACTCGTTTTCGCGCTCAGCGCTTGACGCCGGCGACGGTGAAGCCGAAGCCGCGAACCGGGATCGCGGCGTCGAGCCCGACGCGTTCGACCGCGAACGCGAGCTCGTCGGGGGTGAAGAACTCGGAGTCGAAGCCGACGAGGCGCTCGCCCGTCGCGAGCAGGAGCCCGGGGAGGGTCGAGCGGTCGAACTCGCGACAGACCAGCACGCCGCCCGGTCGGAGGACGCGTTTGGCCTCCGCGAGCGCGCCCGTTTGGTCGGCGACGTGATGGAGCGCGTCCACGATGAGCACCGCGTCGACGCTGGCGTCGGCGACGGGGAGTCGTGCCGCATCCCCGAGCACACAGCCAAGTCCCCGTCGGCGCGCCTCGGCGAGCATCCCGGGGGCGGCGTCGACCACGACCCGTTCCGGGACCCCGAGCGCGCGCACCGCTCGACCCGTCCCGCCGCCGACGTCGAGCACGCGGTGGAGCTCGCGGTCGGCGAGCACGAGCCCCGCCCGTATCGGACCGACGTCGCTCGCGGGCATGAGTCGCTCGTAGTGGCGCGCGAACCGGTCGAATCGCGCGACGTCGCCCGGCGGCTGCATGACGCTCACTCGCACCGGCCGCCGCTTAAGTCGTGCGGCGAAGGAGGGATGGCGCTCGCGCCGAAGGAAACGTATGGAGTACGCGTTCTGCGGGTGGCCCGAGGACGGGCCGACGCTCGACCTCGATTACCGGCAGTTCGCGTACGCCGGCAAGTTCGTGATGTCCTCGACCGGGAAGGCGGTCGTGCGCGAGGGGGACGAGGTCCTCGGCGCGGTCGCGTTCAACGAGGACCGCACCGATCCGACCACGCTCTGGCTCCGCTACATCACCGTGCGGGCCGACCGTCGTGGTGAGGGGTTGGGGGCACGCCTCGCGGCGTTCGCCGCCGATCGGGCGCTTACCCACGGGTACGGGCGCCTCCGGATCGCGGTCAACAACCCGTTCGCCTACGAGGCGCTCCACAAGGCCGGTTTCGGCTACACCGGCCGGGAGACCGGCCTCGCCGAACTCGTGCTCGAACGTCCGAGCGAGCGCTCGCACGCGGCCTACCAAGCGGGTCTCGACGTCTACCGCGCCCGCGACCTCTCGGCGGACGAAAGCGAGTTTCTGGCGTCGCGAGTCGACCGGGATCCGCCGGCACGGCTCGATCCACCAACGTAGGAACGCGGTTCGTCGTCGGAGGGGAGTGCAACAGGGTTAACATCCGGTGGCGAGGTCGGGCTAACGATGGTCGAAAACAGGACCGCTATCGTCACGGGATCGAGCAGGGGTATCGGGAAACAGGTCGCGGAGACGCTGGCCGCGGACGGCGCGAACGTCGTGGTCTGTTCGCGCTCGGTCGAGGATTCGGAGGAGGTCGCCGAGGGGATCGAGGCGGACGGCGGGTCGGCGCTCGCCGTCGAGGTCGACGTGAGTCAGAAGGAGTCGGTCGAGCGGCTGGTCGAGCGGACCGTCGAGGAGTTCGGCCAGATCGACGTCCTCGTGAACAACGCGGGGATCAACATTCGCGGGCCGGCCGAGGAGATCACGCCCGAGGACTGGCAGCAGGTACTGGACGTGAACCTCACTGGCCCCTTCTACTGCGCCCAGGCCGTCGGCAAGCGGATGATCGAGCAGGGCGACGGCGGCGACATCGTGAACATCTCGAGCATGATGGGCGAGATGGGCCAGCAGGATCGGACTCCCTACAACACCTCGAAGGGCGGCGTCAACAACCTCACGCGGTGTCTCGCCGTCGAGTGGGCCGAACACGACATCTACGTCAACGCGCTCGCGCCGGGCTACATCATGACCGACATGGCGGCGGAGGCCCAGGAGGAGGCCGACTTCACCGAACAGGACGTCCGCGACCGGACGCCACTGGACCGGTTCGGCACCCCGGAAGAGATCGCGAACTGCGTCTCGTTCCTCGCCTCCCACGACCACTACATGACCGGGGAAGTGCTCCACGCCGACGGCGGCTGGACCGCGTTCGGCTGGGGCGCGAAGGACCGGTAAGGCGAGCCGATTTCTGCGGACGGGCGACAGTTTCATTCGCGACCGCGCCGAGTTCCGGGCGATGGACAAAGCGGGGTTCGTGAAGCTCTCGTTCGTCGCGTTCGGGTTGATCCTCGTGAGCTTCGTGATCCTCGGGTTCTCGCGGTTGGTGCTTCCCTACCGGACCGCGCGCGTGCTCGCCGCGCCGACGACGCTCGCGGCCTTCGGGTTGATCTGCTATCTGCTCGTGCGGGCGACCCTCTCGAAGCTCGGGATCGCTACGATCCGGGAGTGAGACACCGCAAGCCGTTTTGACGCCCGCGGTAAGGGGAGGTATGGACGTGAGAGCCGTCGCCGACCTCTCGCCCGACGAGCGCCGTGCGGTGTTCGAGCGCGACGCGGGGATCGACGACATCGAGGGCGACGTCGCCGAGATCGTCGAGCGCGTTCGCACGGAGGGCGACGTCGCGCTCCGGGAGTTCGCCGAGGAGTTCGACGAGACGACCGTGGGATCGCTCGACGTGACCGACGCGGCCGAGCGCGCGTACGACGAGATCGACGCGGGTCTGCGGGAGGCCATCGAAACGGCAGCCGAGAACATCCGTGAGTTCCACGAGCGCCAGCTGCCCGAGGACTGGCGCGAGGACTTCGATGGCCGAGAACTCGGACGACGGTACCGACCGATCGACCGGGTCGGGGCGTACGTGCCGGGCGGGGCGGCGGCCTACCCCTCCAGCGCGCTGATGACGGTGATTCCGGCGAAGGTGGCTGGCGTCGAGACGGTCGCGGTGGCGACGCCGCCCGCCGACGAGATCAACCCCGCGACGCTCGCGGCGCTCCACGTCGCCGGTTCGGACGAGGTGTATCAGGTCGGCGGTGCGCAGGCGGTGGCGGCGCTGGCGTACGGGACGGAGTCGGTCTCGCGCGTGCAGAAGGTCGTCGGGCCGGGGAATCGGTGGGTGACGGCGGCGAAGGCCGCAATCCGAAACGACTGCGCGATCGACTTCCTCGCGGGGCCGAGCGAGGTCTGTGTGTTGGCCGACGGGACGGCGGACCCCGAGTTCGTGGCGGCGGACCTGATCGCGCAGGCCGAGCACGACGCGAACGCGTCCGCGGTGGCGGTGACGGCCGACGAGGAGCTCGCGGAGGCGGTCGCGGCGGCGGTCGAGGCGGGTATCGAGGGCGAGCGGGCGGAGACGATTCGGGAAGCGCTCGAAAGCGACGCCAGCGGGGTGTTCCTCGCGCGCTCGATGCCGGAGGCGGTGTTGTTCTGCGAGGAGTACGCCGCCGAGCACCTCTCGATCCAGGCCGACGAGGACGAGGCGCTGCTCGACCGGATCAGTAGTGCCGGAAGTGCGTTTCTGGGGCCGTATTCGCCCGTGGCGGCGGGCGATTACGCCGCCGGGCCGAACCACGTTCTGCCAACGGGTGGCGGCGCGCGGATCACAGGTGGGCTGTCGGTGGAGACCTTCCTGCGCTCGACGACGGTGCAGCGACTCTCGGCCGACGCGCTCGACGACATCGGTGAGACCGTCGAGACGCTCGCGCGGGCCGAAGGGTTGGATGCCCACGCCGAAAGCGTCGCCGTCAGACTCCGCGAGCGCGAATCCGACGTGGAGGACGACGAGCGACTTCGGGAGTGAGGGCTGGTGCGGTTCGGTAGTGCTGTCGGGGCGCGTTCGGAGGTGCGGTCGGAGCGGGTGCGGTCGGCGGTTGGAGCGGTTGGCGCGCGCTCGCGGTCGTGGGCGAACGGCGAGGTTCGAGCGAAGCGAGAACCTCGAATGCGAACGGGGAACGAAGTGACCCGTGAGCCACGGTGAGCGCGCGACCGCGGACACTGTGCGAGGTCTGCGCGAGTACTGCGAGCGCAGGCTCGTCAGAGCGGAGCTCTGACGGTGGATGAGTGGAGTGAGCGCAGCGAACGGAGCGAATCGGTTGGGGAGGCGTGTGGCGGTTGCGGGGCGGAAGCGGAGGGGGAGTCAGTAGTGACTGTACCGCGAGCGAGGCCGGAGGCCGAGCGAGCGGCAGTTTTTAGTCCAGGTTTTTCAAGGAGTGGTGTCCGACCAGCGGAAGGCCACCCGACGCAGAAAAAAGTGGGGCGTCATGGTTAACTTTCTTCGGCGGATATGTGACGTATGAGCACGGCTGGAACCGCCGACACCGCGACCGAGATCGACGTCTCGACGTCGGCCGCCGAACAGGCACTCGACCTCCTCGAAGGCGAGGGTATGGACACCGACGTCGCCGGGCTTCGGTTGTTCGTCCAGCAGGGCGGCTGTGCCGGGCTTTCCTACGGCATGCGCTTCGACGGCGAGCCCGAGGAGGACGACCAGGTCTACGAACACCACGACCTCCGGATCTTCGTCGACCCCGCGAGCATGAACTACATCGGCGGCAGCGTCCTCGACTTCGAGGGCGGCCTCCAGGGCGCGGGCTTTCACGTCGAGAACCCGAACGTCGTGAGCGAGTGCGGCTGCGGGGAGAGTTTCCGGACCTAAGGCCCCCACCCACCTTTTGCTGCGGTCGCTCGCTAGCGCTCGCTCCCTGGCAAAATGTGGATCAAAAGCGCGTCGGGTTCCTTGCAGTCACCCTCGCGCCCGCTCGCTCGTTTCGCTCACGGGTCACTCCGTTCCCCGTTCGCATCCGAGGTTCTCGCTTCGCTCGAACCTCGCACCACTCGCTCGCGGTACAACAACTACCCTCTCCGCAACCGCCCCGCACAGCACCGCTTCCGCCTCCGCCGAAGCCCTCGCGCCCGGAGGGCGCTCGCCCTTCATCCACCAGGAGAGCGGTGCTCTCTTGAGCCTCGGCTTGCTCCCGCTCGCCGAGACACCAGGCACCGCAACCGCCCGCCCCGCGGCGCTCGCGGGGCGCGCCCCGCTCGCGCACCTCACTCGCTCACGTCGGGGAAGAACTCGTCGAGGTCGGGGTCCGAATCGACGAGTCGATACCCGTCTTCCGTGGGCTCGGTGACACCGTGCGCCGAGAGGTGGTCGAGGTGCGCGTAGGCCTCGCCCGGCCCGTGGAGGATGTGGATGTTCGAGAGCTCACCAAATAAGTAACTGCTCACCGTCCACGCGTCCGCCGGGCCGTGTTCGCGGAGCACGTCGAGCACGTTCTCGGTGCGCTCGCGGTGGTGTGCGGCGATGTCGCGGGCGCGGCCTGCGGGGTCCTCGATGACGTCGCGGTGACCGGGCCACGCCCGGACGAATCCCGCGTCGATGATTCGAACCAACGTGTCGAGGTACTTCGCCAGCGGGCGCTCGACGCGAACGTCCGCCCCGCCGACGTTCGGGGTGTAGTGGGGCAGGAGCGCGTCGCCCGAGAGGAGTTCCCGACCGTCGTCGCCCTCGAAGACGAACCCCGAGAGCCCCGCGGCGTGGCCCGGAAGGTGGAGCGCTTCGAGGTCGCCCTCGGGGGTCGAAAACCGCTCGCCACCCTCGAACGGCTCGACCCTCGCCCGCCCCGAGAGGCCCTCGTAGCCGTCGAGGAAGACGAGGAGCTCCTCGCGTGGCTCCTCCGGTACCCCCCATTCGTCGAGAAGCGCACGCTGGCGGGCCTCCATCGCCTCCCACGCGTCCGTATCACCCGAGACCAGCGGCGCGTCGGCGGCGTGGACCCGAACCACCGCGTCGCTTTCGTCCTGTATCTCGCTCGCGAACCCGGCGTGGTCCTCGTGCCAGTGGGTCAGGAGGACCTCGTCGATGTCGGCGAACTCGACCCCCAGATCGGCGAGACCTGTCGAGAGCTCCTCGCGGGTCTCGGGCGCGGCGGTCCCGGTGTCGACGAGGGTGGTGGCCCCGGCGTCCGCACCGAAGACGTAGACGTCGTTCAACCCCTCGAAGACGGCGTTCCCGAGCTGGATCCGGTTCATCGGTTCGAACGCACCTCACACCCCGTCCACTCGACCGCGCGCCGCCGGATAGCCGTCTGCATATCGGGGCTACCGGTCGCCGGCTACATACCACCCGCGGTCGAACCCGAACACCGGCCACACGGCGGCGCTCGTCGCCGGAGCCCGACGGTTTTAGCTCGTCGAACCCCGCTGGTCGGCGTGACCCGTGCGAAACGGCGACGGAGGACCGCGGGATGACCGTCTGGGTGCTCGGCGACCAGCTCACCCGCGAGGTCGGGCCGCTCTCGCGGGCCGACGACGAGCGCGTGCTGATGATCGAAGCTCGCGAGTTCGCCCGGAAGCTCCCGTTCCACCCCCACAAACTCGTCGCGATGTTCGCCGCGATGCGCCACTTTCGCGACGAACTTCGAGCAGATACTTATACCGTCGAGTACCACACGGTCGAGACGTTCGGGGAGGGTCTCGACGCCCACTTCGCCGACCACCCGGGAGACCGTCTCGAATGTATGCGCCCCGCGAGCCACGGTGCGGGCGAACGTCTCACGGATCTCGTCGACGAGCGGGGCGGCGACCTCGCGCTCGTCGAGAACGAGCTGTTCCTCTGTGCGCCCGACGAGTTCGACGAGTGGGCCGGCGAGAGCTTCAAACAGGAGGAGTTCTACCGCATGATGCGGCGCGAGACGGGCTACCTGATGGACGACGACGACCCGGTCGGGGGCGAGTGGAACTACGATACCGAGAACCGCGAGTTCCCGGGGAGCGACTACGAACCGCCCGACGCGCCGTGGTTCGAGCCCGACGATCGCACCGAGATGGTGGTCGAGTGGGTCGACGAGGTGTTCTCGGGCGGCTACGACGAACCACCCTACGGCGGTGACTGGGCCGACCAGGAGAAATTCGGCTGGCCGGTCACGCGCGAAGCGAGCCTCGCGGCGCTCGACGCGTTCGTCGAGGACCGGCTCCCGGAGTTCGGTCCGTATCAGGACGCGATGCTCGCCGGGGAAACCACGATGCATCACGCCCTGCTGTCGGCCCCGCTGAACCTCGGCCTGCTGCATCCCCGGGAAGTCGTCGAGCGCGTGTTGGACGAGTACGAAGCGCGCGACCTCCCGCTCGCGAGCGTCGAGGGGTTCGTCCGGCAGGTGGTCGGCTGGCGGGAGTTCATGCGCCACGTCTACCGCCGTGAGATGCCCGAGCTGGCGAGCGCGAACCAACTCGACGCCGACCGGGCTCTTCCGGAGCTCTACTGGACCGGCGAGACCGAGATGAACTGTCTCGCGGAAGTCGTTGACGGCGTGCGAAAACGGGGCTATTCCCACCACATCGAGCGCCTGATGGTGCTCTCGAACTTCGCGACGAGTTTTGGTGTACGTCCCGCAGCACTCAACCGGTGGTTCCACGCGGGCTACGTCGACGCCTACCACTGGGTCACGACGCCGAACGTGGTGGGCATGGGCAGCTTCGGAACCGACGCGCTCTCGACGAAACCCTACGTCTCCTCGGCCAACTACATCGACGGCATGAGCGACTTCTGTGGGGACTGCGCCTACGCCAAGACGAAGACGGTGGGTGAAAACGCCTGTCCGTTCAACGCGCTCTACTGGGACTTCTTGGGAACCCACGAGGAGCGCCTTCGGGGGAACGGCCGGATGGGGTTGGTCTACTCCCACTGGGACGACAAGGACGAGGACGAGCGGGCGGCGATCCGCGAGCGCGCCGCGGCGATACGAACCCGCGCCGACCGCGGCGACCTCTGAGTCGTCTCCAGTGAGATTTATTCGCATCGAGGGACGAGCGGAGGTATGACGCGTTCATCGGGCCACGAACCGACCGACGGACCGCCCGGTCCGGACGCGAACCGACGGGTCATCGTGAACCCGAACAGCGGGGCGGGCGACCACCTGCCGACGATCCGCCGGCTCGCCGACCACTGGGGCTACTCGGTCGCCGAGACGGCGGCGGCGGGCGACGCGATCCACCTCGCCCGCGAGGCCGCCGCCGACGGCGTGGACGTGCTCGCGGCCTGTGGCGGTGACGGCACGGTCCACGAGGTCCTCTGCGGGCTCGTCGATGCCGACGCGCTCGGCGGGGTGCGGTTCGGGGTGGTTCCCGTGGGGACGGCGAACATCTTCGCGGACGACATCGGGGTTCGCGGGATCGAACACGGCTTCGAACTCCTCGAAGAGGGCGAGGTTCGTCGAATAGACCTCGGGCTCGCCGACGGCGTGCCGTTCGTGAAGTCCTGCATCGCGGGGCTGACCGCCGACACCAGCGCGGCCACGACCTCGGACCTGAAGGCTCGGTTCGGCCCGCTCGCGTTCGTCATCACCGGCGTCCAGCAGGCCCGCGAGTTCGAGGCGCTCGACATCGAGGTCGACGCCGTCACCGACGAGGGCCCACGGACGTGGTCGGGCGAGGCGCTCTGTGTGCTCATCGGGAACGCCCGGCGGTTCGCGAAGCAGTTCGGCCAGGCGAACGTCGAGGACGGGCTGTTCGACGTCACCCTCATCGAGCGGATGCCCGCGGGCGAGGCAGTCGCCGAGGCCATCGCCCAGCAGCTCCTCCGCAGGGACACCGAGCACGTCACGCGCCTCCAGGCCGAACGCCTCACGGTCGAGAGTCGGTCGGGCGCGATCGACTTCAGCCTCGACGGGGAGATCTACACCCGGAACCGTCTCGACCTCCGGGTTCGGTCGGGGGCGCTCTCGGTCTGTGTCGGGACCGACTACGAACCCAACCCGACGACGGAGACCGACGAAGACCCGTTCGGTCGATACCTATAAACTGCTGACCCGTGTGGGTCGATTCGAGACCCCGTATGATCTGCCTGGCTGCTCGACCGTTCATTCCTCTCGTCGCGGTAGTCGCGACCGTATAGCGACCGCCGCAGAGCAGCAGCACCCGGGTCGTCCCGTTCCGCTACGGGTTCCGTAGTCGCAGTTCCTCGACGATGAACATCGACACGAATGCAGACAGTCACCGGGTCCCCGGTCGACGGTGGCCGGACACCCACTCGAACGCGAACCGAATCGTACTCCGGATCGGCATCGGTCGGTAGACAGCCAGCGGTCGTCGCTCTCGTCACTCTCGACGCTGGGAGGGGCCGTCCCGGTCCCCCGGATCGTGGCGTTTCGTTCAGGGACGCCGGCGGTCGGACGACACGCGCTCCGTTCGAGGTGGAGACGTGAGCCAGCAGCAGGATGGAGCGGAGGCCACGAACGGGGACACGGCCTCGCTACGGAACAACTGGAACTTCCGCCGCCTGCTGGTCGGGCGGTTCGTCACGAACGCCGGCGATAGCCTCTACACGGTCGCCGGGACGTGGCTGGTCTACGACCTCACGGGGTCGAGTTTCTACACCGGGCTGGCGAGCGCGCTGCTCCTCCTGCCGCCGGCACTGCAGTTCGTCTCCGGACCGCTCGTCGACCGATGGCCGCTCGTCCGGACCCTCGTGTGGACGCAGCTCGTTCAGGCCGGCCTCGTCCTGTCGATCCCCATCGCGGCCGCCTTCGACCACCTCTCCATCGGGCTGGTTCTGGTCGTGATCCCAATCCTCTCGTTCCTGAACCAGTTCGTCTACCCCGCGCAGAACGCGGCGCTCCCCCGGATCGTCGTGGAGAGTCAGCTGACACGCGCCAATTCGGCGTTCTCGTTCGCCAACCGGGGGACCGACATGGTGTTCGACGCGCTCGGTGGCGTCCTCATCGCCGTGACCGGCGCGGTTTCGCTGTTCGTGCTCGATTCGATCACGTTCGTGGTCGCGACCCTCTCGTTCGTCGGTGTTCGGGTTCCCGAACGCGCCGAAACGGACGACCGAGCGACTGGAGTCGACGTTTCGGGCTATCCCTCCGACCTCCGTGAGGGCGTTCGATGGCTCCGAGGAACGGTGTTCGCCGAGATGATGCTCGCCACGGCGGTCACCAACTTCGGGACTGGGGTGATGCTCGCCGTGCTGCCGGGGTTCGCCGCGGTTCGTGGCGGCTCGATACTCTACGGAGCCCTGCTCGGCGCGATGGGCGCGGGAGGTCTCGTCGGGGCACTGGTCGCGTCCCGACTGACGCACATCGGGTACGGCACGATTCGAATCGTCGGGCTCGGGGTCGGGTTCGTCCTGTGGGTCGCCGCGGTCTACTCCCCGTGGCCGGCACTCTCGGTCGTTCTGTTCGCGATAACCGGGATACCGATCGGCATCACGAACGTGATGGGGCAGACGCTCGTTCAGACGGTGGCTCCGGAGGACCTGCTCGGGAGGGTCACGTCCGTCGACGCGAGCGTCTCCACGCTCACGGTACCGATCGGTTCGTTCCTCAGGGGGATCGTGGGCAGTCGAATCGGCGTCGTCACGACGATGGCCGTCGCTGCGGTAGGGTTCGCGTTCGTCAGCCTCTACTTCGCGATCCGTCCCCGCCTGCGCTCCCTTCCGGCGATGGACGATATCGGCCAGGGTGAGTTCGGTGTTCGTGCCCGGTCGTCGTCAGCATCGGAGAATCGTGATTGAGGTCGGTATGCTGCGCGTTTCCTCTCCCCCGACGAACAGGTGCAGACGAACGACGCCCACGAATAACCTCGTCCCCCACCGCCGAACCCATCCATACATCGTATGTTGCGATACTAAATCGGCGCGAAGCCCGACGACCGGCACCGATGTCGACTGTCGGTGACATCCGCTCAAACACTGCAGGCCTGTGAGGGGGTTCTCGGTGGAGCGACGTGGTCTACGGATGGCCGACAGCCGGTCCGGGGTCCGGATTCCGACTGGAGAACGTGGATCGGGAGCGAGTGATTCAGGGATCGTCAATTACGGTCGCTGTGTCGTCGATTCGTCCCAGTGAGTGAGGGTCACGACCCGGTCGTGACGGTGACCGGTCCGTCGAACTGGAGGATCACCTGCTGTGCGACGTCCCCGAAGACCGCCTTCCCGACCGCCGTTCGGCTCTGTGCGTCGATGAAGACGTGGTCGCAGTCGTGCTCGTCGGCCACCGCGAGTATCTCGTCGGCGCTGTCGTCGGCGATCCCGACCACGTCGTACTGGACGTCGTCGCCGAAGGTATCGGCGGCGATCTCGGCCGCGGCCGTCTCGGCGGCGTGTTGGTCTATCTCGCCGGCCTCCCGGCCGGCCCTGCTTCGGCGCTGGATGCTGTTCTGCCGGAAGCCCTCGGTGTTGACACAACACAGGACGACCCTCGATTCGGTGCCGGTGACGTGTCGGTCGGCCTCCGTCAGCAGGCTCTCGTTCGGCTCGTCGCTCGCGACGACGACCAGGATGGTCTCCATGACGAGTACGTCGTTGTCGTCCACCACTAAAAAGCTATCCGACGAACGTTCGACGAGGCGCTGTTCGGTCGAGGGAGCGCGAAATCGTGCGAATCGCTCGTTCGAAGGCGAGGAAAATCGCCCGTCCCGCACTCAGAACTGGAGCACCAGCACGGCCGCCAACATCACGAAGGTCGCGATCAGCGAGGCCCAGCCCAGGGCCTTCGCGGGCAGCGAGAACTGGAACTCGGGGTCGCGCTCGTCGTCCTTGTAGAGGATCCACATCGCGGTGACGATCTCCGGGAAGAGCGCCATCGTGTTGATGAACCCGCCGAGGAAGAGGAGCGCGACGATCGAGCCCGTGACGGTCCCGCCCACCAGCCAGATGATCGGCGAGACGATGCCGACGAACAGCGCGACCCGGCGCATGTCGAGGTCCGAGAACCGCTCGGTCTGGTTGAGGATATCGGGCCAGACCTCGGTGAGGAGGTTGAGCTTCCCGAAGATGGTGGAGTAGAGTGCGAAGAACCCGCCGATGATCAGGATCCAGTAACCGAACGGTCCGAACAGCTCCTGATACGCGCCGGCGAGGTAGACGGCCAGCTGTGCGCCGTCGGGATAGTCCCCCGAGTTCGCGAGGATCGACGCCCCGATGATGAAAAACGAGGTCGTCACGAACGCCTCGAGGATCACGGTCAGGCCTACATCGGCCCCGAGCACGCGGAGCCAGCCCTGCATCCGGTCCTTCCAGCCCTCCGAGTCCCGCGGCCCGGCGAGCTTGCCGTAGCCCGCCTTGTTGACGAACAGCGCGTACCCGATGATCTCGCCGGTGCCGACGCCCGTGATACCGATGACGCCGAAGATGATGTAGAAGCCGCTGTCCGGGATGTCGAACGAGAGCCCGTAGGCGATGTCACCGGCCGAGAGCGCGAACGGCGAGAAAAAGGAGAGCGCCGCTGCGGCGACCGTCACGACGACCAGGATCATCACGAGCACCGTCGAGAAGTCCTCGACGAAGTCGTACTCGCGGAGCGCCGGGATGGTTACCCCGACGAGGACGATCAACGTACAAAGGAGGATCGGGATCGTCTGGCCACTCAGGTAGTGCAACAGCGTCGCGGCCCCGAAGAACACCCCCATGTACTGGATGTTGTCGGAGAAGAACCACTTGATCACGATGAACCAGTACGACCAGCTGTGGCCGAATATCTTCCCGGGGACCTCGTCGAAGATCCGATGGGGCGTCTTGTCCTCCAGCATCGCGTACTTCGCGATGATGTACTGGATCCCGACCTTGATGAAGAGACTAATGAGGAGGAACCAGAGCACGACGATCCCGACCTCCGCCCCCGTCGCGGTCGTTCCGATCAGTTCGCCGGAGCCGATAACGATCGCGAGGGTCGCGAAGGACGGTCCGAGATACTTCAGTACGCCCCGCCAGGTTCGTGGCGGTTCGCGATACTCCGCCGTCGGGTCGTCCGACGGTCGAGACTCATCGTTCCCGCTGCTGTGTTCGCTCATATCGGTTACACTCCATGCTGCACTGGTTTGCTAATAATTGTTACGATCAGACCGGCGAACGGGACCGCGAAGAAACGCACGTCTCAGGCCAGTTCGAGGTCGTATCGGTCGGCGAGCGCCCGGAGGCTCTCCAGTAGACTCGCCGAGACCGGGATCCCGGCTTCGAGCCGGTCGGCCCTGGTTCGCGCCTCGGGTTCGCCGGGTAGGAGGACCTCCTCGACGTCCTCGGCGGTTCGAACGCCCTTGACGCCGGTCGCCAGCCGCCCCATCCGGTCGACGAACCCGTCGAGGTCGGTGAACGCGTCCACGTCGATGGCGCAGACGACATGACCCGCGCGCTGGGGCGCATCGAGGCTGTCGTACATCCCGGCGACCTCGTCGCCGAAATTGGCATCGAGCAGCACGCCACACATGGCGTCGACGAAGAAGGCCAGCCCGTAGCCCTTCGGCCCGCCCATCGGTCGCAGCGCGTGGAACGCCTCGGGGTCGGTGATCGGGTCGCCCGCCTCGTCGATCGCCCACTCGGGCGGGATCTCGCGACCCTCGTCCTCGGCGACCATGACGCTCCCCTTCGCCGTCACGCTCGTCGCCATGTCGAGGGTGACCGGAAACGCGTCGTTCGGGAGGCTGAACGAGAGCGGGTTCGTGCCGAGGTAGGGGTCGGCCCCACCGAACGGCGCGACGCTCGGACCCGCGTGGGTCATCGCGATGGCGATGTAGCCCCGCTCGGCGGCGTGGTTGGTGTAGAACGACGCCGCACCGAAGTGGTTGCTGTTCCGGACCCCCACGAACGCGCTGCCCGCCTCCGCGGCGAGGTCCATCGCCGTCTCCATCCCGCGCATCGTCGTGACCTGACCCGGGCCGTCGTCGCCGTCCACGAGGGCGGCTCCCGCGCCCGATTCGGTCACCGAAATATTCGGATCGGGGTCGATGCCGCCGCGCTCGACCGCCTCGACGTAGGGGTCGAGCCGGACCACGCCGTGGGTGTCGATCCCGCGGAGGCTCGCGTCGACGACGCCCTCGGCGACGGTCGCCGCGTGGTCCTCCCGTAGCCCCGCTTCGCGGAGGACGGTCGCACTGAAGCGTTCCAGCTTGTCGTGGTCGAGACGCGTCGCCGGGTCCGATGATTCCATCCGTCCACTCACCGCCGTCGGCGCTTATGTTTTGTGGGAGGCCGGTCGAAAAGCAGTGTGCGGACGGCAGAAACGGAGACGGAGACCGCTATCGGCTGTGGCTTTCGAGGGTCTCCTCGTCGAACGCGACGCCGTGGCCCGGCGCGTCGGTGACCGTCACCTGGCCGTCCTCGACGACGTAGGGTTCCTCGCTGAGGTCGAGCAGGGCGTGGCTGCAGCACTCGACGTAGGTGACGTCGGGGAGCGCGAGACCGGCGTGGACCGCCATCGCGTCGGTGCCGTGGTCGGTGCTCATCGCGACGTCCGTGCCCGTGGGCTCGGCGAGCGTCGAGGCGTCACTGGCCGCCGAGAGACCCTGGAGGTTGAGGATGTCGACCGCGTCGGCGTCGAGCAGCCCGTGTTTGCCCTCGAAGCCGACGTACTCGCCGACGGTGAGGTGCACGTCCGAAAGTCCCTCACGGACCCGCCGCAT
This sequence comes from Halococcus salsus, assembly GCF_009900715.1. Classification (NCBI taxonomy): domain Archaea; kingdom Methanobacteriati; phylum Methanobacteriota; class Halobacteria; order Halobacteriales; family Halococcaceae; genus Halococcus; species Halococcus salsus. Next base: position 265,843 of record NZ_JAAAJC010000003.1, read on the forward strand.
GCCGTCGAAGTCGTGGCGGAAGACCGGGTCCTCGATCCAGTAGAGGTCGAAGCCGACGTCCTGGATCGCTTCGACTTTTCGGAGGGTCTCCTTCGGGGCCCAGGCCTCGTTCGGGTCGATCATCAGGGTGTCGAGCCCGCCGAAGACGTCGTCGACGAGTTCGATCCGGTCGATGTCCTCGTCGACGGTGTCGTAGCCGACCTTCACCTTCGCGGCGTCGAACTCACCCACTTCGGCGAAGCCCTCGTAGACCTCGCGCGTGGTCGCGTCGTCGTTGCCGAACGAGAGCCCGCTGGCGTAGATCGGGGCCGAGTCGTCGGTGGCCCCCATGAACTCGGCGAGGGGCTGGTCGAAGAACTTCGCCGCCGCGTCCCAGAGCGCCATGTTCAGCAGCACGCCGACGCCCGGACCGTAGGAGCCGCTGGAGTAGAAGTTGTGAGCGCCGCCACGGTGGCGGGTTCGCCGGTTGAGGAGGGCGAGCGGGTTCTCGCCGACGATCTCACCCACGACGTCGTCGACCCGACTACGAAGGGTCTCGGTCGACGGCCGTCCGGGGGCTCGAAGTTCGACGAGGTCGATCCCCAACCCGGTAACGTCGGCGTCGGTCTCGAGTTCGAGGGAGAGGTAATCGAGTTCGTCGGTCTCGAAGACGTGGGTCTGGGAGTCGCCGATCGTGCGTTCGGGGACTTCGAGAACCCGCGTCTCGTAGCCCGTGATCCGGAAGTCAGCCGTCATCGGTCGGCCTCCGGGGCGGCGTCGAGCGGGAATTCAGCGGGGCAGTCCGGACCGTCGTCTCGTACCGTCGCGTCGTGATTCACACTGCGATCCATTACGAATGTGGGCATAAGGATACCGGTCCGCCGGTTCGATCACGCGGACCGGTCGCATCCGCAGTCGTTTACTACCCGGGGGTCGAACGGCCGGTATGGCTCGCCAGCCCACGCAGGAGACCGTGAAGCCGGGCGTTCGCGTCGGTGTACGAACCCGAAGCCTCTCGCCCGATCGTCTGGGGTTCATCCGCCAGCTCGGCGCGACGGACATCTTCGTCGACCACGCCGACACCGAGGAGGAGCCCGACGACTTCAACGACCGCGACGGCACCGCCACCCTCGCGGTCGGCCGCGACGCAATTCCGACGGTCGAGGAACTCACCGCGGCGCGCGAGCGGATCGAGGACGCCGGGCTCCGATTCACCGGGATCCAGTCGCTCCCGTACTCGCTCTACGGCGACATCATGTTCGACCGCGACGGGAAGGAGGAGGCCCTCGACCAGATCACGACCCTCGTCGAAAACCTCGGCGAGGCCGGGATCCCGATCCTCGGCTATCAGTGGAACCCGCGAGGTGTGGTGCCGATGCGAACCGAGTCGGTCGAACTCCGCGGCGGGGCCGACGGCACGGGCTTCGACCTCGACGAGCTGGAGGGCTTCGACGATACGGATGGGTTGGCTCCCGGTCTCGATCGGGCCTACACCGAGGACGAGTTCTGGGAGAACTACGAGAACTTCCTCGAAACCGTGCTCCCCGTCGCGGAGGAGGCCGGCGTCCGCATGGCGCTCCACCCGGTCGACCCGCCCGTGATCGAGGAGCTCGGCGGGATTCCCCGACTCTTCCGCAACGTCGAGAACTTCGAGAAGGCGATGGAACTCGTTCCGAGCGACAACCACGGCCTCAAACTCTGTCTCGGCTGCTTCTCACAGATGGGCGAGGACGTCACTGAGGTACTGCGACGGTTCGGAGAGGAGGACAACATCGTCTTCATCCACTTCCGGGACGTGGTCGGGACGGTCCCGCGCTTCCACGAGACGTTCGTCGACGAGGGCAACTTCGACACCGTCGAGGCGGTCCGCGTGCTCGAAGCGATCGGCTACGATGGCGTCGTCATCCCGGACCACGTTCCGATGATGACCGGCGACGACGACTGGCGACACCGCGCCCGGAGTTTCACGATCGGCTACCTCCGTGGGGTCGTCGACGCGGTCGAATCGGAAAGATAGAACGTCTCGACCTGATTTCGACGGTGAACAGTTATCCGACGAGCCGGTCGATATCGTCGTCGAGTTGAGCGTAGAGCTCCTCCGCGCGCGCCTCGTCCTCGGCGGAGAGCGAGCGGATCGGGTCGCGGACGTTCCCGCCGTGGAGACCCGCGAGTTCGAGGCCCTTCTTCACCGCGGGCACGCTGATCGCGTCGGGAATCTCGTTGTTTTGCCCGGTTTCGGTCCGGAAGTTCTGGTAGGGCAGACACGCGTTCTTCAGCGCCCGCGCGCGGTCCCAGTCCTCCTCGGTGAGCGCGTCGAACAGCGCGAGCCCGATCTCGGGTCGGAAGTTGCTCACGCCAGCGGAGAAGCCCTCGGCCCCCTCGACCCAGAAGGAGAGCGCGTGGGGCTCGGCCAGCCCGTCGACCCAGACCACGTCGTCGGCCCCGGCCTCGACGCCCGCCCCGAGTTTGACGGCGTCGGGGATCGCGTACTTGATCCCCACGAGCCCGTCGACCCGGGCGAGGTCGTCGAGGTAGCTCACCGACGGCTCGAAACCACGAACGTAGGGCACGAGCGGCGTCTCCGTGTTCGCCGCGAGCTTCTCGTAGTACCGGAGCAGGCCCTGCTCGTGGATGTAGGTGAAGTCCGGCGGCATCACCATCAGCGCGTCGACGCCGATCCGGTCGTACGCCTCGACCAGTTCGTGGGCTTCGGTGAGGTTACCGCCGACACCGGCGAGCACGCAGGCCGAGGAGGGAAGCGCGTCGACGGCGGCTTCCGTCACGGCGATCCGTTCGTCCACCGAGAGGGTGTGGTACTCGCTGATGTTGGCCGCCGCGAGGAACACCCCGACCCCCGAATCGGAGAGGGATTCGACGTTCTCCGCTAGCTTCCCGAACTCGATCCCCTGGTCCGCGTCGAACGGCGTGAGCACGCCGGTCGCGACGCCGCGCAGGGACTCACGAACCTCGGTCGATGAGAGTGGCATACATCTACTCTTCACCGTAGAAGGCATAAAACCGTCGTTGGACGGCGATCGGTGGGTCGTTTCCGTGACGAGAACGGTCAGGCGAACTTGGTGTTGATCTCGATCACGTTGGTCGTACGCGTGAGCGCCTCGACCAGCTCCCCCTCGATCCGGTCGGCCGTCATCCGGCTCACGGGGCCCGAGAGGCTGACGGCACCGAAGACCTCGCCCGCCGCGTCGGTGACGGGCATCGCCATACAGCACAGCCCCTCGATGTTCTCCTCGTCGTCGAGCGCGTAGCCCCGCTCGCGGATCCCGTCGAGATGGTCGAAGAACGCCGAGCGGTCGGTGATGGTGTTGGCGGTCTTCGCGGGCATCCCGTGGTCGTCGAGGATCGCGTCGACCCGCTCGTCGGCCATCCGGGCGAGCATGGTCTTGCCGAGCGAGGTCGAGTGCATGTACTCGCGTTTGCCCGCCGCCGACGCCGTCTGGACGTCGCTCTCGGCGTCGGCCTTGTAGACGTAGGTCACCCAACCGTGTTCCTCGGTCGCGAACTGAGCTATCTCTCCGGTTTCGCTCGCGAGGTGCTGGAGCTCGTCGGCGATGACGTCGTAGTTGCCAATCAGTTCCTTCACTCGATTCGCCGTGTCGAGGTAGCGGAGGCTGAGACGGTACTCACCCTCGTCGTTCACCACGTACTCGCACTCGTCGAGGGTGGTGAGATGACGGTGGACCGCCCCCTTCGCCATCCCGACTTCGTCGGCGATCTCGGTGACGCCCGCTCGGCCACGTGTTTGAAGGATATCGAGGATCTCACAGGTGGTTCGAACCGCCTCGACCGTTCGCCGCGTCTTCTTTGACATACCGGTATATCCGAGTGGGTCTGCATAAGTCTTGTTCCCGATGTGAGAACGGTAGTCGAGTTCGACTCGAAATAGTCGTCTCGGTTCTCAGCATTCCACGATCGTAACAGGCATACTACTGTGACAACAACGAAGGATCGAGCGGCTGACCGTGGACGACCGCAGCCGTGAAACGACATCGATCCCGGCGTCGGTGTTCCCGTCGGTCGTCACTCGTCGGCCGAGAGCCACGACCCCGCCTGGGGTTCGTCCTGTGCGGTGGGAACTTCGATCAGGGTCGGTCCGTCGCGGTCGAGGGCGTCCTCGACGGCGGCGGTCAGCTCCGCGGTGGTCTCGACGCAGGTGGCGGCCATGCCGAGCGACTCGGCGACTCCCGAGAACGAGGCCGGCGAGCCGGCCCACGCGTACTCGTCGGCGGCGAGTTCGTACTCCCGGCCGGCCTCGGCGCTGATGATCGCGTAGTCGTTGTTGTTCGCCACGACGACGACCACGGGGATCTCCTCGGCGACCGCGGTGTGGAGCTCGTGGAGACACATGAACAGCCCACCGTCGCCGATCAGCGAGACGACGGGTTTGTCGGGTTCGGCGACCTTCGCGCCGATCGCGGCCGGGAGTCCACAGCCCATCGAGGCCCACGAACCGTTGTGGACGTACTCGCGGTGGTCGTAGGCCTCGAAGGCCACCGCGGCCCAAAGTCGAAACCCGCCCGAATCGCCGGTCGCGACGGTGTTTCGAGGGAGCGCCTCCCGGAGGGTTCCGAGCACGCTCGCGGAGGTGAAGGGCGCTTCGTCGACCGCGAGCGCGGCGATCCGGTCGGCCTTCGCCGCACGGACCGCGCCCGCGCGTTCGGCCCCCGATCGCCCGGTATCAGCCTGTTCAGGGTTCCCGGCATCGGCTTTCAACTCCTCGGCGAGCGCCGCGAGCGCCTTCTTCGCGTCGGCGAGCAGGGCGACCGAGGGCTCGTAGCCCGAGCCGAAGTCGCTCGGGTCCATCGTGACGTGGACGAGTTCGTCGGGGAGGTCGTACGACCAGTGCTGGGTGGTGACGGCGTCGAAGTCGGTGCCGACCGCGAGCGCGGCGTCCGACTCCTCGAAACACTCGGCCAGCGCCGCGCTCGACCCGCTCGACATGATGTCGGCGTAGAGGTCGTGATCCTCGGGGATCACGCCCTTCGCTTTGTAGGTCGAGGCGACGGGCGCGTCGAGCGACTCCGCGACCGTCAGAAGTTCGTCGGTCGCCTCGGCGGCGCGAACCCCGTTGCCGCCGATCACGACGGGGTTCGCGGCCGAACGGAGGCGGCCGGCGACGTCCTCGATCGCCGCCGGGCTGACCCCCGGCGGGTCGGCCGGTTCGTGCGAGCCGACCTCGGCCTGCGGGGCCTCCATTCGTAAGAAATTCTTCGGGATCCCAACCCGAACCGGCCCCTTGGGATGGGTGGTGGCGACCTCGACGGCGCGTTCGACCTCGGCGGCGACCGATTCGGGGGTCTCGACCAGCACGTTCTCCTTCACGAGATTGTCGTAGGTGTCCGGCGGGGTCTCGTGGATGCCGCCCTTCCCCCGCACCTCGGGTTCGGTCTCGATCGAGAGGTGGACCATCGGGGTGCAGTCGTTGAGCGCGTTCCGGAGGCCGTTCGCGGCGTGGAGGTCGCCCGGTCCGGGGATCACGACGGTCGCAGCGGGCGTACCGGAAGCCTCGGCGTAGCCCCAGGCCTCGTGGGTGACGGCGGTCTCGTGACGGGCGCAGACGAACCGGAGGTCGTCCCGTCGGTCGACCACCTCGTTGAGCGGGAGCGTCTGGGTCCCCGGGACGCCGAAGAACGTATCGACGCCACGCGCGAGCAGCCGGTCGACGAGTACCTCGCTGACGGTCATGTGCGCACGTTTTGCGGTACGGGAGTTAAGCGTATTCATCACCCCGCTCGCGAACCGTCGTCCCCGTCCACGGTGTTCTCCACGCCCGAGGAAGGCCGCCACCCGGTCGTCTCGGTCCCGGTCGCCCGCCGTCGGTACCGGCCGCTGACCACGCGATCGAGATGGAATTTACCCGAGATATTAGACTGAGATCATTGATCCTCTCCGGTCGGTACGGTATCCAGCCCCATCCGGTAGTACGCGTCGTTCTTCCGTCCACGACCGATCTGGAACCCCTCGGTGCTTTTTTCGAACGCTATCGACGATTCGCCCCCGATACGGGTTCGAAGTTCGATTTCTGTCGTGTGCCCGATTCGATATCGAAAGTCGCAGGGCACGACGGTTCGAGCCGGCCGAGGTTGTCTCAATTAATTCAGTCTGATACCGATCGTTTTCCGGACTCGCTACACTACATCGAACGGTGTCGCCGGAGTCGTTTCGCCGAGTGCCGGCGGGTCGACGTCACGCGCGACTGGTCGCGACTCGGGAGCGGGTCGTCGGGTGTCTCGGGGTTACTATATACCTGCGCGCCGTCGTCGGCCGTACTCCATGACCACTACTTCACCGAACGCGCGGCGGCGGCTCGCCCGCGAGTGCGTCACGGCGGGTATCGAGGCGGCCCACCCGGAGCGGGTGGTTCACGATGCCGTGACGCTCGACGGCGACACGCTCCGGATTCGGGAGACGACGTTCGACCTCGCGACCTACGACTCCGTGACGCTCCTCGGTGGCGGGAACGCCGCCTCGCAGGTCGCCGCCGCGGTCGAGGACGTGCTGGGCGAGCGGCTCGACGGGGGCATCGTGGTCACCGACGACCCCGCGGAGACCGACCGCGTCGAGGTGCTGCGGGGGGACCATCCGGTCCCGAGCGAGCGCGGTGTCGAGGCCACCCGACGGCTGCTCGACGCCGCCGATGCCGCGGGCGAGGACGACCTGGTTCTCGCGGTCGTCACCGGCGGTGCGAGCGCGCTCCTCACCGCCCCCGCGGGCGAGCTCTCGCTCGACGACCTTCAGGCGACCACCGACGGGCTCCTCGCGAGCGGCGCGCCGATCGGCGAGACTAACGCCGTCCGGAAGCACCTCTCGGACCTCAAGGGTGGACGGCTCGCCCGCCGGCTCGCACCCGCGCGGGTGGCGACGCTCGTCTTCAGCGACGTCGCCGGCGACGACCTCTCGGTCGTCGGGAGCGGCCCCGTCGTGCCGGATCCATCGAGCTACGATGACGCACGCTCGGTGCTCGACGACTACGGGGTCGAGGTGCCGAACGCGGTCCACGACCATCTGGAGCGGGGCGTCGACGGCACGGACGACGACACCCCGGGGACCGACGACGCGGCGTTCGACCGGGTTGGAACCCACCTGCTCGCGACCAACCGGACGGCGGTCGACGCCGCGAGGGACGTCGCCGCCGACGCGGGCTACGAGCCGCTCGTGCTCTCGACGACCGTTGTCGGGGAGGCCCGCGAGGCCGCGAAGACCCACGTCGCGGTCGCCGAGGAAGCCCTGACGACCGGCGACCCGGTCGAGCCACCCTGTGTGGTGCTCTCCGGCGGGGAGTGTACCGTCACCGTCGCGGGCGACGGGACCGGTGGACCGAACCTCGAGTTCGCGCTGTCGGCGGCGTTCGACCTCCCGCCCGGCGCGACGCTGTGCGCGGTCGACACCGACGGACGCGACGGCGCGACCGACGCGGCGGGTGCGGTCGTCGACGCCGAGACCGTTTCCGACCGTCGGGCCGCGGCGCGTGCGCTCCGCGAGAACGACGCCTACCCCGTCCTCGAATCCCGCGACGCGCTCGTCGAGACCGGGGCGACGGGAACGAACGTCAACGACCTGCGGGTGCTCGTCGTCGGTTCGGAATAACCGTTCGCACGGTCGATCCGACCGGGATGGGAAGGGCTATGTGTCGGGCCCCGTATCCGCCTGCATGGCAACGATGCGCTTTCGCGACCCGGCCGGTTCGATTCGCACGGGTACGCCGACCGACGACGGCGTCGAGTTCGGTGGCGAGCACTATGGCCTCGACGAGGTCGACGTCCTCGCACCGTGTGACCCCTCGAAGATCATCTGTGTCGGCCTCAACTACGAGGACCACGCCGAGGAGGAGGGCATGGACCTCCCCGAGCGCCCGCTGCTCTTCCTGAAGCCGCCGAACGCGGTCTCGGGCCACGGCGACACCGTCACCCTCCCCGAAGGAAAGGAAAAGGTCGAACACGAGGCCGAACTCGCCGTCGTGATCGGCGAGCAGTGTAAGAACGTCGCGGCCGAGGACGCCATGGACGTCGTCGCTGGGTTTACCTGCGCCGACGACGTCTCGAACCGCGACGACCAGCGCGTCGAGCAGAACTGGGTTCGCGGCAAGGCCTTCGACAATTCCTGTCCGCTCGGCCCGGTGCTCGCCGACCCCGAGGACGTCCCGGACGACGCGAGCGTCGAACTCCGGCTCAACGGCGAGACCGTCCAGTCCTCCTCGCGCGCGGAGTTCGTCTTCTCGGTGCCCGAACTCATCGAGGAGATCACCCAGTACATGACGCTCGAAGCGGGCGACGTTATCATCACCGGCACGCCCGCCGGCGTCGGCGAACTCGAAGACGGCGACGAGGTCGAAGTCGAGGTCGAGGGTGTCGGCACCCTCGAACACACCGTCGCGCGATAGCCGGCACCGTTTCGAACGAACCCGGTGCGGACGGGCGTTCGCTCGGACCGAAGTGGACCGTCGTAGCTGGAGGACATCGCGGGAGCGGCCGGCGTGCACGGACGAACTCGACCGCGAGCAGCGTCCGGCGGAGACGAACGGTCTTGTCGATCCGCCGATACATCAGCCACCACTTATGTTCACGAATTAAATGTTTCGTGACTATTTCAAATATGTGGTGCTTGGGTCGAGGCTGGAACATCGATCGTCGCACGCCTCCGTCGATCGGCGGGGCGGTGAACCCGAATCGGCGTGTCGGCTTCCCACGACCGGCCCCCCTCGATCCTATTCCGATTCGTGTCCCGTGACCTCGTAGCCGAGGTCGTTGACGGCCTGTTCGACGTAGCTACCGGTGGTCGTATCGTCGGTCGCGAACGCAACGAGCCCCGTCTCGTGGTCGGCAGTGACGTCCGTGACGTCGTCGATGGCCTCGATCTCGCGTGTGAGAACGGCTTCGCAACCCCGGCAGGTCATCCCGTCGATGGAGAGTCGGTGACGCACCATACCCACCGTACGTATCAACTCCACATATATGTTCGAGATATTGTAGTTCGACGAACTGGTCCCGTGGATCGTTCCGCCGGTCGTCGACGTGGCGAAGCGTGGTCGGGGCCCGAACCGAAGCCGAGTCTCACTCGATCGCCTCGCCGCAGTGGGGACACCGCGACGGCTCCGTGTCGTCGTGGATGAACCCCGAGGCGAGGATGCTCGCGGGGAGCGCGACCAGGCCGGTGCCGAGCACGGCGACCAGCCCGCCGAGGAGCTTCCCGAGCGGCGTCACCGGGTAGACGTCGCCGTAGCCGACCGTCGTGAGCGTGACGACGCCCCACCAGAGCGCCGCCGGAATGCTGGAGAACGCCTCGGGCTGGGCCTCGTGTTCGACGAAGTACAGCAGGCTCGACGAACAGACGACGAGCAGTGTTGTCCCGCCGAGCGCCACGACCAGGTCGTCGGTCTTGCGACGCAACACGCGCTCGAACCGGGCGACCGAGTCGGAGTAGCGCACGAGCTTGGCCAACCGGAAGAACCGGACCAGTCGAAACCCCCGGAGGAGACGGCCGTCGCCGCCGAACAGCGTGATCCCGACGTAGAACGGGGCGATCGCGAGGAGGTCGACGAGACACTCGGGGCGGGCCATGAAGCGGAGCCGGCCGAAGACCGGGTGGTCGTAGCCGTCGGCGGCCGTCGCCGACCAGACCCGGAGGCCGTACTCGACGGTGAACACCCCGACCGAAACCGCGTTGAACCGGTAGAGGAGTCCTCGATACCGGTCGAACACCGGGTCGACCGTTCCGAGCGCGACGGCGACGAGGTTCGCGACGATCAGCCCTGCGATGAAGACGTCGACTGCTCCCGCCACTCGGCCGCCCTTCCCGACCGTCAGGAGCCGGTGAGTCGTGCGTTTGGCCGCTCGGTAGCCGGAGGCGATCCGAACCACTGGAGGCTACGGCCCGTGGTTGGCCTTGTGCTCACGGTAGAGCACGCCGGTGAACAGCGCGAACGGCACCAGCCCGGCCACCGCCAGCCCCATGCCGACCACGAGGATCAGTGGGAGATCCGCGTGGATGATGAAGTAGCCGAGCACGCTGACGCCGGCCCCGATGAACGCGACGACGCTCCCCAGCGCGAGCCCGAAGCTCCACTTCCGAACCCCCCATTCGAGGTTCTCGGAGTTCCGGAGCATCTGGATCAGGACGGCGATCGGCGGGATCGTCAGCGCCACCAGCTGCAGGAGTTTGAGCGCGATGTTGGTGTTCATTGGCGGTGCTCCGTGGTCGTCGGTCGTGTGAAGTAGGTCGTCATTGGTCAGCGTTCGATGATGGTTCCGTCCGCCCCGACGGCGACGTCGGTCGTGCCGCAGGCGACGGCGAGCAGGTCGGCTTCGACCGGGGAGTCGAGCCGACACCAGCCCCGGTCCGGGGTTCGTTCGTGGATCGTACCGCCCGCACCGACCGCGACCGCACCGTCGTCCGACCCCGCGGGCCGGGCGAGCCCGTGAACCGTCGCCTCGCCGACCGCGACGGGCGTCCAGTTCCGACACGGTCGGTCGTAGCGGTAGAGCCGCCCGTCGCCGCCGGCGACCAGCAGCGACCCGCCGGCGGCGGACAGGTCGAAGAAGTTCACCTCGGCGTTCTCGATCCCGATGCGATGCCAGCTCCCGTCGACCCGTTCGAGCACGGTGCCGCTCGTATCGGCTGCGTAGAGCGACGACCCGTCGGCGGCGAGCGCCGCGATCGTCGAGCCGCCGGCGGGCTTGGTGACGTCGCCGTACGAGGGACAGCCATGGTCGTCGCACTCGATCGGGAGCACCTCGCCAGAGCCGTTCGCGACCGAGAGGCGCTCCGTGTCGGTTCCGGCGACCGCGAGCGCCTCCCAGGTGCTGGTCTTCCCCATCGGGGCACTGAAATCCTCCTTTCGACCGGTTTCGGTGTCGTAGCGCCCGAGCGCGCCGCTGTCGCCCGCGAACCAGACCCGGTTCCGGTCGGCCGTGGCCGCGGCGCAGGTGAGTCGGTTCCCCCGGGTCGCGGGGCCTGACTCGACGAGGGGGTGCCAGCCCGACTCGTCGCGTGCGAGCACGAGACCGCCCTCGCCGACCGCGACGGGGCCGGCGGCGGTCTCGGTGACGGCCAGTAGTGTTCTGTCGGTCGGGGACTCGACCGCCCGCCACTCCCCCCGATTGGTCGTGGGATCGCTCACGACGACCCTCCACCGAGGAGTACGGACCGGTCGACGGGAGTCACTGCGGTCCCCCGAACAGGATCGTGCCGAAGCCGGCTGCCACGACGGCCGTCACCGCCCACGCGACCAGGCCGACGCCGACCGCCGTCGGTGGGTTCGCCCCCGTTCGGTGGCCGACGACGCCGATCCAGGCCGCGGGCGAGAGCAGCGGCCCGACGACCGGGATCCAGCCGAACAGGAGCGTGAGGAGCGCCGAGAGGGCCGCCCCGATCCCGGCGGTGGCGAACGCCGCTCGCAGACCTGGTTTCGCGCGGGTCGCGCCGAGCGGGACCCCGAGGTAGACCGCGACGCCGCCGACCCCGACGCCGACGACGAGGCTCACGACCGCGCCGAGGAGGCCGTTCATCCCCCGTCACGTCCGGTTCCCTCGGTTTCGAGCGCGAGGAGGCAGCACTCCCCCCACGCGGTGTGGGATTCGAGCCGGTCGCGCGCGGCCGGGCTCACCCGGTAGGCGTTCGTCCGGCCGTCGACCGGGCGCTTCTCGACGAGACCGTCGTCCACAAGGTCGCGGAGGTTCTGGTAGAGACGGCCGTGGTTGATCGCCTCGCCGTAGGTCTCCCGGAGGTGCCGTTTGACGTCGGTGCCGCTCGGGTTCGACCCGTCGAGGCTGATCAGCACGAACAGGATGTCGCGCTGGAAGCCCGTGAGATCGACGAGCGGCCGCGGGCCGTCCGGGGTGTCGAGCATCGATTCGTCGCCGGTGTCGCCGTAGTCGTTCACTGACATAGTGGTCACGACGGCTGGTGCCGTCGACGGCGCGCCCGGGGCTCGAACCCGGTCGCCGGCCTGGTTACCGGTCGCGGTGGGTGGGGCGGTCGGCGGGGTCGTCCTCGGCGTCGGTGTCGGGGGCCTCGGCCGCCAATCGTCGCTCGAACGCCCGCCACTCGCGTGTCAGCCCGCCGTTCTCGCGGAGGTCCCAGACGTCGGCCGACTCGACGACGGGACCCGCACGCCACGAGGCGACCACGTTCCAGACCCAGAGCACCTGCGCGAAGCCGATGAGGAACGCGCCGAGGGTGATCACCTGGTGGAAGCCGGCGAAGCGGACGGGATAGGTCGCCATCCGGCGCGGGAGCCCCGCCGCCCCGAGCGCCAGCATCGTGAGGAAGGTGACCGCGACGCCGACCGTCGTCAGCCAGAAGTGCGCCCGTGCGAGGGTCGGATCGAACAGCCGCCCGGTGAAGAGCGGGAACCAGAAGTAACACGCCGCGAACAGCGCGAACACCACCATCCCGACGAGAACGAGGTGAAAGTGGCCCACGACGTAGTAGGTGCCGTGGTAGACGAGGTCCACCGGAACCGCCGCGAGGAAGACGCCGGTGACGCCGCCGAGAACGAAGTTACCGATCGCCCCGACGCAGAACAGCATCGGGACGGTGAGCCTGATGTTCCCGCCCCACATCGTGGCGAGCCAGTTGAAGACCTTGACCGCGCTCGGGAGCGCGATCGCGAGCGTGACGGCCATGAAACTCGCCCGGATCCGGGGGTCGATGCCCGTCGTGAACATGTGGTGGGCCCAGACCCCGAAGGAGAGCACCGCGATCGCGAGCGTCGAGTAGACGATGTACTCGTAGCCGAACAGCTCTCTCCCGCTGAACTTCGGGATCAGGTGGCTCAGGATCCCCATCGGCGGGAGCGCGAGGATGTAGACCTCGGGGTGGCCGAAGAACCAGAAGAGGTGCTGCCAGAGCAGCGGCCCGCCGCCCTCGACGGCGAAGAAGGTGGTTCCCAGGTTCCGGTCGGCGAGCAGGCAGACCAAGGCAGTTCCGAGCACGGGGAAGGCGACGAGCACGAGGCCGCTCGTGGCGAGCATCGTCCACGAGAAGACGTCGAGGCGGTGCCAGCCGACCTCGCGTTCGGCGACGACCGTGACGGCGAGGTTCGCCGCGCCGAGCATCGTGGCGACCCCGCTCAGGTGGAGCCCGAGCAGCGTGCAATCGAGGCCGACGTTGGTCGAGACCGTCGAGAGCGGCGGGTAGAACGTCCAGCCGGTCGCCGGCGGGGTGATCGAACCGACCCCGAACACGTCGGCGACCGTCCCGGCACGCACCAGGAGGAAGGCCGGCGGGAGGAGCCAGAATGCGACGGCGTTGAGCCGTGGGAAGGCCATCTCGCGGGCCCCGACCAGCGATGGCACCACTCGGTTCGCCAGCCCGAACGTCACCGGCGTGACGAACAGGAACAGCATCGTCAGGCCGTGGGTGGTGAACAGCTCGTCGTAGGTTCCCGCCTCCCAGACGTCGGCGGCCGGGGTGAGCAGCCCGGTCCGGAGCAGGAGCGCGTCGAGGCCGCCGAGCAGCCCCGCCGCGACCCCGAAGACGACGTACAGCACGCCGATGTCCCGGTGGTCGAGGGTGGTGAGCCACCCGAACGCGCCGGGAAGCGTGCGACGGTCCACGTCGGTCGGCGATTCTTCGCGGGTCATCGGTCGTCAGGTCGACTCCACGGGCCAGGTGGCCCCCACGAGGAACTCGCGCACCCCGACCGCGCCGACCACGGTCGCGAGGCCGAACGCGAGCGTCGGGCTCGCGGCGTAGACCACCCCGCCGATCAGGGCGGTTGGAACGCGAACCGCCGCCCGGAGCAGTCGGTAGCGGTCGACATCGTCGGCGTCGAGGGTCGATTCGACGGCGCGCCGACCGAGCGGGAGCCCGGCGTGGTAGAGGCCGAACGCCGCGAACAGCGCCGCGACGACCGCGGGGTTCGCGGGCGCGGCGACCAGTGCGACCGGGAACAGCGCCGCGACGAGGAGCAGTGCCGTCGCGACGCGCTCACGGCCGAGCCGGTCGGCGAGGTGGTCGAGCGGGCGGGGGGCGACGAGCGCGACCAGGGTCTCGGCCAGCAGGCAGAGCCCGAAGAACGCGTCGGGCCGGAACCGAAAGCCGAGCAGTACGATGTCGATCCGGAGCACGCTCGTCACGGTGATGACGAGGAACACCGACACCATCCCGACCGCGAGCGCGACCAGGGTCTCGCCGAGGGCGAGCTGGCGCGACGCGCGCGGCAGCGAGCGGAACGCGGCGAGCGCCCCACGGAGCCGCCTGCGGCGAGCGGTCGACGGCTCGCCGGACGTGCTGGACAGCACCCCGGTCGTGGAGTCGTCACGGACCGCGAGGAACACGGCGGTCGTCAGCCCGAGCCCGGCCGCGAGCCCGAGCACGACCTGGATCGCGGCGCGCGCCGGCGAGACCTCGACCAGCACCCAGACCAGGGCCAGGAGGCCGAGCAGGATGGCGGCGTACCGCGAGGCCCGGTCGTGTCGCAACGCGTGCGGAACGCGTTCGGCGACGTGCCGTGGCACGACCGCGTCGAGGCCGATACCGAGGTCGAAGGCGGGCCACAGCCCGACGAGGAACAGCCCAACGAACACCAGTGTCGTGGGTCGGCCCGCCCCGACCTGTGGGACGAGGAGCCAGCAGACCAGGCCGAACGAGGCGAGCCCCGCGAGCACCGGACCGGCCAGCGAACCGAGCCGGTCCAGTCCCGCATCGAGCGCGGGGTACACCAGCCCGGCCAGGGCCGCGAGGCTGCCGAAGAGACCGATGAACAGCGGGCCGTTGCCGAGCAGCCGGAGGTACTCCGGGGCGTACCGGAGCGCCGCGAAGACCGCGACGTCGAAGCCGACGACCGCCGCCGCGGCCGCAGTGCGACCGGTCACGATATCGAGGTGGTCGGGATCGGTGCGGCGGCGGGTGCTGTCGGGTGTCATCGAGTGAGGTCAAAACGGCGTCGTCGTGTCGGTCGGAAACGGTTCGGCGAGCGGCGATACCGGACCGAGGGTCAGTCGGTCCGGTCGAGCGCGCGCTTGCAGCGCTCGACCGCGTCGGTGATGGTCTCACGGAGCTGTGCAGCCGTCGAACGAAGTGGGTTCTCTTGCATGGGTTCAGGAGTCGTCGGATTCTCGTCAGTCGGTCAGCGATTCGATTCTCGGTCGGTTTCCGGTCGATACTCGGTCGTCGTCGGGTCGACGACGGCCGCGGGCAGCTACCGGAGCTCCCGCCCGGCCGTGTAGAGCGCGGCGCAGGCGTCGTAGACGGCGACGAGCGCCAACCGAACCGCGCCGGCGATGGTCGCGACGCCGCCGCCGACCGACCGCGCGCCGTCCCCGAAGGTACGGCCCGCGGTCGCGAGGTCGGCACCGAACGCGCGGCTGATCCGGGCGAGGAGGCCCCCGGCGTCGAGCGCGGTCTCGCCCGCCCGCCACACGGCGAACGGCAGCGACCGCACCGCCGCCTCCAGTCGCTCGGGGCCGTAGGTCATGTAGAGCTGCCAGACGAACACCGGCGTGAACACGAGGTTCAGGATGGTGGTGTACTCGCCCGACAGCGTGCCGCCGACGGCGGACTGAGTAGGGATCAATCCGAGCCCGCCCATCAGGTAGTGGACCGCGATACCCGCCACGACCGCCGCGAGCGCCAGCGACCCGAACAGCACCACCGCCATCCGGGTTCCGTAGTAGCGCCGGTAGGTCCTCGCCAGCGGCGGGATGATGAGGTCGGCGTAGATGAACGAGAGCACGCTCCCGAACGGGAGGCCGTTGGTCCAGAGCACCAGCGCGAAGGGGACGTTCCCGACCGAGCACATGAACGTCACCACGCCGATCCCCACCGCGAGCAGCGTCGCGACCACGACGGACGCGAAACCGTGCTCGGCCCCGAACAGCGTGCCCCACCACGCGCTCGGAACGAACGCGCCGATGACCCCCGCGAGGACGAACCCGAGCGCGATGTCCGTCCAGAGCATCTCCCACTCCTTGACGGTCTTCGCGCACGCGGCGTCCCAGCCGTCGATGGTGAGGAGCTTCCGGCTCCAGGGGACGTCGTCGCCGTCGACGTCGTCGTGCTGGCTCTCGTAGGCCCGCCGGCAGCCGCCACAGCAGAAGTACCTCGTTCCGCCGGTGGTTTCGAGGGTCGCGGTGTCGTCGTCGGTAGGGTCGGCCGCCATCCCGCAGGCCGCACAGGTCGTCTCCTCCACCTCGTGGAGGTGTTCGCGCGCGGCCTCGAACCAGCTCGCCGGGACGACGTGCCGAAAGAGCGTGACGAGGACCGCGATGGCGATGATCCCGCCGAGGTACTCCCCGACGACGAACTGCCAGCCGAGCAGCACCCAGAGGACTAACCCGAGTTCGATCACGAGGTCGGTGCTCGCGAACATGAACGCGCCGAGGCTCGCGGTTCCGGACGCGCCCTTCTTGAACAGCGACTTCGCGGTGCCGACCGCGGAGTACGAACAGCTCGAGGAGGCCGCGCCGAACAGCGAACCCAGCGCGACCTCGCGTCGGCCGTCGCCGCCGAGGAGCTCGGTCATCCGCTGCTCGCTCACGAACACCTCGACGACCCCGGAGATGGTGAACCCGAGCACGAGCGCCCACCACGTCTCCCAGGTCATCCCGGCGATGCGACTCAACGCGTCGACGACGGTGGCAGTGACTGACATCAGTGGCGCTCGGGGAATAGGTCGACCCGCCCGGGGCGAGTCGTCGGTTTCGAATCGGTTCGGTAGCTGTCTCGCGATCCACGCCCATCGGTTCGCGTCGAACGGGGTCCGCGGTCGCGGGACTTCCGATCGAATCGGGATCGCAGAAATCGCTGGATAGCGGCCCGCGAGTCATCCGCGTTCGGCGGCTCGAACGCGTCGTCTCGGGTGGGCGTGCATCGTTGCGTAGATTCTCGGGTGTAATAAAACGTTGCGATCGTCGATATTTTCGTCACGTCGGCGCGGGCCGTCCTCACGCGAAGTTCTCCAGAACGGTTCCATCGGCACCGACGGCGACGTCGGCGTACTCGACGGTCCCGAGCGCGACGCCGTGGAGTGTCGTCGAGACCGGTGTCTCGGACGTCGTCCACTCGGTGCCGTCGGCCGCCACGACCGTGCCACCGGGGCCGACGGCGACGCCGCGACCGCCACGGCGGTCGACCGCGTGGAGCGCGTTCCCGACCGAGGCGACCGCGAGCCAGTCGTACCCATCGTAAACGAACACCGAGCCGTCGTCGCCGACGGTCGTGACCGTCTCCGCGTCGAGCATGGCGACGTCGTGCAGGGTCGTGCTCACGTCGTCGATGCCCACCGACCGCCACTGGCCGTTCGCGGAGCCGCGGTAGACGCTCCCGGTCGAGTCACAGAGGTAGCTCGCCCGCGGGCGGGCGGCGATGGCGTCGGCGCTGTCCCCGCCGGAGGGTTTCGTGACGGTGCCCCACCGAACGGACTCCCCGGAGACGCGGCCGGGGAGGAGCTCGCCGGAGCCGTTGAGGAGGAGAACGCGCTCGTCGCCCGCGCGGCCGACGACCGCGACGTCCGCCCACGAACTCGTCTTCCCCTTCGGGGCGGAGTGGTCGGTGATCGCCTTGCTCCGGACGTCGTAGCGCCCGACCGCACCGCTGTCGCCGCAGACCCAGACCCGCTCGCCGTCGCCCGTCGTAGCCGCGCCGGTGAGGCCGTTGCTCGCGTTCCCGGGTCCGCGCTCGACGACCGTCTCCCAGTCGTCGTCGGTGCGGGCGAGCACGCGACCGCCCTCGCCGGCCGCGACCGGGCCGCGGCCGGTGAACACCACGTCGCGGAGCGCTTTCCTCGTCGGGGAGGAGACCCGTTGCCAGCCGTGGGTGGTGGTCGAACCGCCCAGACAGCCCGCGAGACCGACCGTGACGCCGCCCGCGAGCGCGAGCGCCGCCCGGCGCGTGTAGCCGTGAGCGGTGTCGGGACTCATGGGCGCTCCCGCGAGGAGTCCCGGAGGGCCTCGATGTAGTCCGGGGTCTCGCCGCGCGGCGTGAACGCGCCCGGCGCGGCGGTGCGTTTCGCGATGGTGGCGATCCGGACGATGAAGGCGAAGAAGACCGCGAAGGGGAGCGAGGCCACCCCGAGCGCGGCACTCACGACGAACAGCATCCCGGTGCCGTAGCCGCCCGCCGGAACCCCGTTGGCGAACAGCAGGACCAGGAACAGCGAGACGAGGAACGCGGCCATTCCCGTGTACGCGATCAGCCGCGAGAGCCGCGCGAGCTCCTGTTTGATGTAGAGCGCCTTGAAGTACTGCCGGATGACGTCCATCGAGACGAAGAGGTCGCGGAGGTCGGCGAGGAGGTCGTCGGCGCGCTCGGGGAGCTCGTACTCGGTCTGGATCCGGCGCGCCTCGTTGACGTTCTCGGAGTAGCCGTCGCCCATCATCGGCAACAGGACCTCCATCAGCCGGAGGCGGTCGCCGTCGAGGCGGCCTTCGAGCCGCGTGGTCGCGGTGATGACCCGCCGGGCGTAGCGCTCGATACGGATTTCGAGCGCCTCGTCGCCGATATCCGTGCAGGCGCGTTCGAGTTCGGCGGCCCGCTTCGAGAGCACGCCGTTGGCGAGCGCCGCGAATCGCCCGGGGTCGGTGGGGCTCACCGCGGTGCCGGGGAGGCGGTCCTCGATGGTGGCGCGAAAGGCCGCGATGCCGTGGATCTGTTCGCGGAGGTCGTCGGGCGTCCCGAAGAGCTGGGAAATCGTGAGCTGGTTGACCGCGATGATGATCGGGACGAACGAGAACAGCCCCGCGATCACGGTGGTGAAGATGCTCGTCACGAAGTCGCTCCGGTCGATCCCGAACACCCCCGTGAGGCTCAGCCCGAACGCGACGACCACGATGCCGCCAACCAGCCCGCCGACGATCGTCCAGCGTCTGCCTTCGAGCAGGAACCACCGCTGAGCACGGATCCGTCGCTCGCGTTCGGTGAGGAACGAGACCGCGAGCCGCCCGCCTATTATCACTAGTCGCCCCGCAAGCCAGAGGAGCTCGACGAGGAGCGTCGTGACCACCCGAACGACGGGGTAGAGCGATTCGAAAGTGAAGCGGTTCGGTTCGTCGGTGTCGGTCGTGTCGTTCGCGTCGCTGTGCGTCGGTTCGGTCGGTCCGGTCGAACTCGTCCCGTTCGTCGAGTCCGCTGGTTGGATGTCGTCGGTCATAGGTAGGGAACTATCGCGATGAGGTCCGCGAGGCTGCCGGTCGCGAGGTGGGCGAGGAAGGTCACCAGCGCCACCACCGCCGCCGCGAGCACGACCGCGCGGCGCAGCATCGTGCTCCGGGCCTTCCGGAGTTCGGACCAGCTCCGTGGGTGGTAGCCGAGATACCAGAGACAGATGATCGCCGCGAGGTTGATCGAGAGCACGTTCAGGAGGACCACCGCCATGGAGCCGACGACGGCGGTGGGTCGACCCCACGCGATACCGACGCCGACCACGCCGAGCGGCGGGATCATCGCGGCGGCGATCATCACGCCGACCAGCCCGATGTTGGCGGAGGTCGAGAGGCTGATCGCGCCCGCGAAGCCCGCGCTCAGCGCCACCACGACGAGCAGGAAGCTCGACGCGGTGTAGTTGCTGAGGCCGAGCACCGCTTCGAGGTCGATGCCGGTGGGGACGAGATGCGTGGTTCTGACGACCAGCGCGAACCCGACCGCGCTCGCGACCGCGACGGCCGCGCCGAGCGCCTGGAACTTCAGGCTCCGGACGAAGAGCTTCTGGTCGTCGATCACGGTCGCCACGGAGGTCGCCATCGGCGGGCCGATCAGCGGCGCGATCACCATCGCGCCGACGAGCACGGAGACCGATTCGAGCATCACGCCGCCCGTGGCGACCACCGCGCTCACCGCCGTCAGAAGCGAGTAGATCGCCGGGTCGGGGATCAGGTCGGCGGCCTTCGAGTGGAGTTCGCCGCGCGAGATCCCCTGGTGGCCCAGCCCCTCGACCTGCTCGAAGCGGTCGTCCGAGGGCCCAAGTCGCTCTGAGGTGACGGTCTCGGGTTCGACGACCACCGTGTACATGTCCGCACCGAGGTCGAGGTTCGCGAGTTCGGTCTGGATCGGTTCGACGGCGTTCGCCGGCACCGGAAACGAGACCGTCGCGGAGGTCTCCGGGTCGTCGGTTCGGTCGGAGACGGTGTAGTCCAGGTCGTTGTCGTCGAGTACCTCCATCACGGTCTCGCGGGTCGAGCGCGACATCGTGATCACCTCGACGAGCCGCATGTCCTTGCGCGCCACCGGGCTCACACCCCCCGGCCGCGCGCCCGTCGGTCGGGGGCGCACGGCCGTCGTGTCGCGTGATTCGTTTCGATCGTCGTGACTTGTCGTTGTAGTGATGTATGCATGCATCGGGGAGAACATCGTGCCGCGCCCGCCGTCATCGGGCGGGCGTGGCGTCCGGGTCGTCGGCGTCGTCCGGGTCGGAGCCGTCGAGCTCCGATCCGTCGGTCGTTCGTCGTCGATACAGCAGGTAGAGTGCGAGTAACAGGCTCACCATCGGTCGAAATGCGTCACCGGTCGGTGGGTCACCCGGGCGGTCATCCGCAGCCGCTGCGTCGGCCCGGTCCGTAACGCCCATCGACGGCGGGGGCTGAAAAACACCGTCGGCCGTCCGCCGCGACAGTCAGTCCCGCCGGACGGAACACCGGTTCTCGTGCGAGGTCGCGGGCTCTCAGGGCTCCCGGTCGGACTCCATCTCGATCTCCGTGACGCCGTCGGAAGCGGGCTCGACGGGTTCGAGCAGCGACTTCACGGCTTCGAGGGTTTCGAGGCGGTCGCCCACCTCGGCGAGGAGAGCTGCGCGGCGCGCGCGAAAGCGGGCCTCGGTGTAGCCTTCGGGGTCGTCGGGTTCGTCGAGCAGGTCGACCAGCTCCGTGAACAGCTCGCGCTCGGACAGCCGCTCCGGCGGCGTCTCGGGTGGGTTCATGGTCGATTTTACGCACGAATCCCGACGACTTCGGTTTTATGGCATCGGCAGTGCAACTATCGACACCGTATCGGGGAGCAACGGCCCGGTCGTCGTCCGGTGAGAGGGACGCGGCTCAGAACTGGACGAACGCGTCCGGGTCGACCGCGTCGTCGAACGCGCGGCCGTAGAGGGCGGCGACCGTCTCGCGGATGGCGGGGAGCTGGTCGGCCCCGTCGTCGCAGCCTCTCACGCACCGGGCGGTGATGCCGGTCTCGTACTGTTCGTACCGAAGCCGCCCGTGACACCGCGGACACCGGGGCTCGACGTGGGCGTGCATCCAGTCGACGTCGTAGCCGGCGGTCGCGAGCCGGCGTCGGAGCGCGTACCAGACGTGGACGTCCCAGGACTCGGCCCCCTCGCCCACCCGTTTGAGGCGTGCGAGCGCCAGCGCCGCCTTTCGGTAGAGCCGGTCGTCGGCGGGCCGGTGACGGTCGTGGCAGTCACGGAACCGGTTGAACAGCGCGGCCTTCGAGGACCGGACCGCGCCGGTCGTGAACTCGCCCGCGGCCTGGGCCGCGAGCGAGCGCTCGTCCGCGGTGACGACCCGCTTCGGTCGCCCGGTCTCGTCGTAGTATCGTTCGTCGGAAAGCGATGCACCCGTCTTGGGACAGAAAGCGTCTTCTCCTATCATTGTTCGTCCTCCCGGTCGGGATGTCCGGAGCCGTTCCACGGCCCGGCGAGAGGAGCCGTGGCAGCGCGGGGACTGGTCACCCGTCCGGTCGATGCCGCGGGGGATGGCCCCCCTCGGGGGAGTGGCGAGAGAAGTCGCCGGTCGGTGGTGGCCACTCCCGATCGGCGGCACGACCGCTGCACTGGGCCATGGGACGTCATCCGCGCAGGAGTGCGCGTCATCCGGTCCGATCCTGTGATAAACCAAATTCAATCCTTTCGTAAAAAACGTTTCGTCGGTATAGAACGATGGGCTATTGTGGGAAAGCGGTGGCCGACGCGGAGCCTACATCCCGAAGGCGATCGGGAGCGGAGGCTGGACGAGGAGTACCGCGAGGCCGGCGAGGAACGCCGCGAGTCCCGTCGCGGTCGCGACCTCGCGGCCCCAGTCGGGGAGGCGTTCGAGCGCGACCACGCCGGTCAGAACCACCATCCAGACGAGGTTCATCTCGCCGAAGAACGGCATGAGGAGGAAGAAGGGCCCGAAGCAGACCAGCACACAGCTGCCCCCGTGGACCAGCCCGTTGGCGAAGCCGGCACCGAGGCCGTTGGTGTGGGCGTCGACGGACGCACAGCACGTCCGCAGCCGGGACTGCTTGAACGACGAGAGCTGGTAGAGCCCACAGCAGACGAGGGCACCACCGACGACGAGGGCGGTGTGGGCACGCGTGACCCCGTAGATACCACCCGGCAACGCCGCGTCGAGCCCGAGCGGGAGCACGCCGGAGCCCAGCCAGACGAGGGAGTAGCCACCGAGAAAACCCGTGACGGCGGTCGTGACCGCGAGCGCCGACCCCTCGTGGGCGGCGGCGTACTCCCGGACGAACCGGGTCATCGCGGGCTGCATCATCGCCCACATCATCACCCCCCACATCACGAGGTAGCCCGCGACCGCGCCGAGCGTGCCGACGTGGAACACCCCGCGTTCCATCGCCCCCGGTGCGGCCATCGGGATTCCCGCCTCCATCAGCCACATCATCCCCGGCATCGGGAGGTGGCCGTCGGCCACCAGCAGCCACCAGACCACGTCGAGGAGGACCATCGCCGCCACGGCCGCGGTCGTCCGGTCGAACGAGACGTCGAACCGGGCGGCGAGCCACGACCCGGTACCCTGGTCCGTCATCGGCCACCCACCGGCCGCTCGGGCGGTCGTCCACCGCCAGTCGGTTCGCGTTCGTCGTGTCGGCCGGAACGCGAGACTGAGCGATCGTTTTCGGTCCATCTCGCACGGTCCGCGAGGGGCTTCGTTCCCATCTCCGTTCGTGAACGCGCTCGATCCCGGATTAAAGTGTAAACATACTGTTGTGAAATGCTCCGTTCGAGCGAGTGGTCGGGAGTCGGCACCGTCGAGTTCGCCGTGACCGGGGAACCGGAACGGTTAACAGTTTTTAGGTTTGCCTAAAGATATGTCGCGCGACGGCACGAAACCAGCGAGGTCACGGCGGGGGGCAGTCCCGTGACCGAGCTCGGCGGGACCCGGCCGTGCATCGACGGTTCGCGAACCCCTCCGATCGGTTCGGGAGGGGGTCCGGGGACGAGCGAGCGCCGACCCGTCGAACGCCGATGAGCGGAACGGCGCAGTACCTGCTGGCGGTCTACATCCTCGCACAGCGGGGGGAGCCACCGGTCGCGCCGGGTGCCATCGGCGACCTCCTCGGGAAGTCGCCGGCGACGGTCACCGAGATGCTCCAGCGGCTCGAAAGCGAGGGGTCGGTGACCTACGAGCCGTATCACGGAGCGACGCTGACGGAATCGGGCCGCGAACGCGCGGCGACGCTCCACGAGACCTACGTCACCGTCTCGTGGTTCTTCCGGAGCGTCCTCGAACTCGACGAACACGAGGCGGAGGCGATGGAGATGGCCGGACTGGTGAGTCCGTCGGTCGCGAGGCGGCTCGCGGCGACGCTCCCCTACGACGACCCGGTCGCGGACCGTTCGTGAACCACCATCGAGACGGGTTCCTTCGGTCGGGAGGTCACCGTCGGGACCACCTCGAGGTTCCGGTCGGAGGCGAGTTCGAGGTGGTAGTCCTGGTAGACCGTCGCCAGCAGCAGGCGGGCTTCGAGCATCGCGAACCGGTCGCCGATACACCGGCGCGGGCCGGCCGAGAACGGGAAGTACGCGAGGTGTGGCAGCGACTTCTCGAACGCCCGCGTCCAGCGGTCGGGGTCGAACGCAAGCGGGTCGTCGTACCAGCGGGCGTCGCGATGAACCACCCACTGATTCATGAAAACCTTCGCGCCGGCCGGGACCGGGTAGCCGCCGAGTTCGTCGGCCGCCTCGGCCTCCCGGACGATCCCGGGGACGGGCGGGAAGAGCCGCATGGACTCCTTCACGACCCGTTCGGTGTAGGTGAGGTCGGGGAGGTCGGCCATCGTCGGGCGCTCGCCGTCGAGGACCGAGTCGAGCTCCGCGACGAGTTTCGTCTCGGCCTCCGGGTGCTGGGCGAGGAGGTAGGTGGTGTACGTGAGTGAAACCGCCGTCGTCTCGTGGCCCGCCGTGATGAGGGTGATCGCCTCGTCGCGGATCTGTTCGTCCGAGAGGGGGTCACCGTCGTCGTCGCGGGCGGCGAGCAGCATCGAGATCACGTCGTGTTCGCCGGGGTCGGCGCGCTTCTCACGGATGATCTCGTCCACCACGCCGTCGAGGGTCTCGCGGGCGCGAGCCATCTTTCGGCGGGAGGGCAGGGGAACCGCCTCCGGGAGCAGGAGGTTCGGGAGGCTCGAGGTCGCCGGCAGGAAGGCGTTGACGGCGCGTTCGATGTCGTCGACGTACCGGTCGATGTCGACGCCGAACAGCGCCTGTGAGACGATCCGGAGGGTGAGTTCCATCATGTCCTCGTGGATCGCGCGCGTCTCGCCGTCCTGCCAGTCCGCGAGCATCGTATCGGTGAACTCGGTCATCATGTCGGCGTAGACCTGGATCCGCTTCGGGTGGAAGGACGGCTGGACGAGGTGGCGGTTGCGACGCCACGCCTCGCCCTCGCTGTTGAGGATGCCGTTGCCGGTGAGCGGACCGAGCACGCGCTGGAACTGCTGGCCCTTCACGTAGTTGGTGTTGTTGTGGACCAGCACGTGCTCGATGTCGTCCGGGTGGTTGAGCTGGTAGACCGGTCCCTGTGGGCTCTCCCAGTGGACGACGTCGCCGTACTCGTTCGCCATCCGCTCCCTGAACGCCAGCCCTTCGAGGACCGACCTGGGCATCGACCCGACCACGGGAAGCCCCGACGGGCCGGGCGGGTACTCGACGTCCGCTGTATCGTTACTCATACAGATCCCCCTACACGGGCGGCAGGGTTGGGAGTTCCCCCTAGCATGATGGAACCCATTATACGATCACCGAACCGGCGCGACCCGAAGCCGAGGAGCTACCGGGGTGGGTCCCGAAGCGGTGGCATGGCCGCCGAGACCCTCCGTTCCGCGACGGTGTCGTTGACCGGGATGGCAGCGGACCCCGTCGTCGCCCGGTTCGACCGGTCGGAGACGGTGTCGATCGAATCGACCCGGTACCTCGGGCCGGTCGACGACGGGCGGTACGTCGGGCTCTCCGACCTCCGGGGCGACCTCGACGTCGCGCGGGAACTCCTCGCGGCGAGCGACCGGGTCGAACGCTACGACGTCGCCGGCACCGGCGAGCACGGCATCGTCTACGCCCACTACCGGAGCGCGGGCCTCATCGGCGACCTGCTCTCGATCCTGTATCGGAACGACATCGTGGTCGACTGGCCGATCGACCACCGACCCGCCGACGAACCGCGGACCCAGCTCACGGTGGTCGGCACCGCCATCGGCATCCGGCGGGCGGTGGCGGCACTGCCCGAGCGGGTCTCGCTGTCGGTCGAGCGGGTGGGGCAGTTCGATCCGGCTGGAGACGACGCCCTCCTCACCGAGCGCCAGGCGGCGCTGCTCGACCTGGCGGTCCGGGAGGGGTACTACGAGGTGCCGCGCGGGACGACCCACCGCGCGCTCGCCGAGCGGCTCGACCTCGCGCCGGGCACCGTGAGCGACCGGCTCCAACGGGTCGAACGCCGGGTCATGACCGCCTACGCCGCCGACGGGTTCTGAGGGAGGAGAAAGGAACCCCGGCCGGTGGATTTATTACGGGAGTCGGGGATGGGTTGTGGCGTGATACCGATACTCGACGTGTTCGGACTCCCGACGACGACCTTCGTGATGGCGGTCGCGACGGTTCTCGCGGGAAGCCTCGGCGCGATCCACTACGTGGTGGTCCACACCATCATGGGCAAGCCGTTCCCCGGCGAGGAGGCCGCCGAATAGATGGTCAATCAGGTCTACCTCGGCGCGTTCATCGTCTACCTCCTCCTCGTGCTCGGGATCGGGCTGTGGGGCTACACCAGGACGAAGACCAAGGACGACTTCTGGGTCTACGGCAGAAATCTCGGGAAGTGGCTCGCGACGTGGTCGCTGGTGGCGAACTTCTTCAGCGCCGTCGCCGCCATTGGCGTCATCGGCGAGACCTCGCAGGTGGGCTACGCGATCCTCGTCGGCGTCAACTTCGGGCTGGCGCTCGGTATTAGTGGACTGTACTTCGTCTCCCACAAGGTCAGAGCGCTCGACAAGGTCACCCTCTCGGATATCGTCGCCAACGTGACGGGCCGGGAGTACGCCCGTCCCGTGACCGGCGCGATCCTGTTCGGCAACGCCTGGGTCTACCTCATCATCCAGCTCGTCGGCGCGAGCGTGCTCGTCACCGCCATCACGGGGGTTCCCTACGAGTACATGGTCTGGGTCATCGGGATCGTCTTCATCGCCTACACGGTGCTCGGCGGGCTCGTGAGCGTGGCCTGGACCGACCTGCTCCAGGGGACGGTGATGGTGGCGCTGATGACCCTCACAGCAGCCTACCTCGTCGTCGACTTGGGTGGATTCACCGCGACGAACACCCAGTTCGCCGCCATCGACCCACAGAACGTCACCCCGCTCGGCGGCCAGTACACCCTGATCACGATCGTGAGTTCGATCCTCGGCTTCTTCGGGACGATTTTTACTGGACAGAACGTCATCATCCGGATCAACGCCACGAAGGACGTCGAGACCACGAAGTTCCACCTCGCGGCCGGCGGGGTGATCATCGGGAGCTTCCTCGTCGTCACAACAGTTTTGGGTGCTGCAACGGGTGTCACGCTCGACAACGCGGGGGTCACGGTCACCAACACCGACCGGGCGTTCCCGATACTGATCACCGAGTACATGCCGACGCTGATCGGGACGGTGGTCATCCTCGGGATCATGAGCGCCATCCTCTCGACCACCGACACCCGTCTCCACGCGCTCGGGGTGACGGTGAGCCGGGACATCTACGACTACTTCCGGCCGAACACCTCGGACGAACACCAACTCAAGGTCTCGCGGTACGCCACGGTGGTCTTCGGGCTGCTCGCGACCGCCATCAGCGCGAACCCGCCGGGAACGATCTTCGACCTCTACAGCTTCCGGGCGGTGTTGCTCACCACTGGCCTTCTTCTACCCGTCTACGTCGCGCTCTACTGGCGCGGGTTCGACGGCCGGGTCATCCTCGCCTCGATGGTGCTCGGCGGGGTGGTCGGCGTCGGCACCGCGCTCGCGGGCGGAGCCCTGTTCGGCGTGCCCGCGACGCTGCTCGGTGTCGGCGTCGGTGCGCTCGTCCTCCTGGTCGGTCGCGTAGTGCTCTATCAGGTCCCGACGTCACAGTCGACGTCCTGACGCACGCGAACGCAGCTGACCGCTCGTGATTGGCCACTCCGCCCCCGGGAGGACGCGACCGAAGGCGCGGGAAGAGCTGTCGAAGAGACTGGCGACGGTCGGCGACGCGAGAACGACGTTCGTACGCTATATTTCGATCGGAAACGAACGGGAAAACGACTAAGATTGCAGAAACGAAAACGGTAGCCGACGACCATTCATGCTACCCGCCACGCGGAGACGGACGGTCATCGAGCTGGTGTCCGAGAACGGGGGCTGTTCGGTGAACGAGCTCGCCACGGAACTCGAGGTCTCGAAGGCGACCGTTCGTCGCGACCTCGGCGCGCTCGCGGACGAGGGCCTGGTCGAACGCACCCACGGCGGCGCGGTGCCGGTGACGAGCGTGGGCCGCGAACGGAGCCACCAGCAAAAGGGGATCCGGAACCTCACCGAGAAGGCGACGATCGCCGAGCGCGCGGCCGCGGAGATGGTCGGCGAGCAGGTGGTGTTCTTCGACGCGGGGACGACCACGATGGAGGTCGCGAAGCGGCTATCGACCGACGAGGCCGCCCTGGCGGTCACGAACTCGCCGCTGGTCGCGCTCGAACTCGCCGCCGAGGACCGCGACGTGAAGCTCACCGGCGGAACGCTGCGCGGCAGAACGCGGGCCCTGGTGGGCCCGACCGCCGAGGGGTTCATGGAACGGATGCGCTTCGACCTCCTCGTGCTCGGGACGAACGCGGTCGACGCCGACGGGCTGATGACGCCGAACGAGGCGGAGGCCCGGATGAAGGAGCTCATGATCGAGCGCTCGAAGCGGGTCGTACTGGTCGCCGACCACACCAAACTCGGCGAACGCAGCGTGGTCCGGTTCGCCGACCTCGCGGCCATCGACACGTTCGTCACGGACCGACCGCCCGGCGAGACCGAACGCAAGTCGCTCGAGAACGCCGACGTCCGAATGCTGGTGGGTGAATCGTGATCCTGACGGTGACGTTGAACCCCGCCGTCGACCACACGGTTCGCCTCGACGAAGCCCTGGAAGCCGGACGCGTCCAGCGCGCGAGCGAGGCGCGGTTCGACGCCGGTGGGAAGGGGATCAACGTCGCGAAGTACCTCGACGGGCTCGGTGCCGAGACGCTGGCTACAGGAGTTTTGGGTGGCTTCCTCGGGGAGTTCGTGGCGAGGCGGCTGACGGCCGACGGGATCCCACACGATTTCGTCGAGACCGACGGCCGAACCCGGCTGAACACCACCGTCCTCACCGACACGGAGTACAAGGTCAACCACCGCGGCCCGTCGGTCGATGGGG
Source organism: Halococcus salsus (assembly GCF_009900715.1). Classification (NCBI taxonomy): domain Archaea; kingdom Methanobacteriati; phylum Methanobacteriota; class Halobacteria; order Halobacteriales; family Halococcaceae; genus Halococcus; species Halococcus salsus. Next base: position 294,395 of record NZ_JAAAJC010000003.1, read on the forward strand.
CGGTCGTCGACAGGGTGATCGACCGGATCGAGGCGCACGACCCCGAGACGGTCGTCGTGGCGGGGAGCCTGCCCCCGAGCCTCGGGATCGAGGCCATCGACCGGATCGCGGCCTCGACGGACCGGGAGACGGTCGTCGACGTCGGCGGCGAGCAGCTCGACCGGCTCACGGGGAGCTACACGCTCTGCAAACCGAACCGGGCGGAGCTGGCGGCGGCGACGGGCGCGCCGACCGCGACCGTCGAGGAGTGCGCCCGGGCCGCGGAGACGCTTCGGGCGACCGGCTTCGAGCGGGTCGTCGCCTCGCTGGGTGCTGACGGCGCGCTCGTCGCCACGCGGTCCGGGACCGTCCACGTTCCGGCCCCCGAAACCGAGGTGGTCGATACGGTCGGGGCGGGCGACGCGCTGCTCGCGGGCGTGCTGGCGGCGCTCGCCAACGGGGAGACCGGCGAGGACGCGCTCCGGCGCGGGGTCACCGTCGCGTCCCGCGTCGTCGGCGTCCCCGGCACCACGATCCCCGCTCGGTCGTCCGTCGGTGACGTGGGCTGAGCCCGGGACCGGGACGGATCGACCGTTTGCACGGTTTCCCGTCGTTCGCGGGATCTCGATCGGAAACGATCACGTTCGGTAGTATTTAGGCGATATAGGACGATCGTCGAGGAGAGTTCCATGGCCACCAGCGATTCGATGGAGGCGGCGATCAGGTCGTATCTCACGTCGGTGAAGGAGGACCTGATGACCGGCGTATCGCACATGATCCCGTTCGTCACGATCGGCGGGATCTTCCTCGCGCTGGCCTACGCGTCGGCGTCGGTCTTCGGCGACGTCAGGTCGGTGTTCGACGCGACGGGGACCCTCGGCTGGTTCCTCGCGCAGGTCGGCAACGCGGGGTTGACGATCATGGTCCCGATCCTCGGGGCTTACATCGCGTACGCGATCGCCGACAGACCCGGGCTCGCCCCCGGGTTCCTCCTGTCGTACATCATCCAGCAGGGTGAGGTGCTCAAGGCGGCCGGCGACGTCGTCGGGCTCTCGGGCGGTGAGGCGGGGGCGGGCTACCTCGGCGCGCTCGTCGCCGGGCTGCTCGCGGGCTACGTCGCGCGCTGGTTCAAGCGGCGCTCGGTCCCCGAATTCATCAAGCCGATGATGCCCGTGCTGATCGTCCCGGTCCTGACGATGGTGATCCTCTCGCCGATCGTGATCTTCGTACTCGGCGTGCCGGTGGCCATCGCGAACGCCGGGCTCACGAGCTTCCTGAGTGGGATGCAGGGGAGCCAGGCGCTCCTCGTCGGTGCGATCCTCGGCGGGATGATGGCGCTCGACATGGGTGGGCCGATCAACAAGGTCGCCTACGTCTTCTCGGTGGGCCTCATCACCGAGCAGATCTACGCGCCGATGGCGGCGGTGATGATCGGCGGGATGATCCCCCCGCTGGGGCTCGCGCTCTCGAACTTCGTCGCGCCGCAGAAGTACACCGCGGAGATGTACGAGAACGCCAAGAGCGCCGTCCCGCTCGGGCTCTCGTTCATCACCGAGGGGGCGATCCCCTACGGCGCGGCCGACCCGCTCCGCGTCATCCCCGCGATCGTCGCCGGGAGCGCGGTCGGCGGCGCGACGTCGATGGGGCTCGGGGTCACGATGCCGGCCCCGCACGGCGGGATCTTCGTGGTCCCGCTCTCGAACCAGCCGTTCGCCTTCCTCGGGTGTATCGTCCTCGGAACGCTCGTGACGGCCGTGATCGCGACGCTCCTCAAGCCCGACTTCGAGGTCACCGTCGCGGACCTCGAACGCGGGAGCGGGACGACCGGGGCGGCGGAGACACCGCGGTCGGCGGACGACTAACGCCACGATCGAACACAACACACATCATATAGCCACGAGATGGAACATGCAATGCTCTACGACATCGACCAACTGATGCCGACCGACCTGATCACGCTCGACGAGCCACCCGCCGAGAAGGAGGCCGCGATCGAGTCCCTCCTCGACGTGGTGGTCGACGCCGGGCGCGTCGACGACCGCGAGGCGGCGCTCGCGGCGCTCCTCGAACGCGAAGAGGAGACCACCACCGGCGTCGGCAAGGGGATCGCGATCCCCCACGCGCAGACGGACGCCATCGACCAGGCTTCGGTGGCCTTCTGCCGGTCGTCGGCGGGCCTCGACTTCGACTCGATGGACGACGAACCCGCCCACCTGGTCTTCATGATCCTGGTCCCCGAGGGCGGCAGCGACGAACACCTCGGGATCCTCGCGTCGCTCTCGCGCTCGCTGATGCACGACGACGTTCGCGAGTCGCTCTACGAAGCGGAGACCGCCGAGGACGTGCAGGCCACGATGGAGGCGGCGATAGACGATGACTGAACGCACGGTGACGGTGGTCCCCGAGGCCGGCCTCCACGCCCGGCCCGCCTCCGAGTTCGTCCAGACCGCGAACGAGTACGACTGTGACATCGAGGTCGGACCCGTCGACGGCGACCTCGTGGACGCGCGGAGCATGCTCGCCGTCACGAGCCTCGGCGTCGGCCACGACGAGGAGGTACGATTGGTTGCCGAGGGCGAGGACGAGGAGGCCGCGCTCGACGCACTCGAAACCGTGCTCTCGACGCCGGAGGGCGAGGAGTAATCACCGTCCCATGACCGAACGAACCCTGCGTGGTATCGGTGCGACACCGCTCTCGGCCGTCGGTAGCGTCGTCTGGTATCAGCCCGACGAGGCCGTCGACCTCCCGGACCCGCCGGCAAGCGAGACGGTCGACTCGGATACGGAGCGCGAACGGTTCGAGTCGGCGCGGGAGCGGGCGCGAGAGGAGTTGGAGACCGAACGCGACCGGGCGGCCGAGCGCGTCGGGAGCGACGAGGCCGCGGTGTTCGACGCCCACATCCAGTTTCTCGACGACCCGCAGATCGAGGGTGAGGTCGAGAACGGGATCGATAGCGGGCTGCCGGCCGAACACGCCGTCAAGGAGGGGTTCGCGAGCGGTATCGAGCAGTTCGAGGGAATGGAGGGCCGGATGGCCGAACGCGCCGACGACCTCCGGGACGTCCGCGACCGCTTCGTGCGGCTCCTCGTCGGCGCGGAGCGGCTGGACCTCTCGGGGCTGCCCGACGGAACGGTTGTATTCGCCGAGCGGCTCACCCCGAGCGACACCGCCCAGTTGGATCCCGATTCGGTGGCGGGGTTCGTCACCGCCACGGGCGGGCGGACCTCTCACGCCGCGATCTTCGCGCGGTCGCTCGCGCTGCCCGCCGTCGTCGGCGTCGGTGACGACCTCCTCGGGATCGAGGACGATACCACAGTAGTCGTGGACGGTGAGGCGGGCGAGGTGGTCGTCGAACCAAACGAGGGAACCCGCAAGCGGGCGGCCGAGACCGACCGTGCCGAGGTCCGCCACGAGCCGGTGACGACGGCGGATGGGAAGGCGATCGAGGTGGCCGCGAACGTCGGCCAGCCGGTCGAGATCGAGGGCGCGACCGAACGCGGGGCCGACGGCGTGGGGCTGTATCGGACGGAATTCCTCTTCCTCGATCGAGAGGAACCTCCCAATGAAGAGGAGCAGTACGAGGCCTACCGCGAGGCGCTCGCGGCGTTCCCCGACGGTCGCGTGGTGGTCCGCACCCTCGACATCGGGGGCGACAAGCCGATCCCCTACCTCAATTTGCCTGCGGAGGAGAACCCGTTCCTCGGCGAGCGCGGGATCCGGCGGTCGCTCGGCGTCGATGATGAACTGTTCGAGACCCAGCTCCGGGCGCTGGTCCGTGCCGCGGGCGAGGCTGAAGGGGATTTGGCCATCATGTTCCCGCTGGTCGCCACGGTCGAGGAGTTCGAGGCCGGGCGCGAGCGGGTCGAGGAAGTGGTCGCGGAGCTCGAATCGGCGGGCGAGCCCGTCGCACGATCCGAGATCGGGACGATGATAGAGACGCCGGCGACGGCGTTTCTGGCACCCGACCTCGCCGCCCGTGCGGACTTCCTCTCGGTCGGCACGAACGACCTCACGCAGTACGTGATGGCCGCCGACCGGGGGAACGAGCGCGTCGCCGACCTCCACGATCCCTGTCAGCCCGCCGTGGTGCGCGCGCTCCGGCAGGTCGTCGCGGCCACCGAGGGTACCGACACGTGGGTCGGGATGTGCGGCGAGATGGCGGGCGACCCCGCGCTGACCGAGCTCCTCGTCGGCCTCGGGTTCGACGAGCTGAGCATGAGCGCCGTCACCCTCCCCGAGGTCAAAACCCGGATCGAGGCGATCGATTCGACCGAGGCCGAACGCCTCGCCGAGCGCGCGCTCGACGCGAGCACGAAAGGAGAAGTGTACGAACTGCTCACAGAAGCCAACGGAGACCGAGACCAATGAAACTCGTCGCAGTCACGTCCTGTCCGACCGGTATCGCACACAGTCAGATGGCCGCCGAGAGCCTCGAACAGACCGCGGACCGGCTGGGTCACGAGATTCAGGTCGAGATCCAGGGGGCGATGGGGGCCGAGAACGAACTCGACAAGGCAACGATCGCCGACGCGGACGCGGCGATCATCGCCGCCGACACCGCGGTCTCGCGCGACCGGTTCGAGGCCGCGGCCGTCCCCGTCGTCAAGGCCACCGTGAAGGCCGCGATCAACGACACCGAGTCGCTGTTCGAGCGCGCCGAGGAGACCGGCGGGGGAGCGAAAGCGAGCGACACGGCCGAGACGGAAACGACGGAGACCGAACCCGCCGAGTCGAGCGTGGACGAGAACGACGAGGCCGACGCGAGCGCGCAGACGGGCTACGACGACCTCAGCCCGGACCAGATCGGCGGCGACCCGCGGAAGGGGCTGTTCGCCCGGATGAAACGTCGGTTCTCGTAGCGACGACAGTCGGAGTGTTTCCGACCGACGAAGGCGAGGTGACGCCTTAGTAGCCGAGTCGGTCGAGGGTCCGGTCGAGCGCGTCGTGATAGCGGCCGCCGAACAGCGAGACGTGAATCAGGAGCGGGTAGAGCCGGTAGACGTAGCGCCGGCGCTCGAAGAATTCGGGCTCGATCCCGCGATGTTCCCGATAGCGCTCGAAGAACGCCTCGCCGAAGGTGCCGGTCCAGTCGATATACGCGAGTTCGACCTCGGGGTGGGCGTAGTAGACCGCGGGGTCGAGGAACGCGGTGACGCGGCCGTCGCGCGAGAGGACGTTCGTGGTCCAGACGTCGCCGTGGATCAGGGATGGGGAGTCCGGTTCGGCGAGGAGGTCGTCGAGGTCGGCACAGACGGACTCGACCCGTTCGCCGATCTCCGGGGCGAACGACCGAGCCGAGAGGACCTGGCGGAGGCGGTGGTCGCAGTAGAACTCCACCCAGGAATCGGTCCACGGGTTCGGCTGGTGAACCGGCCCGACGACCGTGTCGCGTTCGAAGCCGTAGCTCGAAGCCTGCCGGTCGTGGAGCGCGGCGAGGTGGTCGGCCGCGTCCCTCGCGACGGCCGCGTCGTGGCTCGTTTCGCCCTCGACGTACTCGATGACCAGCAGGTCCGACGAGGCGTGGTGGACGGCGGGAACCGGCAGGTCGCTGTGGCTGGCGAGGAATCGAAGCATCCGGCCTTCGAGGTCGAGCGGCGTTTCGCCGACCTTCGCGACGACCCGTCGA